>NZ_JBICZL010000011.1:0-355778 GCF_043201875.1 Streptomyces sp. NPDC048248
GTCAACCCGAACTACATCATCCCCAGCGTCTTCAACGACAAGGTCGCGGGCGCGGTGGCAGGTGCGGTCCGGGAGGCGGCCAAGGCGGCGGGCGAAGCTGTGACTGCTGCCACGGCGCTCTGAGTACGGCGCGTCGCAGGACACGCCGTCCACAAGGCCCCCATAGGGTGGCTGGCAGTAAACGGCCACAGCCCTGCGGGGCCGGCCCGGAGCGGCACGGTGCGAAACGTCACCACTACGAGGCAGTGGCGCTTTTCGTGTGACCCTCCAGGGTGCCGGATTGGCTTTACCGCCGCAGGTGGGGGCAGGATGCGTATTCGGGCGCGAGGGTCTGTCAGCAGACCCGGGTCCGGGGACTGTCCAAGGGCCCTGGCAGCATCGGCTTCGATCTCACGCCTCATTGGCAAGAAGAACACGGGAGTACAAACATGAACCGCAGTGAGCTGGTGGCCGCTCTGGCCGATCGCGCCGAGGTGACCCGCAAGGACGCCGACGCCGTTCTGGCCGCCCTCGCCGAGGTGACCGGCGAGGTCGTCGCCAAGGGCGACGAGAAGGTCACCATCCCCGGCTTCCTGACCTTCGAGCGCACCCACCGTGCCGCTCGCACCGCGCGCAACCCGCAGACCGGCGACCCGATCCAGATCCCGGCCGGCTACAGCGTGAAGGTCTCCGCGGGCTCCAAGCTCAAGGAAGCCGCCAAGGGTAAGTAACACCCTCAGCACGGCACGAAAGGGCGGCCATCCCTTCCAGGGATGGCCGCCCTTTCGCATGCCCGGGGGAGGGCCGCGGTCCGCGGCGTGTCAGGCCGCCCGGGTGAACGGGAAGTCGGCCAGGTCGACGTCCTCCAGGGAGGCGACGACGGACGTACGGGGGCCGGGTGTGATGCCCGGCACGGTCGGTACGGCCAGCAGGCGGCAGCCCGCGGCCAGCGCGGCGGCCGCGCCGGTCGGGGTGTCCTCCACGGCGAGGCAGTCCGCGGGATCGACGCCCAGGCCCTTCGCGGCGGCCAGATAGGGGTCCGGGTGCGGCTTGCCACGCGGCGCCTCGCCGGAGGTCACCGACAGCGCGAAGCGGTCCGCTCCGAGCGTGCGCAGCACCAGATCGGCGACATGCCGTTCGGACGCGGTGACCAGCGCGGCGGGCACACCCAGCGCGCGGGCCCGGTCCAGCAGCCGCAGGGCGCCTGGCTGCACGGTGACCCCGGCGGCGACCCGGGCGGTGAATTCCCGGTCGAGCAGGGCGGTCGTACGGGCGACGCCCAGTGCCACTCCGTGCTCGCGCACCAGGCGCTCGGCGGCCGCGTCCACCGGGGACCCGGCGAACGCGGTCAGCACCTCCTGTTCGGCGGGGACGCCCTGCTCCCGGAGGAAGGCGGCCACGGTCGCCAGCCACTGGTGCTCGGTGTCGACGAGAGTGCCGTCCATGTCGCACAGCAGGGCTGCGGGGAGCGTGGCGGCGGGCAGAGAGGGCATGCGGGCTCACTGTTCGCTGGAAGGGGCCTTACGGGCCCGTGGGGGGCAGGGCTGAGGGCATGAGGCCGGGTCAGTCGGCCGTGGTGCGCGCCAAGGGGTTGGCCTGGGTGGAGTTGCGCACGGTGAAAACGACCGCACCGGGGCGGTAGCGGTCGTCCGAGGTCTCGACCGGGCGGCCTTCCGCCGTGGTCGTGGTGCGGCGTACGCGCAGCAGCGGGCTGCCCCGTCGCACCCGCAACTCCCGGGCGTCCACCGTGCCCGCCGCGAGGGCGTCGATGTGGTGCTCGCCGTGCGCGAAGACCAGGCCGCAGGAGTCCAGGAGCGCCTGCGTGACGGACTCGCAGTCGGGCGGCAGGGCTTCCACCGCGTCCGCGGTCCAGGCCGCGTACACGGTGCGCTCCAGGAGTACCGGTTCAGCGTCCAGGGTGCGCAGGCGCAGCACCCGCAGCACCTCCGCGCCCGGCGGGAGTTGCAGCAGTGCCGCCTCCTCGCCGTTGGCGGCGCCCCGGGCGGAGTGAAGTACCCGGCCGCCGGGGGAGTGGCCGCCGGCCCGCGCCCACTGGGCGAAGCTGCGCAGCTCGGTGAAGCTCTGGCTGGGCGCCGTGCTGAGCACGATGTGCCGGGCACCCTGGCGGGAGCCGATCAGGCCCTCGGCGAGCAGAGCGGCGAGGGCCTGGCGGACCGTGCCCCGCGAAACGCCGTGCGCGGCGGCCAGTTCGCTCTCCGACGGCAGCGTGCTGCCCACGGGGTGGGCGCCGTCGGTGATGGCACGCCGCAGGGTCTCGGCGATCTGCTGGTGGCGTCGGGTCAACAGGGCTCCTCGCGGCCTGGTGCTGAAGGCTTGCCGGCGGTTTCCCGGTGCCTGCGGACGATCATCCCACCTGTGCACAGTGGTGCGCATCCCGGCTGGTGCGAAGTATGCGTCTAACCGTCTGGCGGAACTCTAAACCTATTCTTTCATAACGCTTATGACCTGCGGTTTTATTGCCCCCAGGGCTTTGTTTGGGGGGTTCCTTGCTGTTAGCTTGCCGAGGCTTACTGACTAGCGGCTTGTCCATACAGGTTGACGGCCGAAGACCCAGGAGTACCCATCGTGCTGTGTCATCCCGGAGGGCGACCCCCGGACCCCCGGCCGAAGAAACCGGCCCGGACGAGGCGCCGGACGGTGACCGCGGTGGCGGTCGCCCTGGCCGCCGCCACCGCCGCGGGCTGCGGCTATGCTCCGGCCGCAGTCACCGGCAAGGCCGCCACCGCCCGTTCGGCCGCGGACCTCGGCGGGATGGACGCGCTGGTCGAGGCCGCCAAGAAGGAGGGCAGGCTCAACGTCTACGCGCTCGCCCCCGACTGGGCGAACTACGGCGAGATGATCAAGACCTTCGAGAAGACGTACGGCATCGAGGTCCACAACGAGAACCCCGGCGGCACCAGCCAGCTGGCCCTGGGCGCCGCCGACAAGCGCCGCGGCCAGGACCGGGCCGTCGACGCCCTGGACCTGGGCACCGCCTTCATGCGCAACGCCCGCGGCAAGAAGCTGCTCGCGCCGTACAAGGTGCGGGGCTGGAAGGACATCCCCCGCACGCAGAAGCAGGCCGACGGCTCCTACCTCAACAACTACGGCGGCTACATCTCGATCGGCTGCGACGCCAAGGCCGTCGAGAAGTGCCCGCGCACCTTCGCCGAACTGCTGGAGCCCCGCTACCGGAACAAGGTCGCTCTCAACGGCAACCCCGCGGAGTCCTCCTCGGCCTTCTCCGCGGTCTTCGCCGCCGCGCTCGCCAACGGCGGCTCCTTCGACGACGTGCGGCCCGGCCTGGACTTCTTCAAGAAGCTCAAGGAGCGCGGCAACTTCGTGCCCGTCCAGTCCTCGCCCGCCACCATCCGCAAGGGCGAGACCCCGATCTCCATCGACTGGGACTACCTCAACCTCGGCTACAGCAAGGAACTCAAGGCCAAGGGCGTCGACTGGAAGGTCACGGTGCCCTCGGACGGCGCCTACGCGCAGTACTACAACCAGGGCGTCAACGCCTACGCGCCGCACCCCGCGGCCGCCCGGCTCTGGCTGGAGTTCCTCTACAGCCCCACCGGCCAGAACATCTGGCTCAAGGGCTACTCCCGGCCCGCCCTCCTGGACGAGATGACGAAGGACGGCACCGCCGACGCACCGGCCGCCGCCCGCCTGCCCAAGGTCCACGGCACCCCCGAATTCCCCACCGGGGAACAGGAGGACGCCGCGAAGGTGGCCATCAACGAGGGCTGGGGCAAGGCCGTCGGCTGACCCCGCGATCCGCCCCTCGACCCTGCTCACCGCTCCCTGGAGAAACCTCCGCGTATGAGTGACCGAACCCCCCTCCCGAGCGCCGGCGGCGCGGCAGCGCCCGCCCCGGCCGGCCGCCGACCACCCCGGGCCGGCGGGCGCACCTGGCCCGCCGTCGTGCCCTTCTTCGCGTTCCTCGTCCTCTGCTTCGGGCTGCCGGCCGGTGCCATGGTCCACGGCGCGTTCACCGCCACCGACCCGGCCACCGGAGCGAGCCACGCCACGCTCGACAACGTCCGCCAGTCGCTCAAGGGCATCTACGCCACCGGCCTCGGCGGCAGCGTCCAGCTCTCCTTGCTGTGCGCGCTGCTGGCGACCGTCCTCGGCACGCTCATCGCGCAGGCCGTGATCTCCTCACGGCGTCCCGTCCTGCGCCGGGCGGTGGTGGCCGCATCCGGAGTGCTCGCCAACTTCAGCGGCGCCCCGCTCGCCTTCGCCTTCGTCGCGACCCTCGGCACCACCGGCACCCTCACCCGGCTCATGTCGCTCGACGCCACCGGCTTCAGCCTCTACACCACCGCCGGACTGGTGCTGGCCTATCTCTACTTCATGATTCCGCTGATGGTGGTCACCGTGCTGCCCGCCCTCGACGGGTTGCGCACCCAGTGGCAGGAGGCCGCCGCGTCCTGCGGCGCCACCCGCGGCCAGTTCTGGCGGCACATCGGCATCCCGGTGCTCACCCCCTCGCTGCTCGGGGGCGCGGTCCTGCTCTTCGGCACCGCCTTCGCCTCGCACGCCACCGCCGCCGTCATGGTCGGCAGTTCGGTGCCGCTGATCACCGTCCAGATCTCCAACGCCCTGGCCGGCAACGTACTGGTCGGCCAGGAGAACCTCGCCCTCGCCATGAGCCTGAACATGGTCGTCATCGCGCTGCTGGTGATGGCCGTACAGATACCGCTGCAGCGCAGGAGCGCCCGATGGCTGGGATGACGACCGCCGCGCAGGCGCCCGTGGCGCCGCCCGAGGAGACGGCGCCCGGCGAGCGCACCCCGGCCCGCCGCGGTCGGCGCCCCTACGGACGCCTCGCCGTCCTCCTCCTCGCCCTGCTCTACTTCGCCGTCCCGGTCGCCGCCTCCTTGTGGTTCACCGTCGACGACCCCGCCAAGGGCTTCTCGCTCGACGTCTACACCGACCACCTGGTCTCCGGCGACATGCTGGGCAGCCTGCTGCTCTCCGTCGAACTGGGGCTCGCCACCGTGGCCTTGGGTCTGCTGCTGGTCGTCCCCGCCATGGTGGTGATCCACCTGCGGCTGCCGCGGCTGCGCCCGGTCGTCGAGATCCTGTGCATGACGCCGCTCGTCGTCCCGCCGATCGCGCTGGTCGCCGGCGTCAACACGGTCCTGTCCTGGGCGCCCGACCTGGCGCGGACGCCCTTCTACCAGACCCTGATGGTCCTCCAGGACGAGAACTTC
The DNA here is from genome assembly GCF_043201875.1 of Streptomyces sp. NPDC048248. Taxonomy (NCBI): domain Bacteria; kingdom Bacillati; phylum Actinomycetota; class Actinomycetes; order Kitasatosporales; family Streptomycetaceae; genus Streptomyces; species Streptomyces sp. NPDC048248. Next base: position 5,199 of record NZ_JBICZL010000011.1, read on the forward strand.
CCGCTGGTCCTTGTGCTGCTCTACACCGTCATGTCGCTGCCGTTCCTCTACCGGTCGCTGGACGCCGGACTGCGCGGCATCGACCTCAAGACCCTGGTGGAGGCCTCCCGCAGCCTGGGCGCCGGGCGGCTCACCACCCTCGCCCGGGTCGTCGTGCCCAACCTGCGCGCCGCCGTCGTCGGAGGCGCCGTCCTGGGCCTTGCGATGGTCCTGGGCGAGTACACCGTCGCCTCCGTGCTCGGCTACCGGCCGTTCGCCGTCTGGATGGTGGAGGTCGGGGACGCGGACGCCGAACTCGCCGGCGCCGCCGCGATGTTGAGCCTCTTCATCACATGGGGCCTGCTGCTTCTGCTCACCACCTTGGCGGGCGGCCGACGCGACCGCACGCGCAAGCAAAGGAAGACGTCATGAGTGTGTCCGTAGAGAGTGTGACCCCGGCGAGCGCCCCCACGGCGGGCGTGCCCGTCCAGCTCAAGGGGCTGCGCCGCCGGTTCGGCGCCACCACCGCGCTGGACGGCCTGGACCTGGAGATCGCCCCCGGTGAACTGGTCGCCCTGCTCGGTCCCTCCGGCTGCGGCAAGACCACCGCACTGCGCATCATCGCGGGCTTCGAGACCGCCGACAGCGGCGTGCTGACCATGGACGGCCAGGACGTCACGCGGATCCCCGCGCACCGCCGCGACATCGGCATGGTCTTCCAGTCCTACAGCCTCTTCCCGAACATGACCGCCGCCCAGAACGTCGGCTACGGCCTGCGGGTCCGCAAGGCCCCCGCCGCGGAACGGGAAGCGCGGGCGGCCGAGTTGCTGGAACTGGTCGGCCTGCCCGGACGCGGAGGCCACTACCCGCACCAGCTCTCCGGCGGCCAGCAGCAGCGCGTCGCGCTCGCCCGCGCGCTCGCCGCCCGGCCGCGGGTCCTGCTGCTCGACGAGCCGCTGTCCGCGCTCGACGCCAAGGTGCGGCTCACCCTCCGCGAGGAGATCCGCCGCATCCAGCTCGAACTCGGCATCACCACCGTCTTCGTCACCCATGACCAGGAGGAGGCGCTGTCCATGGCGGACCGCGTCGCTGTGATGCAGAACGGCCGGCTCGAACAGTGCGCCGCCCCCGCGGAGTTGTACGAGCGCCCGGCCACGCCGTTCGTCGCGGAGTTCGTCGGGACCATGAACCGGCTGCCGGGCACGCTGCGCGCGGGCGGGACGGTCGAGCTGTTCGGCCGTCGGCTGCCGGTCCACGGCACCGTTCCGGACGCGTGCGCCGAGGACGGCGAGGTCGATGTGCTGGTGCGGCCCGAGGGCCTCGCCGTCGCCGCCGGTACGGTCGCGGGCGCGGAGGGGGCGCCCGCGACCGTACGGGTGGCGACCTTCCTCGGCGCCACCACCCGCCTGCACCTGACCACCGGGGCCGGGCTGCACATCAAGGCCGACCTGCCCAGCTGGGAGGCCGGCGACCTGACGGCGGGCACGCCCTGCACCCTCACCCCGCACGACAACCCGGTGCTGGTGGCCGAGCGGGCCGGCTGACGAAGCGCCGAAGGGCGGCCACCCGGACCGGGTGGCCGCCCTTCGGCGTGTGGTGCGGCGGGCGCGGCAGGTCAGTCGCGCAGCGCGCCGTTCGGCAGCTCGACGTGCGCGCCGAGGCTGACGAGCTTCTCCATGAAGTTCTCGTAGCCGCGGTTGATCAGGTCGATGCCGTGCACCCGGGAGGTGCCCTGCGCGGCCAGCGCCGCGATCAGGTACGAGAAGCCGCCACGCAGGTCGGGGATGACCAGGTCGGCGCCCTGCAGCTTGGTGGGTCCGGAGACGACCGCCGAGTGCAGGAAGTTGCGCTGGCCGAAGCGGCACGCGGAGCCGCCCAGGCACTCGCGGTAGAGCTGGATGTGCGCGCCCATCTGGTTCAGCGCGGAGGTGAAGCCCAGCCGGGACTCGTACACCGTCTCGTGGACGATGGACAGGCCCGACGCCTGGGTCAGCGCGACGACCAGCGGCTGCTGCCAGTCGGTCTGGAAACCGGGGTGGACGTCGGTCTCCAGGGCGATGGCGTCGAGCGAGCCACCCGGATGCCAGAAGCGGATGCCCTCGTCGTCGATCTCGAAGGCGCCGCCGACCTTGCGGAAGGTGTTCAGGAAGGTCATCATCGACCGCTGCTGGGCGCCGCGGACGTAGATGTTGCCCTCGGTGGCCAGCGCGGCGGACGCCCAGGAGGCGGCCTCCAGGCGGTCCGGGAGGGCGCGGTGGTTGTAGCCGTCGAGCTTGTCCACACCGGTGATCCGGATCGTCCGGTCGGTGTCCATGGAGATGATCGCGCCCATCTTCTGCAGTACGCAGATGAGGTCCTCGATCTCCGGCTCCACGGCGGCGTTCGACAGCTCGGTGACGCCCTCCGCGAGGACGGCCGTCAGCAGCACCTGCTCGGTCGAGCCGACCGACGGGTACGGCAGCCGGATCTTGGTGCCGCGCAGCCGCTGCGGGGCCTCCAGGTACTGCCCGTCGGCGCGCTTCTCGATCGTCGCGCCGAACTGCCGCAGCACGTCGAAGTGGAAGTCGACCGGCCGGCCGCCGATGTCGCAGCCGCCCAGGCCCGGGATGAAGGCGTGGCCCAGCCGGTGCAGCAGGGGGCCGCAGAAGAGGATGGGGATCCGCGAGGAGCCGGCGTGCGCGTCGATGTCGGCGACGTTGGCGCTCTCCACGTGCGACGGGTCGAGGATCAGCTCGCCCGGATCGTCGCCCGGGCGCACCGTGACGCCGTGCAGCTGCAGCAGGCCGCGCACGACGCGGACGTCGCGGATGTCGGGCACGTTGCGCAGCCGGCTCGGACCGCTGCCGAGGAGGGCGGCGACCATGGCCTTGGGCACAAGGTTCTTCGCACCGCGAACCCGGATCTCGCCGTCGAGCGGGGTGCCGCCGTGGACAAGCAGTACGTCGTCAGTAGAGACGGTCATGGATCTCGCGTTCCTGGAGACGGGCAGGGCCAATGAGAAATGGTAAGGGCGCCGGAGGGCGTCTCCGTAGAGGTGTGCGTGCTTCGGGCATGTAATGGCTTTGTCACAACACGCTCCGCTACGATCAGGCTTTGATCTGTAATCGCCATTTGGCTGAAATGCAGGTAAATGTCCTGAATGGGTTATCCGGGTGTGTCGCGTGCGCCGGTGCTGCCGCCGTACGCCCTGCCCTGCCCTCGCACGGGTCCGCCCGTTGACTCCCCGCTCAGGCCGGAAGTGCGGGATCATGTGGCCATGACCGAGGTGTCCTCGCTCACAGGCCGGCTGCTCGTCGCCACGCCCGCGCTCGCCGACCCGAATTTCGACCGCGCGGTGGTGCTCCTCCTCGACCACGACGAGGAAGGCTCCCTCGGCGTGGTCCTCAACCGCCCGACGCCGGTCGGCGTCGGGGACATCCTCGCGCCCTGGGCCGAGCTGGCCGGCGAGCCGGGGGTCGTCTTCCAGGGCGGACCGGTCTCGCTGGACTCCGCGCTCGGCGTGGCGGTGGTCCCCGGCGGGCTGTCCAAGGAGGGCGGTGGGCCGCCCGTGGAGAGCGGCGCGCTGCCCGGCGGGGCCGAAGCGGAGGTGGCCGGCGCGCCCGTGACGGACGCGGCGGAGGACATGACGGCCGGCGACGAGCCGCTGGGGTGGCGGCGGGTGCACGGCGCGATCGGGCTGGTCGATCTGGAGGCGCCTCCGGAGCTGCTCGCCGCGGTGCTCGGCAGCCTGCGGATCTTCGCCGGGTATGCGGGCTGGGGACCAGGCCAGCTGGAGGAAGAGCTGGTCGAGGGCGCGTGGTACGTCGTCGAGTCCGAGCCGGGCGACGTCTCCTCGCCGGCCCCGGAGGGCCTGTGGCGGGCGGTGCTGCGGCGGCAGCGCAACGAGCTCGCCATGGTCGCCACGTACCCGGACGACCCGTCGCTGAACTGACCCTCCCCGCGGGCAGCTTGTTACGGCTTCGTCATGGGGAATTGTCAGTGCCCGTCGCTAGGCTTCGAGAGGTCAGGGGAGGTGCGCGGACGCGACGGCGGGCCCGCGCGGGACGAACGGGGAGCCTCATGCACAGGCCGGGCGTGCCCGAGGATCTGGACCATCCGCGTCTGCTGTGGGCGCGGGCCGCGACGCTGGCCGTCGTATCGGCCGCCATGGACGACCGGGACGAATTCACCTGGAGTCCCGCCGGGCTCCAGTGCTGGAACGGCGGCGGCAGCTACTGGTGGCGCCTGCGGCTCCTGGAGGGCGGCCGCGCGCTGCTGTGCGGTCAGGACTCCGACGGCAGCTACACCCACAGCAGGGGCCGGCAGATCGACTTCCTGGCCGGCGGTCCCGACTGGCTGCCCTGGGAGCGGCTGCGCCACGAGGCCGAGGGCAATCTCTTCGGGTTCGTCTACTGGTGGCAGGACGGCGCATGGGGCCGCGCGCCCTATCCCGCGACCATGCTCGACGACGGCCTGGAGATGGCCGTGAGCTGGGCGGGCACCGGCGAAGCCGCCATCGAGCGGATCGTCGACGATCTCGTGGCGTGGACGGAGGCGGACGTCGAGCCCGTGGACGCCGTCCGGGCCGTCCGGGCATTCCTCGCCGCCGCCGAGACCTGCTCGGTCGGTGCCGCGGAGATAGCCGCGCTCCTGGACGCGGTCGTCGACCGCGACTCCTGGTACGAAGTCCGCCCGCAGGCCGCGCTGGCCTTCGCCGCCGAACTGGGGCTGACAGCCGGTGACCGGGGTGCCGTGCCGGTCGCGTCCTGACGGCGGCCGGGCGGGACCCGGGGTGCGGAGGGTGGTCGGGCCCGCCCCGCGGCCTCGGGGCGGGCCCGCGGACGGCTGCGGGCCGAGGCTCCCCGCTTTCCGCGCGCGTGAGTACCCTTGGCAGTTATGAGCACTGTTGAGCCCGAGCGCGGGGCAGGTACGGGGACCCTCGTAGAGCCGACACCGCAGGTGTCGCACGGCGACGGCGACCACGAGCGCTTCGCCCACTACGTCCAGAAGGACAAGATCATGGCGAGTGCGCTCGACGGCACCCCCGTCGTCGCACTCTGCGGCAAGGTCTGGGTCCCGGGGCGGGATCCCAAGAAGTACCCGGTCTGTCCCATGTGCAAGGAGATCTTCGAGTCCATGGGCGCCGGTGGCGACAAGGACAAGGGCGGTAAGGACGGCGGCAAGAAGTAGCCGCGGCCGACCGCCGAGCAGGAGCGCACCAGCGGTTCGACGCAGCCGACGGCTGCGCGGGCCACCCCACCGCGGGCACGGGCCCGGGTCCTCAGGGACCCGGGCCCTTTGTCTTCTCCCGCGCCGGCCGCTGAGCCCTCCGCGGCCCCGTTCGCGCCCTCGTGGGGTACCTCTCGTGAAACGGCCCGTCGCCCCATCGGGCGATTTCCGCCCGATTGCGTCCCCCTGATGGGGTGTCGTCCGGCCGTCCGCCACCGCCTGAGCGGAGCCGATGGTCACGGAGTGGTTGAGACCACTGGGGAGCTCTTGTGAGGCCCTGCCGCCGCGCTTAATCTTCCGGTCAATTGCTCAGTGCGAAACGCTCGTTGCGCATGTTGCAACCATGCCTCGGAGGGTCCTTCCATGCAGCTCCCTGCCCGCATCGCCGCCGCCACCGCATCCGTTGTCCTCGCGTCGCTGACCGCCACCGCCTGCGCACCGTCCACGGCCGACACCGGCGCCAAGGGGGACGCGAAGACCGGCACGCTGCGGGTCTGGCTCTTCCAGGAGGTCAACAACGCTCCCAAGGAGCGGGCGGTGCGGCAGGCCGTGTCGGCGTTCACGGCCGGCCACGAGGGCGTCGACATCGACATCGACTACATACCCGTCGACACCCGCGCGCAGCGGATCAAGGCCGCCTTCAACGACCCGGACAGCGCGCCCGATGTGATCGAGTACGGCAACACCGACACCGCCGGGTACGTCAAGGACGGCGGACTGGCGGACGTCACCCGGGAGTTCGGCGCCTGGCCGGAGGCCGAGGACACCGACGCCACGGCCAAGGAGTCGGTGACCGTGGACGGGAAGGTCTACGGGGCACCGCTGTTCGTCGGTGTCCGCGCGCTGTACTACCGCACCGATGTCTTCAAGGACCTCGGCATCCGCGTGCCGACCACGCAGGCCGAGGTCGTCGCCGCCGCCAAGAAGGTCCGCAAGGAGCGCCCGGAGCTCTACGGCCTCGCGGTCGGCGGCGCGTACACCTATGGCGCACTGCCGTTCATCTGGGCGGCCGGCGGCGAACTCGCCACCGAAAAGGGCGGCACCTACCGCGCCGCCCTCGACGGCGCCGCGGCCAGGAAGGGCATCGCCGCCTACACCGATCTCTTCGGCGACGACAACTGCCCCGCCGCCAAGTGCGCCGACATGGGCGGCAACGACACCGTCACCGCCTTCGCCTCGGGCAAGGCCGCCATGGCCATCGGCGGCGACTTCAACCACCAGGCCGTCGAGGACGGCAAGGTCAAGGGCAAGTACGCCGTGGTGCCGCTGCCGGGCCTCACCAAGGGCCGCATCGCCCCGGCGTTCGCGGGCGGCAACAACATCGGCGTCCTCAACAGCAGCGGCCACCGCACCCTCGCCGTCGGCCTGATGAAGGAACTGGCGGGCAAGAAGACCCAGCGGCGGCTGTTCGACGCGATGGGCTTCCTGCCGACGTACCGCGACGTGCGCGCCGAGGCCGCGCGGCGCAAGCCCTACGTCGCGCCGTTCGTCAAGACGCTCGACGCCGGCGCCAAGTTCGTCCCGGCCGCGCCCGGCTGGGGCGAGATCGACTCCTCACTGGTGCTGCCGACGATGTTCCAGGAGATCGTCAGCGGCCGGAAGGACGTGGACGCGGCCGCCGACGCGGCCGCCCGCAAGATGGACGAGGCCTTCCGGAAGTGAGCACCCCGCGCAGCGGCAGCCGCCGCGGCGGCTGGACGCCCTGGCTGTATCTCGCCCCCGCCCTGGTGGTCCTCGGCGGCCTGCTGGTGTACCCCGTCTACCAACTCGGCCTGATCTCCTTCCTCGAATACACCCAGGCGCAGGTCACCGGTGGCGAGCCGACCACCTTCCAGGGCCTGGGGAACTACGCCGAGCTGTTCGCCGACGGTGAGTTCTGGCGGGTGCTGCTGGCGACCGTGCTGTTCGCCGCGGCCTGTGTGCTGTCCACCGTCACGCTGGGCTGCGCGCTCGCCGTGCTGCTCACCCGCATCCGCGCGCTGCCCCGGCTCGCGCTGATGCTCGCCGGGCTCGGCGCCTGGGCGACCCCCGCCATCACCGGATCCACCGTCTTCGTCTTCCTCTTCGACCCCGACTTCGGGCCGGTGAACAAGGTCCTGGTGGCGCTGGGCATGACCGGCTTCGAGGACTACTCCTGGACCTATGACCGCTACAGCGCCTTCGCCCTGGTCCTGCTCGAAGTGGTCTGGTGCTCCTTCCCGTTCGTGATGGTGACCGTCTATGCGGCCATCCGCGCCGTACCGGGGGAGGTGCTGGAGGCCGCGGCGCTCGACGGCGCCTCGCAGTGGCGGATCTGGCGCAGCGTGCTCGCCCCGATGCTGCGGCCGATCCTCGTCGTCGTCACCATCCAGTCGGTGATCTGGGACTTCAAGGTCTTCACCCAGATCTACGTCATGACCAACGGCGGCGGCATCGCGAGAGCGAACCTCGTGCTCAACGTCTACGCCTATCAGAAGGCGTTCGCGTCCTCGCAGTACAGCCTCGGCTCGGCCATCGGCGTCGTGATGCTGCTGATCCTGCTCGTCGTCACGCTCGGCTACCTGCGGCTGATACGCCGCCAGGGGGAGGAACTGTGAGCCGTCTGCGACCCCTCGCCCTCCGCCGGCCGCGCCGGCCTCGGCGACTGGCCGCGGAGGGCGGCGCGCTGCTCCTCGCCGCCGCCGTCGCCTTCCCCCTCTACTGGATGGTGCTCTCCGCCTTCAAGCCGGCCGGCGAGGTGCAGTCCACCGCACCGCGGCCCTGGACCCTGCAACCCTCGCTGGACGCCTTCCGGCGGGTCTTCCAACAGCAGGATTTCGGCCGTTACTTTTTCAACAGCCTGTTCGTCGCCGGTGTCGTGGTCGTCGCCTCGGCGCTGATCGCCTTCCTCGCCGCCACCGCCGTCACCAGGTTCCGTTTCCGGTTCCGCACCACCTTGCTGATCATGTTCCTGATCGCCCAGATGGTGCCCGTCGAAGCGCTCACCATCCCGCTGTTCTTCCTGCTGCGCGATGCCGGCCACATCGCCCCCGGCATCGGCCTGAACACCCTCGGCTCGCTGATCCTGCCGCACCTCGCCTTCTCCCTCCCCTTCGCGATCTGGATGCTGCGCGGCTTCGTACGGGCCGTACCGGAGGCCCTGGAGGAGGCCGCCTACCTCGACGGTGCGAGCCGCAGCCGCTTCCTGTGGCAGATCCTCTTCCCGCTCGTCCTCCCCGGCCTCGTCGCGACCAGCGTCTTCTCCTTCATCTCCACCTGGAACGACTTCCTGTTCGCGAAGTCCTTCATCATCAGCGCCACCGAGAACTCCACCCTCCCCATGGCGCTGCTGGTCTTCTTCAAACCGGACGAGAACGACTGGGGCGGGATCATGGCCGCCTCGACCGTGATGACCCTGCCCGTGCTGGTCTTCTTCCTACTGGTGCAGCGCCGCCTGGTTTCGGGCCTCGGCGGCGCGGTGAAGGACTGACGTCGTGACCGATGTGCTGACCGACCTGATTCCGCTGCCCCGCACCGTCCGGCCGGTGACCGGAGCGGGCTGCGTCCTGGACGCGGACACCGAGATCGAGGCGCTGCCCGGGACCGAGGATGTCGCGCAGTGGCTGCGCGCCACGATCGGCGCGGCCACCGGCCTGCCGCTGCCGCCCTACGCGGCCGCCGAGAACCGCGTGGTGCTGCGCCTGTCGCCGGAGGCCGAATGGCAGCTGGGGCCCGAGGGCTACCGGCTCGTCACCGAATGCCCCGGGGTCCTCATCGAGGCCGGCACCGGGACCGGGCTGTTCTGGGGCGCCCAGACACTCCGTCAGCTGCTGGGCCCCGCCGCCTTCCGGCGCGCGCCCGTCGACGGCGGGCGGCGGAAGTGGCCGCTGCCCGCGCTGCGGATCGAGGACACCCCACGCTTCGCCTGGCGCGGCATGATGCTCGACGTGGCCCGGCACTTCATGCCCAAGGACGGGGTGCTGCGCTACCTCGACCTGCTGGCCGCGCACAAGCTCAACGTCCTGCACCTGCACCTGACCGACGACCAGGGCTGGCGCATCGAGATCCCGCGCTACCCCGCGCTGACCGAGGTCGGCGGCTGGCGGGAGCGCACCAAGCTCGGCCACCGGGCCTCGCCGCTCTGGGACGAGCGTCCGCACGGCGGCTTCTACACCCAGGACGACCTCCGCGAGATCGTCGCCCACGCCGCCGCGCGGCACATCACCGTCGTCCCCGAGATCGACATCCCCGGCCACTCACAGGCCGCCATCGCCGCATATCCCGAATTGGGCAACACCGACGTCCTCGACACCGGCGCGCTGAAGGTCTGGGACACCTGGGGCGTCAACCCCAACGTCCTCGCCCCCACCGACCGCACCCTGCGCTTCTACGAGCACGTCCTGGAGGAGGTCCTGGCGCTCTTCCCCTCGCCGTTCGTGCACATCGGCGGCGACGAGTGCCCCAAGGACCAGTGGCGGGCCTCGCCCACCGCCCGGGCGAGGATCGCCGAGCTGGGGCTGGCCGACGAGGACGCGTTGCAGAGCTGGTTCATCCGGCACTTCGACCGCTGGCTCGCCGACCGCGGACGGCGCCTGATCGGCTGGGACGAGATCCTGGAGGGCGGCGGCCCGGCACCCGGCGGCGACACCACGGCGTGTGGCCTCGCCCCGGGCGCCGCCGTCTCCTCCTGGCGCGGGTACGCCGGCGGCATCGCCGCCGCCCGCGCGGGCCACGACGTCGTCATGTGCCCGGAGCAGCAGGTGTATCTCGACCACCGTCAGCACGCGTCCCCCGAGGAGCCGGTGCCGATCGGGTACGTGAGGACCCTGGAGGACGTCTACGGTTTCGAGCCGGTGCCCCCGGAGCTGGCGGGGGAGGACGCCGCCCGCGTCCTGGGCACCCAGGCCAACGTGTGGACCGAGGTCATGGACAGTCAGCAGCGTGTCGACTACCAGGTCTTCCCGCGCCTCACCGCACTCGCCGAGGTCGCCTGGTCGCAGCTGCCGCCGCCGGCCGCCCGCGACCACCACGACTTCGCCCGGCGGATGACCACCCATTACGCCCGCCTGGACGCCCTCGGCGTCGACTACCGCCCGCCGGGTGGCCCCCACCCCTGGCAGAAACGCCCCGGCGTGCTCGGACGCCCGATCGACGGGGCGCCCCCAAACGTGTGAGCCATGGTGCAAGGAGGGCGCCCGCCGGGCCGGACCCTGGGACGGTGGTGCCCCGCACCGCCACACGGGCGAGGAGCACCCCTCGAAAGGCACACCGTTCGCCCCGCCACGACGCAAGGCACGGCAATCCACGGCTTTCCCCGCACATCCATCGCAGCGGGCGAAAGTGGACCAGCGGCCCGTTCGGGGACGGAACGTCGCTTCGTGGACCCTCGCGTCGTGGGTCCGGGAAGATGTGCCAGAGTTGCCACGTCCGGGCTGTGAGCACGTACCGTACGGCGGAGCGGAACAGCCGGGAAACCGGGGAAGGGGCAGCTGGCTTGACCACGCACGCACCGCACGCGTCGCACACGGTGACGTTGCCGGCCTCGCTCGACGAGGCGGTGGCGGCGCTCACCGCCATGCCCGCCGCCGTGCCCGTCGCGGGCGGCACCGACCTCATGGCGGCCGTCAACGCCGGACTCCTCAGACCCGCGGCCCTGGTGGGCCTCGGCCGGATCAGCGAGATCCGCGGCTGGCAATACCAGGACGGCCATGCCCTGCTGGGCGCCGGCCTCAACCTCGCCCGCATGGGACGCCCCGACTTCGCCGCGCTGATCCCGGGCCTGGCCGCCGCCGCCCGCGCGGCCGGCCCGCCGCAGATCCGCAACGCCGGCACGCTCGGCGGCAACATCGTCACCTCCGCCCCTACGGGTGACACCCTTCCCGTGCTCGCCGCCCTGGAGGCCACGGTGATCATCGCCGGGCCCGAGGGCGCCCGCCGCGAGATCCCGGTCAGCCACCTCCTGGCCGGCCGGGAGATGCTCGGGCCCGGCGAACTCGTCGGCTTCGTGCGGGTACCGCTCCTGCACGCCCCGCAGACCTTCCTCAAGGCCACCGGCCGCACCGGCCCCGGCCGCGCCACCGCCTCGGTGGCGCTGGTGATGGACCCGGCGCGGCGCGGGGTGCGCTGCGCCGTGGGCGCGGTCGCCGCCATGCCGCTGCGCCCGCTGGAGGCCGAGCAGTGGGTCGCCTCGATCATCGACTGGGACGGCGAACGCGGCCTGGTGCCGGAGGCGCTGACGGCCTTCGGTGACTACGTTGCCGCGGCCTGCATCCCCGACCCGGCACCACCGCAGGACGGCTCGGAACCGGTGGCCCTGCCGCCGGCGGCCCTGCACCTGCGACGTACGGTGGCAGCTCTGGCCCGCCGCGCACTCGGGAGGGCGCTCTCATGAGCGAGCGCAGTGAGGGAATCATCAGGAGGTGCGCGCCTCGCGACTGCGAGGCCGAGCGAAGCGAGGGCTCGGCATGAGCGACGCAGACCACCGCAACCCGCAGCAGCCGTACCCCGATCAGGGCTGGCAGCCGCTGCCGCAGGGCGGCGAGTACGAGTCGGAGGCGACCGCCTTCGTGCAGCTCCCGGAGGGCTTCACCACCGGGGCCTACGGAGCCGGCACGTCCGGCTACGGCACCCCGGGTGCCGATCCGCTCGCCGCGCCCGGCCACGGCTACACCCCGCCCGCCTCCTTCACCCGGTACGCCTCCACGCCGCCCATCCCCGGCGCGGGCACCGACCCCTCGGGGACGGGGCAGTGGACGATGCCGTTCGCGGACTCCTCGGCCGGTTACGCCGACCCGTCCGCCGGTTACGCCGAGCAGCAGACGCACGATGCCCATCAGGGTCACGCCGCGGACTCCGCGGGCTATCAGGGCGGCGCTCCCGAGGCCGCGCAGCCGTGGGGCGACCGGGTGGAATGGCCGGTCGCCGGCGGTGCGGAGGCCGCGGCCGGACCGTGGTCGGTGCCGGCGGCGGACGACGGTCAGGAGGAGTCCGGCGAGTACCTGGTCGGTGACGAGAACCGGTCGGGACATGCCGGACTTCCCGGACACGGGGGCTACTCGGGCCACCCGAGCCACCCCGGCCTGGCCGGACCGGGCGCCGGATACCAGGACGCCGGCTACGGAGGCGGATACGGCGCCGGTGAAGGCGCCGCCGACACCGGCGAAGCCGGCCGGACCGGGCACTGGAACTTCGCCACCGGACTGACCGCGACGAGCGGCGCGGCCGGCGACGGCTACGGCGCCGCAGAGGCCCTCGGCGGCGGCCAGGACACCCCGCACGGCGGCACCGCGAACGATCCGTTCGGCGGCCCCGTCGACGACCCGTACGCGCCGCACGGCGGACAGCCCGTCCACGACGACGGGGCGGGCGGTCTCCAGGGCGGCGACCCGTACGGAGCCGGCGCGGGCGGTACGGCGAACGGCGGCGCGACCGGGCACTGGTCGCTGCCGGCCGATGCGTTGGCCCAGTGGCCGCCCGCCACGGATACGCCGCAGCACGGCACGCCGCACGACCAGGGCCACGCCCACCAGCCGCATCCGCACGACCCGCATCCGCACGACCCGCACGCGCACGGAGGCGAGGAGGCACCCGGCACGGACGCCGGGCCCGCCGCCCCGGGCGCAGACTCCGCGGACAGCTGGTCGGTCCCCGTGGCCCCGGGCGAACAGTCCGACGAGTCCGGTGCGTTCGCCCTCGCAGCCGGTGACGGCAACGGCGCGGGCACCGCCTACGGCGCCCAGGAGACGTACGACGGCTCCCCGGCCATCGACGGCGAGCCGGTGGCGCACGCCGCCGGTCCGCAGGTCGAGGACGCCGAGGCGCAGGCCGCCGGGACCGGCGCACAGCAGGAACCCCAGGCCCACCCGGAGGCCGGGACGTCCACTCCCGCCCCTGAGGAGCCGGCACCGGCAGCCGGCGCCCCCGACCCCGAGAGCGCCCCCGACCCCGAGGGCGCCGACGCCCCCGCAGGGGGAGCGGAGTCCGAGGCGCAGACCGGCCCGCACGAGGCCGTCGAGGCCACCGAGCCGGTCGAGCCCGTCTTCGACGCCTACGACGAACACCCGGCCGCCTCCTACGTCCTGCGCGTCAACGGCACCGACCGGCCGGTCACCGACGCCTGGATCGGCGAATCGCTGCTCTACGTCCTGCGCGAGCGCCTCGGCCTCGCCGGCGCCAAGGACGGCTGCTCGCAGGGCGAGTGCGGGGCCTGCTCCGTCCAGGTGGACGGGCGGCTCGTCGCCTCCTGCCTGGTGCCCGCGGCCACCGCGGCGGGCAGCGAGGTCCGCACCGTCGAGGGGCTCGCCCAGGACGGCACCGCCTCCGACGTGCAGCGCGCCCTGGCCGCCTCCGGAGCCGTGCAGTGCGGCTTCTGCGTACCGGGCATGGCGATGACCGTGCACGACCTCCTGGAGGGCAACCACGCCCCCAGCGAGATGGAGACCCGCAAGGCACTGTGCGGCAACCTCTGCCGGTGCTCCGGCTACCGAGGAGTGCTGGACGCCGTCGAGGAGGTCGTCAAGGCCCGTGCGGAAGCGGCCGACGCGGCGGCCTCCGGACCTGCGGACACCGTCCTCATCCCCCACCAGGCGGGCCCCGCCGACCCCACCGGCCCCGCTCCGCACGACCCGGAATCCGGCCACCACCCCCACGACCCGCTCACGCACGGAGCGCACCACGAGGGACCCGGCGCCGATCCGCAGACGGGAGGCCCCGCATGAGCGGTACGACCGACGGCGCCGTCACCGACACGCCCGCGGCCGGCGTCCCGGTGCCCGTCGAGCCGCCGCCGCACGGCCTGGGTGTCTCCCTGCCGTCCGCCGACGCGCCGGCGAAGACCGAGGGCACCTTCCCCTACGCCGCCGACCTGTGGGCCGAGGGGCTGCTGTGGGCCGCGGTCCTGCGCTCCCCGCACCCCCGCGCGCGGATCCTGTCCATCGACACCAAGCACGCCGCCGAGATGCCGGGCGTGCGCGTCGTCGTCACACACGAGGACGTCCCCGGCGACGCCGGCCACGGCCGCGGCACCCCCGACCGCCCCGTCTTCGCCAAGGACGAGGTCCGCCACCACGGCGAGCCGATCGCCGCGGTGGCCGCCGAACACCCCGACACCGCCCGGCTCGCCGCCGCCGCCATCGCCGTCGAGTACGAACTCCTCGACGCGGTCACCGACCCGCAACTCGCCTTCGAGGCCGAGTCGTTGCACCCGGACGGCAACCTCATCCGGCACATCCCGCTGCGCTTCGGCGACCCCGAGGCGATCGGCGCGGTCATGGTCGAGGGCCTCTACCGCATCGGCCGCCAGGACCCCGCCCCCATCGGGGCGGAGGCCGGGCTCGCGGTGCCGCGTCCCGACGGCGGCGTGGAGATCTACACCGCCTCCACGGACCCGCACACCGACCGTGACCTCGCCGCAGCCTCCTTCGGCCTCGACCCCGAGCGCGTCAAGGTCGTGGTGACCGGTGTCCCCGGCGCCACCGCCGACCGCGAGGACCCGGGCATCCAGCTGTCCCTGGGCCTGCTGGCACTGCGCACGGGCTGCCCCGTCAAGCTCGCCGCCACCCGCGAGGAGTCCTTCCTCGCGCACGCCCACCGCCACCCCACCCTGCTGCGCTACCGCCACCACGCCGACGCCGAGGGCAAGCTGGTCAAGGTCGAGGCGCAGATCCTCATGGACGCCGGCGCCTACGCCGACACCTCCGCAGAGGCGCTGGCCGCCGCCGTCTCCTTCGCCTGCGGCCCGTACGTCGTCCCGCACGCCGTCATCGAGGGCTGGGCGGTGCGCACCAACAACCCGCCGTCCGGGCACATGCGCGGCGAGGGCGCCCTGCAGGTCTGCGCCGCCTACGAGGGCCAGATGGACAAGCTGGCGGCCCAACTGGGCATGGAGCCCGACGAGATCCGGCTGCGCAACGTCATGGCCACCGGCGATCTGCTGCCCACCGGTCAGACGGTCACCTGCCCGGCACCGGTCGCCGAGCTGCTGCGCGCCGTGAAGGAAGCACCGCTCCCCGAACTGCCCAAGGACACCCCGGAAGCGGAGTGGCTGCTGCCGGGCGGCCCCGAGGGCGCGGGCGAGCCGGGCGCGGTGCGCCGCGGTGTCGGCTACGGCCTGGGCATGGTGCACATGCTCGGTGCGGAGGGCGCCGACGAGGTGTCCACCGCCACGGTCAAGGTCAGCGGCTCGGTGGCCACGGTCATCTGCGCCGCCGTCGAGACCGGTTCCGGTTTCTCCACCCTGGCGCGGCAGATCGTGCAGGAGACGCTCGGCATCGACGAGGTGCATGTCGCGGCCGTCGACACCGACCAGCCGCCGGCCGGCCCCGCCTGCCACGGCCGGCACACCTGGGTCTCCGGTGGCGCCGTCGAGCGCGCCGCGAAGATGGTCCGTACGCAGCTGTTGCAGCCGCTGGCGCACAAGTTCGGGATGTCCACCGAGCTGCTGCAGATCACCGACGGAAAGATCACCTCCTACGACGGGGTGCTCAGCACGACCGTCGCGGAGGCACTGGACGGCAAGGAACTGTGGGCCACCGCCCAGTGCCGGCCGCACCCCACCGAGCCGCTGGACGAGAACGGCCAGGGCGATGCCTTCGTCGGCCTCGCCTTCTGCGCCATCCGGTGCGTGGCGGATGTCGACATCGAACTGGGCACGATCCGGGTCGTGGAGATGACCGTCGCCCAGGACGTGGGCCGGGTGCTCAACCCGCGCCAGCTGCGGGCCCGTATCGAGGCCGGCGTCACCCAGGGGCTCGGCGCCGCTCTGATGGAGAACCTGCGGACCACCCGCGGTCAGGTCCGCCACCCCGATCTCACCGGCTACGCCCTCCCCACCGCGCTCGACGCCCCGGACATCCGGATCGTCAAGCTCGTCGAGGAGCGCGATGTGGTCGCCCCCTTCGGCGCCAAGCCCGCCAGCGCGGTCCCGGTGGTCACCGCGCCCGCCGCCGTGGCCTCCGCGGTCCGCGCCGCCACCGGCCGCCCCATCGGCCGCCTCCCGATCCGCCCACAGGCGGCGGTCGCACAGGTCAAGCAGCAGTAGCCGGCCGGGGGCGCCGCCGACGCGGCGCCCCCGGCCGGCCTGCGCTGACCGCAACGGAAAGAGGGGGACGATCATGGCCGTGCTCGTTTTGGTGGGCGTCCTCGTGCTCGCCGTCGGCGCGTCTGTCTGCGTCGTGTGGGCGGCGCGGGGCGGTCCACGCTGGGTGCGCGCGGTGTCCGCGGTGACCTTGGTGGTGTGCGAAATGGTGAGCGACACGGCGAGCAGGGGCAGAAGCTCGAACCGACAAGGCAGCTCGGGCGACTAACCGCGGCCCGGACCGTCACCAGGTGACGGTCGGGGCCATGGCCGCGGCGCTGCACCTGCGAGCGAGACGTCCTGTCGGCGAGATCCCGTTTGACGGCTGGCGGAGGACTGGTACCGCGACTACCGGTACCTAGGGCGACCCGGCCAGTGGGGAGGGAGCCGGCACGGGCCCTTCACCTGCGTTTATGGACCGTGCTGGGGCTCCCGAGTGAATGGCCGTGAACGCGGCTGAGTGAGAAGGCACAGACACAAGTGACTTGGGCGAGCGTTCCACTCTTCCCCGGGAGGGATGAGGCGGGTGTTGCCTGCGTCGTCCATGTGCCCGAAGCCGTCGGCGGTGACCGGGGTAGTCCGCCTCTTCTTATGGGGCTGCCGAGTATGCGCCAATGTGAGGGTTCACCTCCTCGCTACCCTTGGGTAGCCATCACATTTTCGGCTGAACGCCTCCCCTGCGGCACCGAGCTGTGCATAGAATTTAGCGCAGGGGCTCAGTCCCCATTGGTGGGAACAACCAGGGGGCGCCATGAGTTCTACAGCCACGCGTTTGACGTCTTTCGCATTGCTTTCGGCAATCGAAGAAGATTTGCGCAATGCGATCCTGGCCGCTACTGACGAGAGCGATAACCCCCTGGAATTATTTCACGCCGAGCGATACGAAAAGACCCAACAAAGGCGCGCACGTGAAGTTCCTGGCTCATCGTCGCCTACAGTTTCATCGCTAGTTCCCTATCTGGATTTTGCAGACTCATATGAAGTTCTCAGCGGAATCAAGAATCGAGTGCCGGATACTCTTCAACGCTCTCTGGGACTGTTCTCTCCTCACTTGGCTAAAGTTACGCAGATCCGCAATCGAGTTGCTCATACGCGACCGATGGAAATTGACGACCTGGCAACCGTTTACGACGTCGCCGAGGACATCTGTGCTGATTCTAGAGGGGATTGGCCTCGGGTCTGCGAGACACTCCAGCGACTGGAACTCGACCCGGCTTATGTTCTCGGGCTGACGATCAGTCTCGTCGCAGACCCAGATGAAGCCCCCCTGCACAATCTGCCAGCCCCCGAGTTTGATGAGACTGGATTTTTCGGTCGAAGGAAAGAAGTCGATCGAATCAAGAAGGCCATCAAAGGGGCATATCCGGTCGTTTCTATCCTTGGAGACGGAGGAATTGGCAAGACTTCCGTTGCCCTAAAAGCGGCTTATGAGCTACTGGATGATCCGAAGAGTAAGTTCGATGCCTTCGTTTGGGTCACCGCCAAGGCCACCATCCTGACGGTCAATGAAATTCAGCGAATTAGTGGAGCCATCGAGAATTCTTTGGGCCTCTTCGCTTCCGCAGCGGAACAACTAGGAGGGCAAGGGGCGGGCCAGTCGAGTGAACCGATGGAGGAAGTGCTATCTTACTTGGAGCACTTTCGAGTTCTCCTAATCCTCGATAATCTAGAGACCGTTCTGGATCAGCGTCTGCGAGAATTCTTACTTGATCTCCCTATGGGGAGCAAAGTAATTATCACGAGCAGGATCGGTCTTGGGATTGAGAACCCCGTCTCTCTAGAACCGTTATCAGATGAGGACTCGGTGCGGCTTCTTCGCGCTTTGGCGCGTGTACGCGGAGTGCAGGCATTGCAAGGCATCCCTGCTCCTGCCATCGCTCCGATGGTGAAGTCGATGAAGGGCCACCCTGCGTATATTCGATGGTTCGTCGCGGGAGTGCAGGCTGGTAGGCGCCCTGAAGAACTCTTGTATAAGAACGACCTTGTCCTAGACTTCTGCATGTCGAACGTCTATGAGTACCTGAACGATGACGCCAAGTCGGTGTTGCGCTCGATGCAGGTATTGCCTGGGCGTCGTAGTCAGGCGGAGCTTGCGTTCTTCAACGATTATTCGGCCAGCTCGATTCAGTCTAGTCTCCTTGAGCTAATGACGACAAATTTCGTCCAAATGCAGGGAGCGTCTGTCGGGCAAACATCTGAGACGACTTACGAGCTTACTGATTTTGGTAAGCAGTATCTCGACAAGCGCCATGCGGTCAAGTCACCCGAGCGTCTCTGGTTCGAGAATCGAAGTAAGCAGCTTACGTCCCTTGGTGTGACGCTTCAGGCTGAAAGTACAGCTTCGCCGTACGACCCGAATACGATCGATATTCGAGGTCCGGGTGACTTCAGCGTTGCCCGTCTTCTCAGGGAGGCTCTGCGTCACTATGAGCGAGGTCAATTCGACGCAGCGTTGTTGAGTTGTCGCGAGGGCCAGAAGCTCGCGCCTGGGTATCACGAATCATGGCGGGTCGAGGCCTTCATTCAGGCGGTAAGAAGAGACACCCTTTCGGCTCGTGCGGCCTATGAGCGTGCGTACGAGCTTGCACCGGATTCGCCGACCCTCAACTATCTCTACGGCTCCTTTCTCGTGGATGAGGGAATGGATCTTGACCTAGGGCTCGATCTCCTCCAGAAGGCTGTGCATGCGGAGCAGGTCCCCCCTGTCGTAATCATTCAAATTGCCTGGGCTCATATCCAGCTTTTTGATTTCGATTCTGCGATCGCAAGTGCAGCCCACGCGCTCACCCTCAGGGCCAGCACATCGGATGGTTCGGTGGCGCTTGTCATGGGACTGCGAGCTGCCGTATATGGGTCGAAGAAGAGTCTTGAAGCCGGTGACATCAGTGCAGCAGTCGAGATGATCGAATCAGCTGTCGAGCTGGCAGAAAATGGAAAGGTGGAGATGCTGACTGGAGAATCCGCGGACCGCCTTTTGCAGCTTAGTGAGCTTAGTGCGGACTTGAGTGAGAAGGTGGACGAGCAATATATAGCATCTAGTTGTGACAATTTTGCGTCGCGCCTGAAAGATCGCCTTCGGTCCATTGATCCAACTTTACTCAACAGGCGAGTCGGGATGCTCAAGAACATCATCCAGGACAGGGCGTTCGGATTTGTTCAGTCGTGGGGGCGAGACTACTTCTTTCACCTGAGTGACCTTCAGTCGGAAGAGGAATGGGGTTATCTGGCGCCTGGGGTGGATGTCGCCTTTACCCCTGACGATGAGAATATTCGTGGGCCGCGTGCTACGAATATGCGCTGGCTAGGATAAGCAGTTCGCGCAGAACTATCTGCGTGTGGAACTCTTGTACTCTGACATGGAGGCGCCATTGACTCGAAGTCGTAGGTCGGTTGAGGGTTTGGAACCGGAGCTGCTCTGTCGCAAGTGATCACGATCCCCTAATCTTCTCGGCTCGTCTGGCGGTATGCGTACTTGCCTTGGATAGCGCGACGTTGGAGCCATGCTGCACGCGGTGAGGATAGTGAGCAGGGGATGGTTGACCACGGCCATGGCCGCGCGGTACCAGCACATGGTCGACGCGGTGCGGACCGATGTCGCGAAGCAGGTGGACGGGCTGATCTGGAAGCCCGAGAAGAGCCTGCCGGACGACGATGATGGCGGTGCCGCCGGAGCGCTCGCACCGGCCAACTGAGACGGGAACTGAGACGAACGGTGACGGGCTGACCTCTCCTCGGAGAGACCAGCCCGTCTAAAGCTCCTGATCAGAGCCTGTGGAGGCCGTGGCGGGATTCGAACCCACGTAACTCGCTTTGCAGGCGAGCCCCTGAACCACTCGGGCACACGGCCGGGATGAGGTGCTGACCTGACTGTAGGCCGGGGTGTGGGGGGCGGGGCAAGCATTTCCGGCGGGCTGCCATGAGGCTGCAATACGGCGTTCACGCACGGGCCGTCGCGTGTGGACGGCCCTTGCGGGGGAGAGGGCCGGTCAGGTCGGCGGGGCGGTGTCGCGGACGGCGACGAGGCCGTTGAAGACGCCGACGTACGCCGTGCCGTCCGGGCCGAGCGTGATGGGGGCCCAGTTGTTGTCGTAGGCCGGCCCGGTGCCGGTGAGGCGCTTGAAGCGGGTGTGGCCGCTGCGGAAGTCGACGGCGGTGAGGTACCAGGCGTCGATGCCCAGGCGGTGAGGCCCTTTCGTGTAGAAGTACAGCAGCCCGTTGACGGTGGAGAGCTTGGCGACGGTGGACGGTGAGCGCTCCGCGCTCTCCCAGACCGTGTCGCAGCCGCTGCCGTCGGGCCGGATGTCGATGCGGGTGAGGCCGCCGGGCACCGACTTCCCGCCGACCAGCGAGGTGACGTTCTCGTAGCCGTAGTTGTTCTCGACGACGAGGCTGTTTCCGTAGCCGATGAGGGAGTTGTCGGTGGTCGAGGCGCCGGCCCCGAACACCGGGACCTTGCAGACCAGCCGGTCTGCGTCCGGGCCGCCGCGTCGGTAGACCAGGACGTTCATCCGGTCGTCGGCGTTGTCGGTGATGGCGACGTAATCCTGTCCGGCGCGGCCGAGCAGGGTGGGGGTGGTGCCGGATCCCTGGTTGACCGAGCCGGGCTTGGGGCCGGTGCCGCGGTCGTAGGTCTGCCGCCACAGCACCCGCGGGGTGCCGTCGGCGTCCGCGCGCAGCCGGTAGAGGGCGTGGTCGGAGACGATGTGGACGCCGTCCTCGGCCGCCGAGAAGCTGTTCTGGATCTCCTCGCCCGGCAGCCGCGCCGTGCGCACCGCGCCGGTGCCCGGCGTCACGGTGCCGAGCCTGCCGTGCCGGGTGACCCACCAGATGCGGCCCTGCCAGTCGGGCTGGACCGCGGTGACCGGGTCGCATTCGCCGCTGGGGAAGGGGTCGGGCCAGCTCACGCAGTCGTGGGGGACGTACGGGGTGAGGTCCCAGTCGTCTTCGAGGGTGAAGCGCCAGGTGCCGTCGGCCGTCCGGGAGTGACCGAGGCGCAGCACGTGTCCGCGGGAGTCGGCGAGGACGACACGGTCCTTGTCGTCCAGGTAGAAGTACGCGCCTCCCGACGTGTCCTTGAAGATCTTGGAGAAGTCGAGCCGGGTGATCGCCTCGATCGTGGACGGGCGCTGCGGCAGCTTGTATTCGGCGAGGGTGGCCAGGCTCCCGGGGTCCAGCAGCTTGAGCCGGAAGCCGCGGAAGGTGCCGCAGACGGTCAGGATCCGGCCACCCGCGTCGAAGGTGACGGTCGCGCACTCGCCGCCGAGCGCGGCCATCTTCTCGCTGCGGACGGCCGGTTGCGCGCCGAGCGGTCCTGGGAAGGGGTGGGTATCGCTGCCGGCGCCGTCCCCGTGCATGCCGGCCCGCCCGTTGGGCGCCAGGTAGGGGTGGCGGGGTGGGGCCTGGTCGGCCGGGAGCGGGGCGGCGGTGGCCGGCGCGCCCTCGTACTGCGGGACGAGCCGGTGCCCCGGGGCAGGAGGTATCGGTGCCGCCTGGGCGCCGCCGGCGGGCAGGGCGAGGGCCGCGACGACGGCGATCGCGAGGGTGGCGATCGCGCGGGCGGTGAGCGGGCGGGGGCGTCCGCGAGGGCGCTCGGCATCCTTGTCGCGGGGCCCGAATAACCAGTGGCGCATGGGAGTTCCTTCGTCCGTCGGCAAGAGCGGACGACGGTAGGACGGCGAGGCCGAGGAGTCCATGGCTGCGGAAGCCTTGGCATGTGCTGTTCACAGAGCGCCCGGCCGGTCCCGCTCGGAGACCTCGCAGCCGGCTCAGGACGCGTGCAGGAACTCCTCGACCACCTGGCCGAAAAGCTCGGGCTCGTCCACCCACGGATAGTGGCCCACCGCGTGCAGCGGCCGCACCTGCGCGTGGGGGAAGGACTCGGCGACCAGCTCGCCCGCCCGCATCCCGGCCATGCCGTCCCGGTCCCCGGTCACCACCAGCACCGGGCACTCCACCCGGCGCAGCCCCTCCAGCACCGCGCCCATCGCCTGCTCGTCGACGCCCTGCCAGAAGCCGGCCCGCGGCACCGGCCCCAACTGCTCGCCCTGCGTGGCCGCGTGGGCCCGCTGCGGCTCCTCCCAGCGCCCGTAGCCGAGCGGCGCAGCGGTGAGCAGCAGCCGGCGTACCTCGTCCAGATCGGTGGCCTCGGCCAGCTGCCGCACCGCGGCGGCGGCCTCCGGCCACCACTCCTCGTCCCGGCGTGCGGCGAAGATCTCCCGGGCGTCGTCGGGGAGTTCCCCCTGCAGCCGGGAGCCGGGGCAGACCAGCACGAGCCGGGTCAGCCGCTGCGGGTGCGCCGCCGCGTACGCCTGCGCGACGGCGGCGCCGGCGCTGTGCGCGAGCAGCGCGAACCGCTCCAGGCCCAGGTGTGCGCGGAGTGCCTCGATGTCCTCGGCGAGATGGGGGAAGGCGTAGCGGGAGGGGTCGGCGGCGGTGGGGGAGCCGCCGGTACCGCGACTGTCGGGAACGATCAGCGGGCGCCGGCCGGACAGGCCGCCGAGATCGCCGAGGTAGGCGGCGTCCCGGCCCGGGCCGCCGGCGAGGCACAGCAGCGGTGCCAGCGGCGAGTCGGCCGGTCCGAGTACCCGGTAGTGGAGCTCGGCGTCGTCGTAGGTACGAAAGGTCGGCATACGGACAGCCTGCCCGAAGCGGGCGGCGTAAGACCGGAGGCGGAGGACCGAAAGGCGGGGCGGATACCGGTCTCCCGACAGGGGTACGGGCCAGGCACGACCCTTACGCTGGCCCGATGACCGCTGACGACCGGAGCGACACCGGGACGACCGTCGACACCGACACCTCCGTCGACGCCGTCGCCGACACCGACGCCGCACCCGCACCGTCCCCGGCGGACGGCGGCGGGGGCGTGCTCGGCCGTGCCCACCGCGCGCTCACCCTCGGCATCATCTCCGTCGTCTCGCTGGTCGCCTTCGAGGCCAGCGCGGTGAACACCGCGATGCCGGTCGCGGCCCGCGCCCTGGACGGCATCGGGCTGTACGCCTTCGCGTTCTCCGCGTTCTTCACCGCGAGTCTGTTCGCGATGGCGCTCTGCGGGGAGTGGAGCGACCGACGCGGTCCGCTCGCGCCGCTGTTCAGCGGTATCGCCGCCTTCGGAGCCGGGCTGGTGATCGCGGGCGGCGCCCAGAGCATGGGGGTCTTCGTCGCCGGCCGCGGGGTGCAGGGCCTCGGCGGCGGGCTGGTGATCGTCGCGCTGTACGTCGTCGTCGGGCACGCCTATCCCGACCGGCTGCGTCCGGCGATCATGGCGTCCTTCTCGGCGGCCTGGGTGGTGCCCGTCATCGTCGGACCGCTGGTCGCCGGGACCGTCGCCGAACAGCTCGGCTGGCGCTGGGTCTTCCTGTCCATCCCGGTGCTGATCCTGCTGCCCCTCGCGGTGATGCTCCCGGCGCTGCGCGCGCTGCCGCGTACGAAGCCGGGTCCGGGCAGCGGTGCGCGGCAGGTCCTGGGCAGCCGGCGCTGCCGCCTCGCGCTGGCCGTCGCCGCCGGTGCGGGGCTGTTGCAGTACGCCGGCCGGCATCCGACCTGGGTCGCCCTGCTGCCGGCGGCCGTGGGCGCGGCGCTGTTGGTCCCGGCCATCGTGCGGCTGCTGCCGCCGGGGACGTTCCGGGCGGCGCGCGGGCTGCCGTCGGTGGTGCTGATGCGCGGGCTGGCCGCCGGGGCGCTGGTCGCGGCGGAGAGCTTCATCCCGCTGATGCTGGTCACCCAGCGCGGGTTGTCGCCCACACTGGCCGGTCTCTCGCTCACCGGCGGCGGGCTGACCTGGGCGCTCGGCTCGTACGTGCAGAGCCTGCCGCGGCTGGAGCCGTACCGGGAGCGGCTGATGTGCCTGGGGATGGCGTTCCTGGCGGTGGCCGTCCTGATGGTGCCGCTGGCGCTGGCCGACGGGGTGCCGGTGGGGATCGTCGCGGCGGCCTGGACGCTCGGCGGCTTCGGGATGGGCCTGAACATCTCCAGCGGGGGTGTGCTGTTGCTGCAGCTGTCGCGACCGGGGGAGGCGGGGAGCAACTCCGCGTCCCTGCAGATGTCCGACGCGCTGGGCAATGTCACCTGCGTCGCGGTCAGCGGGGTGCTGTTCGTGGCGTTCGGCGGCGGCTCGATCGCCGCGAGCGGCCCTGCGGCTGCCGCCTCGGCGGCACCGAGCCACCCCGCGGCCTTCGCCGCCGTCTTCACCGCGATGGCCCTCGTGGCGGTGCTGGGCGCGGTGGTGGCGAGCCGGCTGCGGCCGGAACGTACGTGACCGCAACGGGGAGCAACAGGGCAACGAGCGGCGGACGCGGCCGCCCGCGGCGTGCTCCCATTTCACCCGAACCACCAGCCTCCCGTCGTTCCGGATGTGAGCTGGGTCCCACCCCGGGGTGAGCCGGTGCCGCGGCCCGAAGTGGCGGCGCGGGCACGGGTAGGCTGACGCGGTTGCCGATCGCCGAGCCAGCCGACGGAGACCGTGACTACCACCACCAGCGCCACCACCAACCATCACCTGTCCCCGGCCTTCCCGGGCCGGGCCCCCTGGGGTACCGCCAACAAGCTGCGGGCCTGGCAGCAGGCGGCCATGGACCGGTACATCCAGACGCAGCCGAAGGACTTCCTCGCCGTCGCGACGCCGGGCGCCGGCAAGACCACGTTCGCCCTCACCCTCGCCTCGTGGCTGCTGCACCACCACGTCGTGCAGCAGGTGACGGTCGTCGCGCCCACCGAGCACCTGAAGAAGCAGTGGGCGGAGGCCGCGGCCCGGATAGGCATCAAGCTCGATCCGGAGTACAGCGCGGGTCCGCTGGGCCGTGAGTACCACGGCGTCGCGATCACCTACGCGGGCGTCGGCGTACGGCCGATGCTGCACCGCAACCGGATCGAACAGCGCAAGACCCTGGTCATCCTCGACGAGATCCACCACGCCGGTGACTCCAAGTCCTGGGGCGAGGCGTGCCTGGAGGCATTCGAGCCGGCCACCCGGCGTCTCGCGCTCACCGGCACCCCGTTCCGGTCGGACACCAACCCGATCCCGTTCGTGACGTACGAGGAGGGGAACGACGGGATCCGGCGCTCCTCCGCCGACTACACCTACGGCTACGGCAACGCCCTCGCCGACGGCGTCGTGCGGCCGGTCATCTTCCTCTCCTACAGCGGCAACATGCGCTGGCGGACGAAGGCGGGCGACGAGATCGCGGCCCGGCTCGGCGAGCCGATGACCAAGGACGCCGTCTCGCAGGCGTGGCGCACCGCGCTGGACCCGCGCGGCGACTGGATGCCCAATGTGCTGCGCGCCGCCGACCAGCGGCTGACCGAGGTCCGCAAGGGCATCCCGGACGCCGGCGCCCTGGTGATCGCCTCCGATCAGGAACAGGCGCGCGCGTACGCCAAGCTGATCCGGGAGATCACCGGTGACGGCGCCACCCTGGTGCTCTCCGACGACTCGGGCGCCTCGCAGCGCATCGACGACTTCGCGCACTCCGGCGACCGCTGGATGGTCGCGGTCCGGATGGTGTCCGAAGGCGTCGACGTGCCGCGGCTGGCGGTCGGCGTGTACGCCACGACCATCTCCACGCCGCTGTTCTTCGCCCAGGCGGTGGGCCGCTTCGTGCGGTCCCGCAAGCGCGGCGAGACGGCCTCCGTCTTCGTGCCGACCGTGCCGATGCTCCTGGAGTTCGCGAACGAGATGGAGGTCGAGCGCGACCACGTCCTCGACAAGCCGAAGAAGGACGGCGAGGAGGACCCGTACGCCGAGTCCGAGGCCGAGATGGACGAGGCCAACAAGGAGCAGGACGAGGACACCGGCGAGCAGGAGCAGTTCTCGTTCGAGGCGCTGGAGTCCGAAGCGGTCTTCGACCGGGTCCTCTATGACGGCGCCGAGTTCGGCATGCAGGCGCACGCGGGCAGCGAGGAGGAGCAGGACTACCTCGGCATCCCCGGGCTGCTGGAGCCGGACCAGGTGCAGATGCTGCTCCAGAAGCGGCAGGCCCGGCAGATCGCGCACAGCAAGAAGCGGCCGGACGCCGAGGCCGACCTGCTCGAGCTGCCCGCCGAGCGCCGCCCGGTGGTCACGCACAAGGAGCTGCTGGAGCTGCGCAAGCAGCTGAACACGCTGGTGGGCGCCTATGTCCACCAGAGCGGCAAGCCGCACGGCGTGATCCACACCGAGCTGCGGCGGGTCTGCGGCGGCCCGCCGAGCGCGGAGGCCACCGCCGGGCAGCTGCGCGAGCGGATCAAGAAGGTACAGGAGTGGGCCACCCGGATGCGGTGATCCGAGGGGCCGGTCACGGCCCCCGACGGTTC
Organism: Streptomyces sp. NPDC048248; assembly: GCF_043201875.1. Lineage (NCBI taxonomy): Bacteria > Bacillati > Actinomycetota > Actinomycetes > Kitasatosporales > Streptomycetaceae > Streptomyces > Streptomyces sp. NPDC048248. The sequence goes on from NZ_JBICZL010000011.1 coordinate 31,705, forward strand.
TGGATGCCGAGGGCGGCACACCGGTGAACGGTGTGCCGCCCTCGGCGCGTCGTGAGGTGCCGGCGAGCCCGGCTGTCGGACCCCTTACCGGCATCCGGCCGGTGTCCGCGGTGGTAACGCCCACGTAACGCTGTGGCCCTCGCTGAAACCCGAGTGGGGCACTCCGTACGGACCAAACGGGATATAGCAGGCACGGGAGACCGGATTCTGGACGGACTCTTCCGCTGACCGGACCGGCTCGCTACTGTCCCGGTCACGCACACGCCCCGTGGCAGCGCCGCCGCGGAGCGCAGCCGGTGCCAAGCGGCCGGCGGCCTCTTGCGCGCGCTGCTCCGGGACTGGCAGCGCGTCGCGTCCGAGCGCCGCCACTCACATGAGGAGGGGGCGTCGTGACCGCGGAGACCTCCCAGACGCTCGACCGAGGACTGCGTGTCCTCAAGTTGCTCGCCGACACCGATCACGGCCTGACCGTCACCGAGTTGTCCAACAAGCTCGGGGTCAACCGCACCGTGGTCTACCGTCTGCTCGCGACCCTGGAGCAGCACGCTCTGGTCCGTCGCGACATAGGTGGCCGCGCCCGGGTGGGCCTTGGCGTGCTGCGCCTCGGCCGCCAGGTGCACCCGCTCGTCCGGGAGGCCGCACTGCCCGCGCTGCGCTCGCTCGCCGAGGACGTCGGGGCGACGGCACATCTCACCCTCGTCGACGGCACCGAGGCGCTGGCAGTCGCCGTCGTGGAGCCGACCTGGACCGACTACCACGTCGCCTACCGGGCCGGATTCCGCCACCCGCTGGACCGGGGGGCCGCCGGACGGGCGATCCTCAAGGCCCGGCAGGGCAGAACCCAGGACGCCGGACTCGCCCTCACCCACGGGGAGTTGGAGGCCGGCGCCAGCGGTGCGGCGGCCCCGCTGCTGGGGGTCAGCGGCATCGAGGGCAGCGTGGGCGTGGTGATGCTCACCGACACCGTCTCCGAGCGGATCGGACCGCGGGTGGTCGACGCTGCCCGGGAGGTGGCCGAGGCGCTGCGCTGACGCCGGGCACCGCGTCCGGCGCCGCGCGTGGGGCCGGAGGGCCGGGACGGCTGCGGTGGGGCAAGGTTCAACTAGGGTGGCGGGGTGTCTGCACGCACCCGCGCCCTGGCGATCTGCACCGCGCTCGTCCTCGCCCTCGTCGTCACCGCCGCTCTCGTGCCGCTGCCCTTCTCCGTCGCCTACCCCGGCGTGACGGTCAACGTCCTCGGCGCGGACAAGGGCAAGCCGGTGATCACCATCACCGGCGCCGAGACCCGTCGGACCAGCGGCCAACTGCGGATGACCACCATCGCCGCGACCGGGCCCGAGGCATCCATCCGCCTGGCGGACGTCGTCAAGGGCTGGTTCCGGACGAACGAGGCCGTGATGCCGCGTGAGGCGGTCTACCCGGTCGGTGACAGCACCGAGGAGATCGCCCGGCACAACGCGGAGACGATGGACCAGTCGCAGAACGCCGCCACCAGCGCCGCGCTGCGCCACCTGCACCGCAGCGCCGACGGCGTACGGGTGCGGCTGAGCCTCGCGGACGTCGGCGGGCCCAGCGCGGGGCTGATGTTCGCCCTCGGCATCGTCGACAGGCTGGACGGCGACGGCGCGGGACACGACCTGACGGGCGGCCGGAAGATCGCCGGCACCGGCACCATCACCGCGGGCGGCAAGGTGGGCGCCGTCGGCGGCGTCCCGCTGAAGACCCAGGCCGCGCACCGCGACGGCGCCACCGTCTTCCTGGTCCCCCGGCAGGAGTGCGCGGACGCCCGCGCGGAGCTTCCCCCGGGCATGCGGCTGATCCCCGCCACGACCCTCGACGGCGCGGTGGACGCGCTCAAGGCTCTGCGGACCGGGGGCAGGGTCCCCAGCTGCTGAGCGCCGTACACGCGAGCGCGCCCGGTACGCGCGGGCGGCCGCCCCGCGGTGGACGGTCCGTCCCCGGCGCCCTCAGTCCTCCTTGATGAACCCCTCCTGGACCAGCCAGTCCAGGGCGACCTTGTGCGGGTCCTCGCCGTCCACGTCGACCTTGCGGTTGAGCTGCTGGGCGACGGTGTTGTCGAGCGCCTTGGTGATCGGCGCCAGCACCTCGGGGATGGCCGGGTACTTCTTCAGCGTCTTGGCGTTGATCGCGGGGGCCGCGTTGTAGTTGGGGAAGAAGTGCTTGTCGTCGGCCAGGACGTGCAGGCTCATGGCCTTGATCCGGCCGTCGGTGGTGAACACCTCGCCGAGCGCACAGCTGCCGCCCTTGGCGGTCTCGGTGTAGATCACGCCGCCGGTCATCTTGCGGACGTTGCCGGACGGCACCTGCATCCCGTACGCCCGCGCCATGCCCGGCAGGCCGTCGTTGCGCGCGGCGAACTCGTTCTCCACGCAGAGCGTCACCGAGCCGGGGTCCTTCTTCGACAGCCGTGCCACGTCCGACAGGTCGCGCACCCCCAGCTTCTTCTGGTTGGCGGCGTTCAGCGCCAGCGCGTAGGTGTTGTTGAGCGTGGACTGCGGCAGCCAGACGATGCCGTTCTTGAGGTCCTCGTCCCGTACGGCCTTCCACTGCGCCTGGGGGTCGACGATCGGCTTCGCGTGGCCGAGGTAGGTGATCCAGCCGGTGCCGGTGTACTCGTAGGTGGCGTCCGCCGTGCCGGACTTGACCGCTTCGCGGGCGCCGATCGACCCCTGGATGCTGGTCTTGTCGATGACCGAGGCACCGGCCGCCTCGAAGACCAGCCCCATGATCTGGCCCAGCACGATCTGCTCGGTGAACTCCTTCGAGGTCACCGTCAGCTGCGCGCCCGACAGCGGCCGGCCCTGGTACCCGGCCTCACTGCCGGGGCTCACGTCGTCGCTCATCGCGCTGCCGCTGACCAGGCCGCAGCCGCCGAGTGCGAGAGCGCTCAGCGTCGCGGCGGCCCAGCGGGCGGCCTGGCGCGGTGTGCGCCGGCGCCCGGCCGGGCGCTGGTGGATGCTCACGTCGTCCCCTCCAGACCGCGTGGCCGCAGCAGCAGTTCGGCGAGCGATGCCAGCCATTCGACCAGCAGGGCGAGCGCCACGGTCAGTACCGAGCCGAGCACCAGTACGGGCATCCGCTGGGTGACGATGCCCGCCGAGATCAGGTCGCCGAGACCGCCGCCGCCACCGAAGGTGGCCAGCGTCGCGGTGCCGACGTTCAGCACCAGCGCGGTGCGCACACCCGCCAGGATCAGGGGTACGGCCAGCGGCAGTTCGACCTTGGCCAGCACGCCCATCGGGGACATGCCGATACCGCGGGCGGCCTCGGTCAGCGTGGGGTCGATGCCGCGCAGACCGGCGATGGTGTTGGCCAGCACCGGCAGCACGGCGTAGATGACCATGCCGACGATGGCCGACCGGGCGCCGATCCCGATCCAGATCACCAGCAGGATCAGCAGACCGAGCGCGGGCACGGCCTGGCCGAGGTTGGCGAAGGCCATCGCGAGCGGGGTGGCCCGGCGCAGCTTGGCGCGGGTCAGCGCGATGCCCAGCGGAATCGCGATGATCAGGACGAAGAAGGTGGAGATCGCGGTGAGCTGGACGTGCTGGCGCAGCGCGAGCCACACCTTGCCGTCGTCGACCGCCTGGTGGGCGATGGAGTCCAGCCGGGCGCCGCGGAACCACAGCCAGGTGGCGAGCAGTGCGGCCGCCAGGAAGACCGGCATGAACGTCCACTTCTGCCAGCTGATCCGGCGGCCGCCGGGTCGGCCGGAGGGAGTGGGCGCCTCACCGGTCGCGATCTCCCGCTCCTCGCGCTCCTCGACCTGGTGTTCCTCGCGGTAGGTGAGTCCGGACGATCCGCCGCGGCCCGGGGGCCGTTCGTCCCGGCGGGGGCTGCCGTCGTCGCGAGGGGTCATGCCGTGACTCCCTCGGAGCCCGCCGCACCGCCGTCGGCTTCCGTGCCCTCCTGTTCGTGGTGGGGCCTGCGGGAGCGTTGCTCCTGGAGTTCGTGCTGATGCTCGAAGGCGTCGAGGCGGTCGGCCTCCAGCAGCTCGTGGACGTTGTGCATCAGCGTCTCCATGTCGACCACGCCGATGTACTCGCCGCGCCGGCCGGTGACAGCGACCCGGCCGGTGTTGTCGGTGAGCACCGCCTCCAGGGCGTCGCGCAGTGTCGCGTCCCGGGTGACGGTGTCGTTCACCGGCGTGCCGGCGCGGGCCAGGGAGTTCTTCGCGCGCGCGAGGTCGCCGCGGCGCAGCCATTTGTACGGGCGGCGGTTGCGGTCGAGCAGCAGCAGCTCGTTGCTGGAGCCCGAGCGCAGCAGGTCGAAGATGGACTGCAGGGGGTCGTCCATCTGGGCGGTGGGGAAGTCGACGATCTCCACGTCGCGGACGCGGGTGAGGTTGAGGCGCTTGAGGGCGGCGCCGGCGCCGACGAAGCCGGAGACGAAGTCGTCCGCCGGGTTGGTGAGGATGGCCTCCGGGGTGTCGAACTGGGCGATGTGCGAGCGCTCGCGGAGCACCGCGATCCGGTCGCCGAGCTTGATCGCCTCGTCGAAGTCATGGGTGACGAAGCAGATGGTCTTGTGGAGTTCGTGCTGGAGCCGGATCAGCTCGTCCTGGAGGTGGTCGCGGGTGATCGGGTCGACGGCGCCGAACGGTTCGTCCATCAGCAGCACCGGCGGGTCGGCGGCGAGCGCGCGGGCGACGCCGACGCGCTGCTGCTGGCCGCCGGAGAGCTGGCGGGGGTAGCGGCCGTGGAACTCGCCCGGGTCCAGGCCGACCAGGTCCAGCATCTCGGCGACCCGGTCCTTCACCTTGGCGGGGGACCAGCCCGCCATCTTCGGTACCAGGGCGATGTTCTGGGCGACCGTCATGTGCGGGAAGAGCCCGGAGGACTGGATGGCGTAGCCGATCTTGCGGCGCAGCCTGACCGGGTCGATGTCGGTCACGTCCTCGTCACCGATCCGGATGCGCCCGGAGGTCGGCTCGATCAACCGGTTGATCATCTTCAGGGTGGTGGACTTGCCGCAGCCCGAGGGGCCCACGAAGACCACCAGCTCGCCGGCCTTGATCTCCATGCTGACGCTGTCCACCGCGGGGACCCGATGGCCCGGGTAGATCTTCGTCAGGTTCTCCAGCTCGATCCTGGCGCCGGAGGTGGCCGGCGGCTCGGACGTCTCAGGCACGAATCCCCCTGGGGATGGTCAGGCGTCCGATCAGGACGTAGGCGGCGTCGAAGAGCAGGGCGAGGATGGCGATGCCGAGCGTGCCGGAGAGCACCTGGTTGAGGGAGTTGGCGCTGCCCAGCGAGGCGATGCCGCGGAAGATCTCGTTGCCGAGCCCGGGGCCGGAGGCGAACGCGGCGATCGCGGCGATGCCCATCAGCATCTGGGTGGCGACCCGGATACCGGTGAGGATCGGCGGCCAGGCCAGCGGCAGTTCGACCCGCAGGAGCCTGGCGGTGCGCGACATGCCGATGCCGGTGGCCGCGTCGACCAGCGACGGGTCCACCCCGCGCAGCCCGACGATGGCGTTGCGCACGACCGGCAACAGGCCGTAGAGGGTCAGCGCGATGACGGTGGGGGCCACTCCGAGTCCGACGATCGGGATCAGCAGACCGATCATGGCCAGCGAGGGGATGGTCAGGATCGTGGCGGTGGACGTGGTGGCGAGGGCGCCCGCCCATTCGCTGCGGTACGTCAGGACACCGAGGGCGACGCCCAGCACGGTGGCGAGCACCATGCACTGGAACACCGCGCTGGCGTGCTGATACGTGTCCGTCAGCAGCTGGGCGTGCCGGGTGCCGACGTACTCCCAGAAGCTCACTCGGCGCTCTCCTCGGTCAGTCTCCCGATGCTTGCTTCACCAGCGGGATGATCCGCAGCGGAACCGCGTTCTCCATGACGATTGCCGTGGAGGCCCGCACGATGCCATCAAAACCCACAACACGGTCGATCACCCGTTGCAGATCCGCGTTCGATCTGGCGACAAGCCTGCAGAGCATGTCCCCATGTCCGGTCGTTGTATGCAGCTCCAGCACCTCGGGAACGGTCGACAAGTGTGCGCGCACGTCCCGGCCCTGGCCTTGTTTGATCTCCAATGTGGCGAAAGCGGTCACCGGATAGCCCAGTGCCGCCGGGTCCACATCCGGCCCGAAGCCCCTGATCACGCCATTCGACTGAAGGCGGTCGAGCCGCGCCTGGACCGTCCCCCGGGCGACCCCGAGCCGCCTGGACGCCTCCAGGACGCCGATCCGCGGTTCCCGGGCGAGCAGCTCGAGCAGCGCGCCGTCCAAATGATCGATCGCCATCGCCCGTTCCTCCGTTTTCCTTGAGCATCCTGTACAGATAGCCCGGCAAGACTGCGCACTCGCTATACATAATGCCCAGCGATTACACAAACTATTGCGCACCTTGTGGATCGGAGGGACTCTGCGGCCATGGCAGACACCACGATGCACACCCAGCCCACCCCCGGCACGGCTCGGCAGGCGGACCCCTTCCCGGTCAAGGGGATGGACGCGGTCGTCTTCGCCGTCGGCAACGCCAAGCAGGCCGCGCACTACTACTCCACCGCCTTCGGCATGAAGCGCGTCGCCTACTCAGGACCGGAGAACGGCAGCCGCGAGACCGCCAGTTACGTGCTCGAATCCGGCGGCGCCCGGTTCGTGTTCACCTCCGTCATCAAGCCCACCACCGACTGGGGCCACTTCCTCGCCGAGCACGTCGCCGCCCACGGCGACGGCGTCATCGACCTCGCCATCGAGGTCCCCGACGCCCGCGCCGCCTATGCCTACGCCGTCGCCCACGGCGCCACCGGCATCGACGAGCCGTACGAGGTCAAGGACGAGCACGGCACCGTCGTACGGGCCGCCATCGCCACCTACGGCAAGACCCGGCACACGCTCGTCGAGCGCAGCGGCTACGACGGCCCCTACCTGCCCGGCTTCGTCGCCGCAGCGCCGCTCGCCGACACCGGCCCGCGCCGCTTCCAGGCCATCGACCACTGCGTCGGCAACGTCGAGCTCGGCAAGATGAACGAGTGGGTGGCCTTCTACAACAACGTCATGGGCTTCACCAACATGAAGGAGTTCGTCGGCGACGACATCGCCACCGAGTACTCCGCCCTGATGTCGAAGGTCGTCGCGGACGGCACCCTGAAGGTGAAGTTCCCGATCAACGAGCCCGCGATCGCGAAGAAGAAGTCGCAGATCGACGAGTACCTGGAGTTCTACGGCGGCGCGGGCGTCCAGCACATCGCACTGGCCACCAACGACATCGTCGCCACCGTCCGCGCGATGCGGGCGTCCGGCGTGGAGTTCCTGGACACCCCCGACTCCTACTACGACACCCTCGGCGAGTGGGCCGGCGAGACCCGGGTGCCCGTCGAGACCCTGCGCGAGCTGAAGATCCTCGTCGACCGCGACGAGGACGGCTACCTGCTGCAGATCTTCACCAAGCCCGTCCAGGACCGGCCGACGGTCTTCTTCGAGATGATCGAGCGGCACGGCTCGATGGGCTTCGGCAAGGGCAACTTCAAGGCCCTCTTCGAGGCGATCGAGCGGGAGCAGGAGCGCCGCGGCAACCTCTGACCCGGTGGTCCCGGCCGGCGCGACTCATCCTTCCCCGGCCGGCCCGGAGCCACCCGCAGGCCGCGGGCCCGCCGGACCTGACCCGGCCGGCCCGCGGCCTGCCGCCCGGCCCGTCATCGACGGCTCCGCGATCTTCCGTGTACGGCCCACGGATGCGACGCTGGGCGGTATGGACCTCATCGCACAGCTGCACGCGGGACTCCCCGGGGACGCGGTTCTCACCGACCCCGACATCACCGGCGCGTACGCCAACGACATGGCGAGCTTCTGCGAGGCCGGCACGCCCGCCGTCGTGGTGCTGCCGCGCACCGTCGAGCAGGTCCAGCACGTCATGCGCACCGCCACCGCGCTGCGCGTCCCCGTGGTGCCCCAGGGCGCGCGTACGGGACTGTCGGGAGCCGCCAACGCCTCGGACGGCTGCATCGTGCTGTCGCTGGTCAAGATGGACCGGATCATCGAGATCAACCCCGTCGACCGGATCGCGGTCGTCGAACCCGGAGTCGTCAACGCCGTCCTCTCGCGCGCGGTCAACGAGCACGGGCTGTACTACCCGCCGGACCCCTCCAGTTGGGAGCAGTGCTCGATCGGCGGCAACATCGGCACCGCCTCCGGCGGCCTGTGCTGCGTCAAGTACGGCGTCACCGCCGAATACGTCCTCGGCCTGGACGTCGTACTCGCCGACGGGCGGCTGCTTACGACGGGGCGGCGCACCGCCAAGGGCGTCGCGGGCTACGACCTCACCCGCCTGTTCGTCGGCTCCGAGGGCAGCCTCGGCATCGTCGTCGGCGCCGTCCTCGCCCTCAAGCCGGAGCCGCCCCAACAGCTCGCGCTGGCCGCCGAGTTCCCCTCCACCGCGGCTGCCTGCGAGGCCGTCTGCCAGATCATGGCCCGCGGCCACGCCCCCTCGCTGCTGGAGCTCATGGACCGTACGAGCGTCCGCGCCGTCAACGACATGGCACAGATGGGGCTGCCCGACAGCACCGAGGCGCTGCTGCTCGCCGCCTTCGACACTCCCGACCCGGCCGCCGACCTGGCGGCCGTCGGTGAGCTGTGCACCGCGGCCGGCGCCACCGAGGTCGTCCCCGCCGAGACCGCCGCCGAGTCCGACATGCTGCTGCAGGCCCGCCGGCTGACGCTGACGGCGCTGGAGCGGGTGAAGTCCGCGACGATGATCGACGATGTCTGCGTACCGCGCTCCCGGCTCGCCGAGATGCTCGACGGCACCGCCGCCATCGCCGAGAAGCACGACCTCACCATCGGCGTCGTCGCGCACGCCGGCGACGGCAACACCCACCCCACCGTCTGCTTCGACGCCGCCGACCCCGACGAGTCCCGCAGGGCCCGCGAGTCCTTCGACGACATCATGGCGCTGGGGCTGGAACTGGGCGGCACGATCACCGGGGAGCACGGCGTGGGCGTACTGAAGAAGGAGTGGCTGGCGCGTGAACTGGGCCCGGTGGGCCTGGAGTTGCAGCGAGGCATCAAGGACGTCTTCGACCCGCTCGGCCTGCTCAACCCCGGCAAACTCTTCTGATCCCCCGCCCAGGGACCGCACGGGAGCGGCCGGGACCGACCGGCCCGGCCGCCGAACGGCACCCCGGATGTGCGGCGCCGTCCACGGGGCGATTGACTGAGCCCATGACGATCAATGATCCCCGCGGACTGGTGGAGGGCACGGTCACCTTCCGGGTGACCGGGCAGGGCGTCGACGACATCACCTACGCCGTGCAGGCCCCGGGTGCCGGGGAGGAGCAGCAGGTCACCCGACCGGAGCTGCCCTGGTTCGCGGTGGTGGACGCCCGCGGGGTGGGCGCCATGCCGATGCTCACCCTCACCCTCGAAGGGCCGGACGCGCACGCCGAGTGCGAGATCCTCACCGACGGCGCACCGGCCGTCCGCGGCAGCGTGCGCGGCCCCGCCGCCACCGTCGTCTTCATGGCGCGGACCGCCGCCTCGTAAGCTCTCACAGATGGACTCCCTGCTGCCCATGACGGGCCTTCTCGTGCTCGCCGTCGCCCTGTTGGCCTCGGCCGGCGACCGCCGCACCAAGCTGCTCGACCGCCGGATCCAGCGCCTGGAGCGGAAGGTGGACCTGCTGCTCGCGCACGTCGGCGCCGAGGAGCCGGAGGACCCCCGGATGGCCGAGATGGACGAGCTGCTCGTCCGGGGGAAGACGGTGCAGGCGATCAAGCTCCACCGCGAACTGACCGGTTCCTCCCTCCTGGAGGCCAAGGAAGCCGTGGAACGCCGGATGCGCTGACGGCCCCCGGGGCGGAGGATGGCCCAAGGACCCGCGGAGGCCCTTCCGGGCCGCCCCATGGCCACTCAGGGAGCGATGAGCCGATGGCAGCGACCGCAGCGACCGAAGACCCCTACGACGTCATCGTGCTGGGGGCCGGGCCCACCGGGGAGAACGTCGCCGACCGCGCGCACGCCGCCGGACTGAGCGCGGTGCTCGTGGAGAGCGAACTGGTCGGCGGTGAGTGCTCCTACTGGGCCTGCATGCCCAGCAAGGCCCTGCTGCGCCCGGTCACCGCCCGCTCCGAGGCGAGCCGGATGCCCGGCCTCCCCGAGGCGGTGGCCGGCCCCCTGGACGCCGCCGCCGTCCTCGCCCGCCGGGACGCCTTCGCCTCCCACTGGAAGGACGACGGCCAGGTGCGGTGGGTGGACTCCGCCGGTATCGACCTGGTGCGCGGCAAGGGCAGGCTGGACGGGCCGCGCCGGGTGGTCGTCGACGGCGGCCCGGTGCTCACCGCACGCCACGCGGTCGCGGTCTGCACCGGCAGCCGCGCCGTCCTGCCGGAGATCCCGGGACTGGCCGCCGCCAAGCCCTGGACGAGCCGGGAGGCCACCAGCGCCAGGTCCGTACCGGGCCGCCTGGTCGTCGTGGGCGGCGGCGTCGTCGGCGTGGAGATGGCCACCGCCTGGCGGGCCCTGGGCGCTTCCGTGACGCTGCTGGTCCGCGGCGACGGGCTGCTGCCCCGGATGGAACCCTTCGCGGGACACCTCGTCGCCGAATGCCTCGCCGAGGCGGGCGTGTTCCTGCGCACCGGGGTCGAGGTCGGCGAAGTGCGGCGGGAGGCGCCCGGCGGAGTGGTGACCGTGGTGCTCGACTCCGGCGACGAGATCATCGCCGACGAACTGCTGATCGCCACCGGCCGGGCGCCGCGCACCGAGGACCTCGGCCTGGAGACGGTCGGCCTGGAGCCCGGCTCCTGGCTGGAGGTGGACGACAGCTGCCGGGTGACGGGGGTTTCGGGCGGCTGGCTCTACGGCGTCGGCGACGTCAACCACCGCGCCCTGCTGACACATCAGGGCAAGTACCAGGCCAGGATCGCCGGTGCCGCCATCTCCGCCCGCGCCCGCCGGGTGCCGATCCTGGAGACCGACCGCTGGGGCGCGCACGCCGCCACCGCGGACACCGCCGCCGTTCCGCAGGTCGTCTTCACCGACCCCGAAGTGGCCTCGGTGGGCCTGACCGCGGCCGAGGCGGAGCGCGCCGGGCACCGGATCCGCGTGGTCGACCAGGACCTCGCCGCGGTGGCCGGCGCTTCGCTGTACGCCGACGGCTACCGCGGCCGGGCCCGGATGGTCGTCGACCTCGACCGCGAGGTGCTGCTCGGCGTCACCTTCGTGGGCCCCGGCGTCGGCGAACTGCTGCATTCCGCGACGATCGCGGTGGCCGGGGAGGTCCCCGTCGAGCGCCTCTGGCACGCCGTACCGGCCTACCCGACGATCAGCGAGGTGTGGCTGCGGCTGCTGGAGAGCTTTCGCGAGTAGCGGCGTACCGTCCGCCGCGAGAAGGCAGAGGCCCCAACGGCCGGTCCATGGGGCCCCGGTGGGCGTCGAGCCGTGTGCCGGAGAGCTACCGCCCCTGGGGCGGGTCGGTGTCCACGCCGAGGGCCGCGGCTATCCGCAGCTGCGGGGCGGCCTCGGCGGCGCGCCCCTGGCGCTCCAGGGTGCGGCCCAGCATCAGATGGGCGTACTCCTCGACCGGGTCGCGCTCCAGGACGGCCCGCAACTCGGTCTCGGCCCGCTGCAGTTGAGCCGAGTGGTAGTAGGCGCGGGCCAGCAGCAGCCGTGGCGCGACCGGCCCGGGTTCCTCGTCCACCAGGCCACGCAGGATGCGCGCCGCGGCGGTGAACTCCTTGGCCTCGAAGAACAGCTGGGCGCGGGCCCAGCGGTCGGCGGCGCTGCCGTGCCCGTAGTAGCTCGCTTCATACGCCCGGTCCCGGGGCGCGGCGGCCGAGCCGTCGTGCCCCGTGTCGTGCCGCCGGGTCGGGCGCTCCTCGTGGCTTTCGGTCATACCGGGCACAACACCCCGGCAATTTCGAACATTCCCCTACGCTCCCGGCTCCGGCGACCCGTCCGAGGGGTCGGTCGGCCGGAGGTCGTCGCGCGGTGTCATGGCCAGCAGTTCGCTCAGCCCTTTGTCGAGGCCCAGATGTTCCTGCTCCGACCCCGGCGGCACGGCCCGCAACGTGCGCTCGAGCCAGGCGGAGACCGCCGCGGCCGGCGCCTCCAGCAGCGCGTCACCGTCCGGGGAGGACAGCACGATGCAGACCAGACTGCGGCCGTCCTGCTTGGTCGGCCAGATCCGCACGTCCCCGTGGCCGCTCTGCCGGAACACGCCCTCGACGAGCAGTTCCCTGGCGAACGTCCAGTCGACGGGGGTGTCGGAGCCGATGTGGAAGGTGACGTGGACGGCGTAGGGGTCGTCCGTCCGGTACGTCAGCCGGGCCGGCACCGGAATGCTGCGCTCCGGAGACAGGACCAGGCCCAGCTCCAGTTCTCGTTCCACGACGGTGTGCATGAAATCCACCTCTCTGCTCTCCCTGTGCGGGTCCGTGGAACGGGCCCGCACAGACAGAGAGCAGGCGGGCCGGGGATCCTTACACGGCTTCGCACAACTTTTTTCGCGGCCCTCTTCCAGGTGGTCGTGGCCGGGGAGCGGCACGGATGCAACCGGGGGTCTGATAGATGTGGACGCCGCGTTGCGGCAGACTGCATCCCACACCCACCAGGCCGAGTACAGATACGGGACTTCGGACATGAGCGCCCCTACCTCAGGATCCGCCGGCGGCAGCCCCACGCCAGGCTTCTACCCGGACCCGTCCATCCCCGGCTACATCCGGTACTGGAACGGTGCCGCATGGGTGCCGGGCACCAGCAGGCCGGCACCGGCCGAGGGCGAGGCGATGCCCGCACCGCCCCCCGGAGTGGCCGCGGTCGCGCCGACGCCCGCCCAGGTCCCGCCCGCCGTGGAGGAGACCGGTCCGGTCTTCTTCGACGAGGAGCAGGCCCAGGGCGGCGGCAGCACGGCGCCCGCCGTACGCCAGAGCGGCGAGGTCGACCTCCCCGCTGCCGCCACGAGCTGGGACGACCCGTCCCGGCTGCACGGCAGCAGCCCGGAACCAGCCTCCGCCTGGCAGGCCGACGCCTCCCGGCAGACCGGCTTCGGCGGCGAGGTGGACCGGCGCATCTCCTGGGGCTCACCCGAACAGGGCCAGTCCTCGGCGCCGTCCGGCGCGGCCTCGTGGGGCGCGGTGCCACCCCAGCGCGAGCAGGGATCCGAACAGGCGTCCGCGGAGCCCGGCTCCGGTGACGTCTCCGCCACGTCCTCGTCCGGCACTCCCGCCCCGCGGGACCCGGAGGCCCCGGCCGACGGTACGGTCACCATCCGCGCCGTCAACCCGGCCGCACGCCGCGACACCGGCCGGGGGAACGCCGCCGATCAGGGCACGACGGCGATCCGCGCGGTCCGCCCCGGCGGCGACAAGAACGCCAAGGCCAACGAGACGATGGCGATCCGTATCGCGCCCGGCGGCGGGGACCGGACCCCGTCCCTCGGTGGCGACGCCCCGCAGTCGCTGCCCTCCGTAGGCACTCCGCAGCAGGGCCCGGTCCAACAGTCCGCACCGCAGCGCCCGCTCCAGCAACCCCCTGCCCAGCAACCCCCTGCCCAGCAACCCCCTGCCCAGCAGGCCCCCGTGCCGCAGCAGGCTCCCGCTCCGCAGGCATCCGGCCCCGCGGCCGGGTTCCCGCCGCAGGACGGAGCGGCGGCCGGGCCAGGCGCCCAGGGTGCCGGTGCCGACGGCGTCATCCCGTGGAAGCCGCCGTCCGCCGATGTCTTCTTCGCGGCGGCGCAGGCCGCGCAGGGCCACCCGGCCGGTCTCGGCCGCCGGTTCGCGGCCCGGCTGATCGACACGCTGGTGCTGGGCGCGGTCACCGCCGCGGTCGCCGTCCCGATGTGGGGCACGGTCACCGACCACATCGACGCCAAGGTCGAGGCGGCCAGGCAGTCCGGCCGCGAGGTGACGGTCTATCTGATCGACGGCACCACCGCCCCGGTCTTCGCCGTGCTGCTGGCCGTCCTGCTGATCGGCGGCGGGCTCTACGAAGCGCTGCCGACCCTGAAGTGGGGCCGCACCCTCGGCAAGAAGCTGTGCGGGGTGCGGGTGCTGGACATCGAGAGCCACGACACCCCGATGCTCGGCGCGGCGCTCAAGCGCTGGTTCGTCTACAGCGTGCTCGGCCTCGTCGTCGTCGGCGTGGTCAACGCCGCCTGGTGCCTGTTCGACCGGCCGTGGCGGCAGTGCTGGCACGACAAGGTCGCGCGGACGTTCGTCGCCGCGGACCGAACCGAGGACTGACGCCGAGGCCGGGCCCCGGGGCGGGCGGCTGAGGGCCGCCCCCGCCCCGGTGGCCCGGATCCCCCGAACGGCCTTGGCCGGATGCGGCCCGGCCCCGCAAGGGGTCGACTCGGGCCATGAGTACCGATCAGCCCGGGCCCGGCTCCGGTGAACCGCCGGAGGACGATCCGTTCCTGAAGAAGCCGCAGGAGCCGCCGGCCGACGGCGCTCCCCGCAACGGCTCTCCCTACGGCGGCGGCACGGGCCAGGGCGAGGGCGGCACCCCGCCGCCCGGCGGCACGCCACCTCCACCGCCGCCCGGCGGTACGCCGCCCCCGCCGCCACCCGGGGACGTCCCACCGCCCTATGGGGAAGACCCGTACCGCGGCGGCCCCTACGCGGACAACCCTTACGGCGGGCAGTACGGCGCGGCCGATCCGCTCGCCGGTATGCCGCCGCTGGCCAACCGCGGCCGCAGGCTCGTCGCGCGGATCATCGACGCGCTCCTCATCGGTGTACCGGTCACCCTGATCATGAACGCCATCGTCGGATGGGTGGACTACACCAGCACCAGCAACAGCGAGACCGGTAAGCAGGCGACGGTATCGGGCGTCACGATGCTGGCGTACCTCATCTACGAGGGACTGATGCTGAGCAGGAACGGTCAGACCGTCGGCAAGATGGCGATGAAGGTCCGGGTCGCGATGCTCTCCAACGGCGCGGTGCCGACCCCTCAGGCGGCCTGGGTACGGGCCGCGGTCTACACGCTGCCGGAGATCGTGCCGTGCTGCGGCTTCCTCTTCTGGCTGGTCAACGTCCTGTGGTGCACCTGGGACAAGCCGTATCAGCAGTGTCTGCACGACAAGGCGGCCAAGACAGTCGTGGTGTCCGCGGCATGAGGGCGGCCCGGGCGGTGGAGGCGTCGCGCAGCGGGCCGGGCGCGCGGGAACGGCCGGGCGGGCGGCCACTCCTCGTGCGTGCAACGGAAGTGACCGGCCGCCCGGCCGTGGTGCCGGGTCGTGTCCGGCGGACGGGGCTTTGCGGCCAGGGCCTAGCGCGAGTGCTGGCCGACCCGGGTGTCGGTGGTGTGCGAGACGCGGGGGCCCGGTATGCGGCCGGCCGGCGGGGGCACGGCCCTCAACGGGGTGCGCGCGGGCGACTTGGCGCGTACGACATGGCGGCGGACCACCCGCGACATGCGGGGCATCGGCACCGTCATGGCGACGAGCAGCCCGAGCCCGAGCCCCGCGAGGGCGATGACCGCGACCCCGATCCCGGTCTGCGTCTGCGAGAGCAGCAGCATCGCGAGAGTGGAGAGGAAGACGGTGGCCGAGCCGTAGACGAGCTGGGTGACAGTCGGACGAGGCATGGTGGGATCCGCCCTCGGGGGTCGGCAGGGGTGTCGGTCATGGGCGCGCCGTCAAGCGAGCCTACGGACCTTAATTCCCGAGCGGAACGCCAAGTAAGCGTGACCTTACCCACGGTCCCGATGCACAAGGGGCGCACAGGGTCACCGGATGGATGAACTGGACGCGGTCGTATGCCCGTTGGAAGCGCGGGCGGCATAGGCGTACGGCATGGTCAGGCGGCGCGGCACACCGGCCCTTCCGTCCAGAATGGGCGATATGGCGGTGTCCGATAGCCGTAACTCGCGGACCGAGTAACGTACTTCGGTGACGTGAGCAAGTCAAGATCTGTCTTTTCCCCCGCGCTTCCGGTCGAATGCCCTCGAACAGTGACCGTTCGAAGGGGAGGAAAGCGCCAAGTGAGAGCAAACAGAGGGGTATTCAGATCGGCCGCCCTGGCCACGGCGATAGCCGCGATCGGGGCGGCCGCTTTGTCTTCCGGGGCGGCCGCGGCCGACACGCCCCCGTCGCCCGTCGCCAAGCGCCACGACCCGGCCCCCGAGCGGACGGTGGACCACGACCTGAAGGGCCCCTTCAGCGACGAGCAGGCCGCTCAGCGCAAGGAAGCGCTCCAGCAGGTCATCTCCGGTGACGCCACGGCCTCCGACCGCGGCGGGTCCCGCGTGGTCAAGCTGGACAAGGGCAAGTACGTCGAACTCGCCCGGCAGAAGACCGACAAGATCTTCACGGTCCTGGTGGACTTCGGCGGCAAGGTCGACGACGCCACGACATTCGATCCGGACGGCGACGGCCCCAAGCCGCCGGTGAAGAAGTACGGCGGCGAGCCCGGCCCCGCGCACAACGAGATAGCCGAGCCGGACCGTGCGAAGGACAACAGCACGGCCTGGCAGAAGGACTACAACCGTCAGCACTTCCAGGACCTCTACTTCTCGCACGACAAGAAGAAGGAGTCGCTGGCCAAGTACTACGAGAAGCAGTCCTCCGGCCGCTACTCCGTCGAGGGTGAGGTCTCCGACTGGGTCAAGGTCGACTGGAACGAGGCCCGCTACGGCTCCAACTACTGCGGCGACACCAACTGCGCCAACGCCTGGGACCTGATCCGCGACGGCGTCAACCAGTGGGCGAAGGACCAGAAGGCGGCCGGTCGCACCGACGCGCAGATCAAGACCGATCTCGCCAAGTACGACCAGTGGGACCGCTACGACTACGACGCCGACGGCAACTTCAACGAGTCCGACGGCTATATCGACCACTTCCAGATCGTGCACGCCGGTGAGGACGAGTCCGCGGGCGGCGGCGCGCAGGGGACCAACGCCATCTGGGCGCACCGCTGGTACGCCTACGGCACGGACGCCGGCAAGACCGGTCCCGCCGACAACAGGTCGGGTGGTACGCAGATCGGCGCCACCGGCCTCTGGGTCGGTGACTACACCATGCAGCCGGAGAACGGCGGCCTCGGCGTCTTCGCCCACGAGTACGGTCACGACCTGGGCCTGCCGGACGAGTACGACACCACCGGCACCGGCGAGTCCTCGGTGGACTTCTGGTCGCTGATGTCCTCCGGCTCCTGGCTGGGCCGCGGCGAGGACTCCATCGGCGACCTCCCCGGTGACATGAGCGCCTGGGACAAGCTGCAGCTGGGCTGGCTCAACTACGGCAAGGCCAAGGCGGCGAAGAAGTCCACCCACAAGCTGGGGGTGGCGGAGTACAACACCAAGAACAAGCAGGCCGTCGTCGTCGAACTGCCCGCCAAGGCGGTGAAGACGGACATCGTCCAGCCCGCCGAAGGCACCAAGCAGTGGTGGAGCGGCATGGGCGACGACCTGAAGAACACCCTCGCCCGCCCGGTGGACCTCACCGGCAAGTCCAAGGCGTCGCTGACGCTCAAGGGCTGGTGGGACATCGAGGAGAACTACGACTACCTCTACACCGAGGTCTCCACCGACGGCGGCAGCAACTGGACGCCGATCGACGGCACCGCGGGCGGCAAGGCCATCCCGCGCGACGGCGGCGACAAGCCCGCGCTGACCGGCACCGTGAGCGCCTACCAGGACCTCGTCTTCCCGCTGGACGCCTACGCGGGCAAGAAGATCGACGTCCGCTTCCGCTACCAGAGCGACGGCGGCGTGGCCCAGAAGGGCTTCGCGGCCGACACCCTGAGCGTGGTCGCCGACGGCAAGCCGCTGTTCAGCGACAACGCCGAGGGCGACGACAACGGCTGGAGCAGCAAGGGCTTCTCGCGGATCGGCGCGTCCTTCACCAAGGACTACCCGCAGTACTACATCGCCGAGAACCGCCAGTACGTCTCCTACGACAAGACCCTCAAGTCCGGTCCGTACAACTTCGGCTGGACCACCGCCAAGCCCGGCTGGGTGGAGCACTTCCCGTACCAGAACGGTGTGCTGATCTGGCTGTGGGACACCTCGCAGGCGGACAACAACGTCGGTCAGCACCCCGGCCACGGGCAGATCCTCCCCGTCGACGCGCACCCGAAGGCCGAGAAGTGGGCGGACGGCAAGCTGATGCGCAACCGCTTCCAGTCCTACGACTCGACCTTCACGCGCTACCGCACGGACGCGCTGAAGCTCCACAAGGACGGCAAGCTCGTCAAGATCACCTCGAAGAAGGGCGTCACCCTCTTCGACGACCGGCACGGCGTCTACTACGACAAGGCGAACCCGACCGGGGGCGTCCTCGTTCCTGACACCAACACCCGGATCAAGATCACCAAGGAGTCCTCGAACGGCTCCACCGTGACCCTCCTGGTGGGCCCCGCCGGTAAGTAAAAGGTAAAACCGCAGGTCAAAAGCGAATCGGCCGTCGCCCCTAGCGGGCGGCGGCCGATTCGCGTTTAGATGCGTTCATCAGTTCCTTGTTGACGAAGAGTCTCACGGGGGAGATATGACGATGACCGGTGGCGGATTCATCAGGCTTCCTGGCGGAAGCGTGGTGGTCGCCCTCTCACTGCCCAGACCGGGCCAGGGACCGCTCTCGGGGCCGTACGACGGCGGCTCCCGGGTCCGGGTCCTGGTCCACGCCGTGAACCGACCGCGCGCCCTGACCAGGCTGCGCAACCTCGGTCTGCGGGCGGTCTACCTGCGCGGCAACAGCAAGCCGCCGACGCCGGACGAGGTCACAGCCGTCCTGCACCACCCGGACGGCCTGGTCTGGCGCGCGGCGCCGGACGACGACACCGAGTCCTGGCACCCCATACGTGCCCTGCTCAGGCCCCCGGCGCCCGCGGCGTCCCCGGTCTCGGGGTCCGTGGCCTCCGCGCTCCCCGCGGCGGCCACGGCCGGCTCGCCACCCGCGAAGCCCGCGGCGTCGGCGGTTCCCACGGTGGTCGCGGTGCCCACGCTGCCCGGGATGGCCGTCGTACGGCCCGCCGGCGCCTGACGGGCGGCACGGCGGGCTCCCGGGCGGTCGGGCCGCCGGCGGGCCGCTGCCGGCGGCGTCAGCCGCCCGCGACCACCGGCTTGCCGGACAGCTCGGCGCCCGCCGCCCGCATCGCCGCAAGCGCCCGCTCGGTGGTGTGCGCCGCCACGCCCGCGGTCAGGTCCAGCAGGACGTGCGTGCGCAGACCGGCGCGCAGTGCGTCCAGCGCCGAGGCGCGCACGCAGTGGTCGGTGGCGATACCGACCAGGTCCACCTCGGTGACCTGGCGCTCGCGCAGCCAGTCGGCGAGCAGTGTTCCGTTCTCGTCCGTGCCCTCGAAACCGCTGTACGCGGCGGTGTAGGCGCCCTTGTCGAAGACCGCGTCGATCGCCCCCGAGGCGACGGCGGGTGCGAAGTTCGGGTGGAAGCCGCTGCCCTCCGTGCCCGCCACGCAGTGGACCGGCCAGGAGTGCTCGTAGTCCGGGTGGTCGGAGAAGTGATCGCCCGGGTCGATGTGGTGGTCCCGGGTGGCCACGACATGGCGGTAGCAGCCCCCGGCCGCCTGGCCCACGAGATCGGTGATGGCCGCCGCGACATCCGCACCTCCCGCCACGGCCAGGCTGCCGCCCTCGCAGAAGTCGTTCTGCACATCAACGACGATCAATGCCCGGTGCATGGTGCGTGCCTTCCGGCTGGGAATCGGGAGAGGGGCGCGGCGTGTGTGACCGAGGGTAGCCACTTGGCGCACTTTGCGGGAGTGGGCGGGGAGCCCCCTGGTGGGCGCCGGTCGGGCACCCGTCCGCGGTCGGGACCGCGGGCCGCCAGGGGCCGGGCGACGGCCGTCCGGTCACACGTACTCGGTGGGCAGGACCACTTCGCCCCGGGAAAGCTGGGTGGCCGACAGGGGCAGACCTGCACGTGCGGCGATGTGCCGGTCGCGGGCGGCGTCCAGCGGCTCGCGGGCCACCACCTCGCCCGCGCGGACCAGCGGCACCAGCAGCTGCCGGTCGGCCAGCTCGGGCGGCACCGGGCCGGTGCCGACGACCTCGGCCTCCGCGACACCCTCCTCGTCCAGCCGCCGGGCGGCCCACTTGCGGCCGCCGACCGACGTCTTCGCGCCCATCGACTTCTTGGCGACCGGACGCAGCGGGGCGTCGGCGGCGTCGCTCTCGGCGCGGGCGACCAGCTTGTAGACCATCGAGCACGTCGGGTGGCCGCTGCCGGTCACCAGCTGGGTGCCGACGCCGTACGCGTCCACCGGCGCCGCGGCCAGCGAGGCGATGGCGTACTCGTCCAGATCGCTGGTGACCACGATCCTGGTCTTCGTCGCGCCCAGCTCGTCCAGCTGCTGGCGCACCCGGTGGGCGATCAGCAGCAGGTCGCCGGAGTCGATCCGCACCGCGCCGAGGCCGGGGCCGGCCACTTCCACGGCGGTGCGCACCGCCTCGGTGACGTCGAAGGTGTCCACCAGCAGCGTGGTGCCGCTGCCGAGGGTCTGCACCTGGGCGGTGAAGGCGTCCCGCTCGCTGTCGTGGAGCAGGGTGAAGGCGTGCGCGCTGGTGCCGACGGTGGGGATGTTGTAGCGGAAGCCGGCCGCCAGGTCGGAGGTGGTGTGGAAGCCGCCGACGTAGGCCGAGCGCGCGGCGGCCACCGCGGCCAGCTCGTGGGTGCGGCGGGCGCCCATCTCCATCAGCGGGCGGCTGCCGGCCGCCACCGACATCCGGGACGCGGCCGCGGCCACCGCGGAGTCGTGGTTGAGGATCGACAGGATGACCGTCTCCAGCACCACCGCCTCGGCGAAGGTGCCCTCCACGCGCATGATCGGCGAGCCGGGGAAGTAGACCTCGCCCTCGGGATAGCCCCAGATGTCGCCGCGGAAGCGGTAATCGGCCAGCCACTGCCGCGTCGGCTCGTCGAGGATGCCGCGCTCGCCGAGGAAGTCGAGGATCGTCGCGTCGAAGCGGAAGTTCTCCACCGCGTCCAGTACCCGGCCGGTGCCGGCGACGACCCCGTAGCGGCGCCCCTCGGGCAGCCGGCGGGTGAACACCTCGAAGACCGAGCGCCGGTCCGCCGTCCCGGACCGCAACGCGGCCTGCAGCATGGTGAGTTCGTACTGGTCGGTGAAGAGCGCAGTCGACGGCACGGCCACCGGCAGTCCCAGGTCTGCAACGTTCACTTCGGCATACCTCGCAATTCGATCCATGCGCGCCGCACCGGGCAGTGGACGGTTTTCCGGGGGCGCACGGCGGCAGCCGCCGATGTCACCACCCCCGGGAGATGCGGCATGCAAGCGATGCTACCCCGAATACTCGTCACTCTGACGATTTCCACGGTCAGTTCCCGGGCGGGCCCGTGGAACCCGTACCGCGGGGCCCTGTCGACGCGGCCGCGGGAGGGCCGTTTGTGCGCCACCCGCCCCCGGGTGGCAGCATGGGGCCTGTGAGCGCCCACCCGTCACCCACGATCACTCTCCGGCCGCACCGCTGCACCCTCAGTGTTCCGGTCGAGATCGAGCGTCCCGAGTCGAGCGAGGCACCCGCCGAGGTGCCCGAGCCCGACGTCCCGTGGGTCACGATCGTCCACAACGACCCTGTCAACCTCATGAGCTATGTGTCGTACGTCTTTCAGTCGTACTTCGGCTACTCCAAGGACAAGGCGCACCAGCTGATGCTCGACGTCCATCACAAGGGCCGCGCGATCGTCTCCAGCGGCAGCCGCGAGGAAATGGAGCGCGACGTGCAGGCCATGCACGGCTACGGCCTGTGGGCGACCCTCCAGCAGGACCGCTGATGAGCGGCCAGTTCGAGCCCCTGCCCGGCGGCGGCGCCGTCGTCCCCCTCGACGAGGTCGAGATCTCCATCCTGCGCAGCCTCGCCGTGCAGCTGCTGGAGCTCATCGGACCCGGCGATGAGCCGGCCGACAGCGAGAGCGACGACCTGCTCGCCTCGGTCTTCAACGACGGCCCCAGCGAGCCGCCCGCCGATCCCGTTCTGGCCCGGCTCTTCCCCGACGCCTACGGCGGCCCCGACCTCGTCCCCGACGACGACGTGCGCGCCGCGGCGGCCGAATTCCGCCGCTACACCGAGAACGACCTCCGCTCCCGCAAGCGCGACGACGCCCTCGCGCTGGTCCGCTCCCTGGACGCGCTGGCGCCCGGCGAGGAGGGCGGCGCGGAGCTGCGCCTGAAGCCCGACGAGTGCCGCCAGTGGCTCGGCGCGCTCAATGACCTGCGGCTGGCCATCGGGACCCGCCTGGAGGTCACCGACGAGGAGGACGGCGGAGAGCTGCTGCGGCTGCCCGACACCGACCCGCGCAAGCCGATGGTGATGGCCTACCTCTGGCTCGGCGGCCTCCAGGAAACCCTCGTCGAAGCACTGATGGGCTGAATTTCGGGCGTACCACCCGGAACGTTCGCTCAGAGGACGCTCAAATCCGGATAACGATCGCATCAACGCGCCCGTGTGTTGTGGGATGCCTTCCATTTTTTTGTCCTAATTTCGCTGTGACCCGGCTCACTTCTCCAGAAGTTGATCTCGTAACGACCGTGATAAATGTTCACGACCTGCCGTGCGCGACGCCACCCCTGTCGCCACGGGAGCGCTGAGCCGGCCGACCGTCGGCGTGCAGGAACTCCATCCGGGGGGTCGGGACCCGACCCGGACAGACCGGGTCGGAATGGAGAAAGGCGCACCACTCATGACCTCTGTGCAGGTCGACAAGCAGCACGACGGCAGTGAGGCTGCTGGGAATGCCTCGGAAGAGGGCTACCAGCGAGGTCTGGGGAGCCGCCAGATCCAGATGATCGCCATCGGTGGCGCCATCGGTACGGGGCTGTTCCTCGGCGCGGGCAAGGCCATCTCCAAGGCCGGACCGAGCATCATCCTGGCCTACGCCATCGTGGGTCTGGTCATCTTTTTCATCATGCGGGCCCTGGGCGAACTGCTCATGTACCGGCCCGTCTCCGGCTCCTTCTCCGAGTACGGCCGTGAGTTCCTCGGCCCGTTCATCGGCTTCGTGACCGGCTGGACGTACTGGCTGTTCTGGGTCGTCACCGGCATCACGGAAGTGACCGCCGCGGCCACCTATGTGCACTACTGGAACGAGGGCATACCGCAATGGCTCTCGGCGCTGGTCTTCACCGTCGCGCTCTTCGGTATCAACCTGATCTCCGTGAAGATCTTCGGTGAGCTGGAATTCTGGTTCTCGATGGTCAAGGTCACCGCGATCATCGGCATGATCCTGATCGGCCTCGGCGTGATCCTGCTCGGCTTCTCCGACGCCGGTGACACCGCCTCCTTCACCAACCTGTGGTCCCACGGCGGCTTCTTCCCCAAGGGCATCGGCGGCACGCTGATGACGCTGCAGATCGTGATGTTCGCCTTCCTCGCCGTCGAGCTCGTCGGCGTCACCGCGGGCGAGGCGACCAACCCCAAGAAGGTCCTGCCCAAGGCGATCAACACCGTGCCGTGGCGCATCGGCCTGTTCTACATCGGCGCGCTCATCATCATCCTGTCCGTCGTCAGCTGGACGGTGTTCGAGCCGGGCGTCAGCCCCTTCGTCGCCGCCTTCCAGCAGATCGGCCTGCCCGCCGGCGCCGGCATCGTCAACTTCGTCGTGCTGACCGCCGCGCTCTCCTCGGCCAACTCCGGCATGTACTCCACCGGCCGGATGCTGCGTGACCTCGCGCTGAACCGCCAGGGCCCGAAGTTCTTCACCCGGCTCAGCAAGAACGGCCTGCCCATCTGGGGCACCGGCGTCTCCGTCGCGATGATGCTGGTCGGCGTCTGGATCAACTACCAGTGGCCGGGCGAGGCGTTCAACTACGTCGTCTCCTTCGCCACCATCTCCGGTATGTGGGCCTGGATCGTGATCCTGCTCTCGCAGCTGCGCTACCGCGCCAAGGCCGATCGCGGCGAGCTGCCCCAGTCCGAGTTCCGCGCCCCCGGCAGCCCGTACACCTCGGTGTTCGCGCTGGCCTTCATCGGCATGGTGATCGTGATGATGGGCATCGACCCGGACGCCCGGATCTCGCTCTACGCGGCCCCCGTCTGGGCGCTCATCCTGACCGTCGGCTACCTCTGCATCAAGCGGCGGGACGCGGGGGAGGCCCTGGCGGCCGGTACCCCGAAGGCGTCCGAGAAGGGCTGACGGCCGCACCACGGCCGATCGGGCCTTCCGCCCGCTGTCCAGCATTCGGGCCCGTACGTACCATTCCTCGGTACGTACGGGCCCGTTGCCGTCCGCCCGTGTGCCCCCTTCGACGGAGCGCCGCACCCGCTCCTCTTATCCTTTCCGCATGCTGACCCTCACCAAGGCCCTCTACGACCGGATCGTCGAGCACTCCCGCCAGGACCACCCCGACGAAGCCTGCGGCGTGGTCGCGGGCCCCGCAGGCAGCGGCCGCCCCGAGCGGTTCATCCCCATGCTGAACGCCGCCCGCTCGCCCACGTTCTATGAGTTCGACTCCTCCGACCTGCTCAAGCTCTACCGGGAGATGGACGACCTGGACGAGGAGCCGGTGATCATCTACCACTCGCACACCGCCACGGAGGCGTACCCCTCGCGCACGGACATCTCGTACGCGAACGAGCCCGGCGCGCACTACGTCCTGGTCTCCACCGCCGACACCGACGACGCCGGGCCCTTCCAGTTCCGCTCGTTCCGCATCGTGGACGGCGTGGTCACGGAGGAAGAGGTCGAGGTCGTGGCGGAGTACGCCTGACGGGTCCGACGGGTCCGATGAGTCCGACGGGCGCCGCGGGCCGCGGCGAGGGGCCGGGTGCGGCGCGGGGCCGCGGCCGTGCCGGTGGCGTCGCGAGTGACACATGCCCCAGGCCGACCGGTCTCCGGCCCGCCCGACGCCCGGGCATCCGGCGCTGACCTGCGCGTATCCGGTCGTCCGCCGCATCCGCCGGTCGCCCGCCCGGCGCGGCGTCCCATCTGGCGTACACCAATCGTCCGCATCTTGGGACGAGGTTCCAATACCCGGACCGGGAATCGATACGATGACCGCATGGTTGACCACGACGTGAGCGAGAAGAGGACGGGCATGCTGCTGCGCGCTCCCCTCGCGACGCGTCGTTCCGCATCCGCCCTGCTGGGAGCCTTCGGCTGCGGAACCGCACGGCTGCACATCGACCTGTGCCGCCTCTCCAGCGCCATCTGTCCGCGCTGCGCCGCAGCCTGAGCTGCCCCACACCGGCCGCGGCGCCCGCCGGTCCGCACCCCGCACTTCCGCGTCACCCGACGCACCCATCGCCGTGCACACGGGACGCACAGCACCCGCCACCACACTCCGACAGGAGCACTCCCATGGCCATCGAGGTCCGAATCCCGACCATCCTGCGCACCTACACCGACGGTCAGAAGGCCGTCGAGGGCAACGGAGAGACCCTCGCCGACCTCTTCGCCGACCTGGAGAGCCGCCACAGCGGTATCCGTGAGCGCCTCGTCGACGGTGAGCAGCTGCGCCGCTTCGTGAACGTCTACCTCAACGACGAGGACGTGCGCTTCCTGGAGGGCATCTCCACCAAGCTCGCCGACGGCGACAACGTCACGATCCTCCCGGCAGTCGCCGGCGGCATGGTCTGAGATGCGGTACGACTCCCCGCTCGCGGCGGTCGGCAACACGCCCCTGGTCCGGCTGCCGCGCCTGTCGCCCTCCGACGACGTCCGCATCTGGGCGAAGCTGGAGGACCGCAACCCCACGGGCTCGGTCAAGGACCGGCCCGCGCTGCACATGATCGAACAGGCCGAGAAGGACGGCCGGCTCACCCCCGGCTGCACCATCCTGGAGCCGACCAGCGGCAACACCGGCATCTCCCTCGCCATGGCGGCCAAGCTCAAGGGCTACCGCATCGTGTGCGTGATGCCGGAGAACACCTCGTCCGAGCGGCGTGAACTCCTCGCCATGTGGGGCGCGGAGATCATCTCCTCGCCGGCGGCCGGCGGCTCCAACACCGCCGTCCGGGTCGCCAAGGAGCTGTCCGCCGAGCACCCGGACTGGGTGATGCTCTACCAGTACGGCAACCCGGACAACGCCGGTGCGCACTACGCCACCACCGGCCCCGAGATCCTCGCCGACCTCCCCTCCGTGACCCACTTCGTGGCCGGCCTCGGCACGACGGGCACGCTCATGGGCGTCGGCCGCTACCTGCGCGAGCAGCGGCCCGACGTGCAGATCGTCGCCGCGGAACCCCGCTACGACGACGTCGTCTACGGCCTGCGCAACCTCGACGAGGGCTTCATCCCCGAGCTCTACGACGAATCGGTGCTCACCACCCGCTTCTCGGTCGGCTCCGAGGACGCGGTCCGCCGCACCCGCGAACTCCTCGCCGAGGAAGGCATCTTCGCCGGCATCTCCACCGGCGCGGCACTGCACGCCGCGATCGGCGTCGGCAGGAAGGCGGTACGCGCGGAGCAGAGCGCGGACATCGTCTTCGTCGTCGCCGACGGCGGCTGGAAGTACCTCTCCACGGGCGTCTACACCGCCGAGTCCACCGAAGCGGCGATCGCCACCCTGCACGGCCAGCTCTGGGCCTAGGTCGTATCCGCAACGTCCCGTCCGCCCCGCCGGCGGACGACGGGACATCGCGGACAGGACCCAGCCCTCCGCACCACCGGGCCGCCCCGGCCCCCCCGCCGCTCCGCCGGCCGGACCGCACCATCGGACCGGCCGGCGTCTTGCGTTCGAGGGCGGCGGGGCGATGGTCCGTGACCAGTCCGCGACCCTCACCGTCGGGTGATGCGGCGGCGGGACCGCTTGCCCCCGTCGCTCGTTCCGGTGGACGAGGGCGGGGAGCGAGCGCCACGCCGGAGGTCGGCAGATGGGCCGCTCCCCGCGAGACGGCCCGGCGCGCCGCGCGAAGGTCGCGCCCGGCGCCGGCGCGGTCCGGCAGGGACCCGGTGACGGGACTCCTCGATGCGGCAGACGCGTGGCGCCAACCGCCGCGTCCCGCGCCCGGACCAGCGGCGATGTCACCACCGCCGCCACGCCCTGCCACCACGGGCACGCCACGCCCGGTGAGCTCCCCCGGAGGCCCTCGCGCCCGTACCGGCCGACCGCGCGTACGGCACGGGGGAACAGCGCCCGATACAGCCCACCCGGACTGGTGATTCCGCCCACAGCTCGGCCCGCTGGAGGAGCCACACAACCTTTTGCGCCTTACGCTCGTGGGCACCGTAAAGACCAGCAGGACCCGGCAAGAAACCGGCAAGGACCGCCGAGTAACCCGCATGGACCCTTCCCCGAGCTCTCACGGCGTTCGAGCAGGGGAGGCCCCTATTCCGCCGCCCCCGCCCACGGAGGTTCACGCCCGCATGAAGCTCACCGTCGTCGGATGCTCGGGGTCGTTCCCCTCCACGGAATCGGCCTGTTCGAGCTACCTCCTGGAGGCCGACGGCTTCAGGCTGCTCCTCGACATGGGCAACGGCGCCCTCGGCGAGCTGCAGCGCCACACCGGTCTCTACGACCTGGACGCCGTACTCCTGTCGCACCTGCACGCCGATCACTGCATCGACCTGTGCGGCTACTTCGTCGTGCGCTACTACCGCCCGGACGGCGGCCGTTGCGAGCCGATGCCGGTCTACGGGCCGGCCGGTACCGAGCGCAGGCTGACCGCCGCGCATGCCGATGTGCCGCACGAGTCGGCGATGAGCGAGGTCTTCGACTTCCGCACCCTGACGCCCGGCACCTTCACCATCGGTCCGTTCACGATCCGTACGGAACTGGTCAGCCACCCGGTGGAGGCGTACGGCTTCCGGATCGAGCACGGCGGCAGGTCCCTGACGTACTCGGGCGACACCGGCACCTGCGAGGCGCTGGACAGGCTCGCCGCCGGCACCGACTTCTTCCTGTGCGAGGCGTCCTTCACGCACGGCAAGGAAGACATCCCGGATCTGCACCTCAACGGCCGGGAGGCCGGCGAACACGCCCGCCGTGCCGGCGCGGGCCGCCTGGTGCTGACCCACATTCCCCCCTGGACCGACCCGGAGATCAGCCTCCGCGACGCGCAGAAGGTCTACGACGGCCCGGTCGAGGTCGCCAAGGCGGGGGCGTCGTACGAGATCTGAGGGCGCGCCGCTCTTCGCGGTGCATGCCGAAGGGCCCCGGAACCAACTGGTTCCGGGGTCCTTCCGCGTCGCTGACGGAGCGTGAGCCGAGCGGCCCGTGCGGCGCCGCTGTCTATGCCTTGGTGAGGTCCTCGATCTCCTCCTCGGGCTCGCGGCCCGGGGTGGTGAGGTTGAACTTGGTGATCGCGAACCGGAAGAGCACGTAGTAGATGACCGCGAAGACCAGGCCGATCGGGATGATCATCCAGGGCTTGGTGGCCAGGTTCCAGTTCAGCGCGTAGTCGATGAAGCCCGCCGAGAAGGTGAAGCCGTCGTGCACGCCCAGGGCCCAGGTCAGGCCCATCGAGATGGCGGTCAGCACGGCGTGGATCGCGTACAGGACCGGGGCGATGAACATGAAGGAGAACTCGATCGGCTCGGTGATACCGCAGACGAAGGAGGTCAGCGCCAGCGAGATCATCATGCCCATCACGGCCTTGCGGCGCTCGGGGCGGGCGCAGTGCGCGATGGCCAGGGCGGCGGCCGGCAGGCCGAACATCATGATCGGGAAGAAGCCCGACATGAACTGTCCCGCGGACGGGTCGCCCGCGAAGAAGCGGCCGATGTCGCCGTGCGCGACCTTGCCGGCGGCGTCGGTGAAGTCACCGATCTGGAACCAGGAGACGGTGTTGACGAACTGGTGCATGCCGATGGGCAGCAGAGCGCGGTTGATCAGACCGAACAGGCCCGCACCGCCGGCGCCGAGGCCGGTCATCCACTCGCCGAAGCTGGAGATGCCGTTGCCGATCGGCTCCCAGATCAGCACGAAGAGCACGCCGACCGCGGTGCCCACGAAGGCCATGATGATCGGGACGAGCCGGCGGCCGTTGAAGAAGCCCAGCCAGTCCACCAGCTTCTTGCGGTGGAAGCGCTGCCACAGGACCGCGGCGAGCAGCCCCATGATGATGCCGCCGAGGACACCGGGGTTGTTGACGACGGGCTCGACCCACTTGCCGTCCTTGATGTGGCCTTCCTCGACGGGGAACGCCTTGAGCACGTTGCTGTAGACCAGGAATCCGACCAGGGCGGCGAGCGCCGTGGAGCCATCGGCCTTCTTGGCGAAGCCGATGGCGACGCCTATGCAGAACAGCAGCGGCAGATTGTCGAACACCGCGCCGCCGGCGGCGACGAAGACCTTGCTGACGTCGATCCAGCCCAGGCCCTTCTCGCCGAAGACATCGTCCTGGCCGAGTCGGTTGAGGATGCCCGCGGCGGGCAGGACGGCGATCGGCAGCTGGAGGCTGCGGCCGATCTTCTGCAGGCCCTGGTACAGGCCGGAGCCCCGCTTCTTCGCGGGGGCCGCCTTGGCGGCAGTGGCCGAACTCATCGGATTCCTCCTGGTGAGGCGGGCACTCGAAGGGGGGAAGGCCCGCTTGTTGGTCTACACCACTCAGTGGTTTAGACCATTCTTAGCATGTCGCCCCGACATAAAGGAATCCATTCTTCCAAGTGGTTTGGACCACACGAAGGCCGGCCCCCCGGTCCATGGACCGGGGGGCCGGCGAAACCAGACGGTCGGGCCTGGTGAGGGCGGTACGGCGGGGCCTTCCGGGCCCGGCGCCTGCGCCTACTTGACGTTCTCCTGCTCCATCGCGTCCCCCACCTCGTCCGGCTCGCGCCCCGGAGTCTGCAGATCGAATTTCGTGATCGCGAACCGGAAGAGCGCGTAATAGACCACCGCGAAACACAGCCCGATCGGAATGATCAGCCAGGGTTTGGTCGCCAGCCCCCAGTTGATGACGTAGTCGATCAGCCCTGCCGAGAAACTGAAGCTGTCGTGCACCCCAAGCGCCCACGTCACCGCCATCGACACACCCGTCAGCAGGGCGTGGAGCACGTACAGCACCGGCGCGACGAAGAGGAACGAGTACTCGAGCGGCTCGGTCACCCCCGTCACGAAGGACGTCAGGCCGACCGACAGCATCATGCCCGCGATCTCCTTGCGGCGATGCCGCTTGGCGCAGTGCGCGATCGCCAGCGCCGCGGCCGGCAGCGCGAACATCATGATCGGGAAGAACCCGGAGGTGAACTGCCCCGCCGTCGGGTCACCCGCCAGGAACCGGTTGACGTCACCGTGCACGACCGTGCCGTCCGGCTCGGTGAAGGAACCGAACTGGAACCAGACGAAGGTGTTCAGGAACTGGTGCAGGCCGATCACCAGCAGCGCGCGGTTGGCGACACCGAAGAGGCCCGAGCCGATCCAGTCCAGATCCGTCAGCCACTCGCTGAAGCTCGTCAGCGCGTCACCGACCGGCTGCCACACCCACAGACACAGCACGGCGAACACCAGGCCGACGAACGACATGAGGATCGGCACGAGGCGGCGGCCGTTGAAGAAGCCCAGCCAGTCCACCAGCTTCACGCGGTGGAAGCGCTGCCAGAACCAGGCGGAGAGAAAGCCCATCACGATGCCGCCGAACACCCCGGGGTTCTGGAACTCGGCCGCCGCCGCCGTCCCCTCCGGGTCCACGCACACCCCGCCCCACGGACCCGCCTGGACGTACTTCTGAACCGCGTCGCACTCCTCCGGGAACTGGTGCAGCACCGAGAAATACACCAGGAATCCGGCCACCGCGGCCAGCGCCGTCGAACCGTCCGACTTCTTCGCCATACCGATCGCGACACCGATGCAGAACAACAGCGGCAACCCCAGCCCCGAGTCCAGCAGCGCCCCGCCCGCGCCCGCGAAGACCTTGGCGACGTCGTCCCAGCCCAGGCCCTCGGCGCCGAACACATCAGGCTGGCCGAGACGGTTGAGGATGCCGGCCGCGGGCAGAACGGCGATGGGCAGCTGGAGGCTGCGACCCATCTTCTGCATGCCCTGGAAGAGCGTGGACGCCCACTTCTTCCGCGGCGCCTCCGATGCTGCCTGGGAACTCATCTCGGCCCTCCCGCGTGTCGGCCCGTCGACAGCCGACCTGGCACGTGCCGCATACTGGTGGTGTAGACCACTTGTGGGTGCGATTCCGGTTCCCCGGCGCGCACTCCGGGTGATCGCCATCCTTCGTCACGTAGCGGACAAACGCTCAGATAGTTGGGCTAAACGTGCGTTACGGTGTGAAAACCGCGCGACGGAACCGTCGGCGGCCGAGACAAGCAGGAGTGGACATGGCCAGCAAGGCTGAGAAGATCGTCGCCGGGCTCGGCGGCCTCGACAACATCGAAGAGGTCGAGGGCTGCATCACCCGTCTCCGCACCGAGGTCGTCGACGCCTCCCTCGTCGACGAGGCCGC
This sequence comes from Streptomyces sp. NPDC048248, assembly GCF_043201875.1. Lineage (NCBI taxonomy): Bacteria > Bacillati > Actinomycetota > Actinomycetes > Kitasatosporales > Streptomycetaceae > Streptomyces > Streptomyces sp. NPDC048248. Next base: position 62,979 of record NZ_JBICZL010000011.1, read on the forward strand.
GCTCAAGGCCGCCGGCGCCCACGGCGTCGTCAAGATGGGCACCGCGATCCAGGTCGTCATCGGCACCGACGCCGACCCCATCGCCGCCGACATCGAAGACATGATGTGAGCTGACACCCCCGCTCCACCAGGGCCCCTCACCGGCCGCCGACACGGCCCCGGACGGGGCCCTCGCCATTGCCGATAGGGTCTACGCCATGTCTCGCATCGACGGCCGCACCCCCGAACAGCTCCGCCCCGTCACCCTCGAACGGGCCTGGAGCAAGCACGCGGAAGGCTCCGTACTCGTCTCCTTCGGCGACACCAAGGTCTTCTGCACCGCCTCCGTCACCGAAGGCGTCCCGCGCTGGCGCAAGGGCAGCGGCGAAGGCTGGGTCACCGCCGAATACTCGATGCTCCCCCGCTCCACCAACACCCGCGGCGACCGCGAATCCGTGCGCGGCAAGATCGGCGGCCGCACCCACGAGATCAGCCGCCTCATCGGCCGCTCCCTGCGCGCCGTCATCGACTTCAAGGCACTCGGCGAGAACACCATCGTCCTGGACTGCGACGTCCTCCAGGCCGACGGCGGCACCCGCACCGCCGCCATCACCGGCGCCTACGTCGCCCTCGCCGACGCCATCACCTGGGCCCAGGGCAAGAAGCTCATCAAGCACGGCCGGCAGCCCCTCACCGGCACCGTCTCCGCCGTCAGCGTCGGCATCGTCGGCGGCGTGCCGCTCCTCGACCTCTGCTACGAAGAGGACGTCCGCGCCGACACCGACATGAACGTCGTCTGCACCGGCGACGGCCGCTTCGTCGAGGTCCAGGGCACCGCCGAGGCCGAACCCTTCGCCCGCGACGAGCTCAACGCCCTCCTCGACCTCGCCGTCGCCGGATGCGCGGAACTCGACACCGCCCAGCGCGAGGCCCTCGCCCGCACCCTCTGACCCGCCCGCCAGCTCCGGCCGGAGCGCAGCGAAGCGACGGATACGCGAAGCGACCGTTACGCGAAGCAACAGCGCACGGAGGGCCGCCGAAACCCCATCGGCAGCCCTCCGCCGGCGCACCGGGCCCAGCCCCGCCCCCGTGACCCTTTTCGCAGCAGACGCACCCCTCTGGCACGGTTCCGCTCGACGGACCACGCCCCCGACCGGGCGCCCCGGCAACCGCGGCGGGCCGTACAGCGTTTCTTCCTTTGTCCGAGCACGCCCTCCAGGGGAGGAACCCCACCATGGTCCCGCGCAACGCCCGCCCGCACCGACGTACCGCCGCCGCCCTCGCCGGCCTCGCCGCCGTCACGGTCGCGATACCGCTCCTCACCGGCTGCGGAGCCGTCCAGAAGGCCATGGACTGCGCGAACACCGCCACCGCCGTCGTCGACAGCGTCGACAAACTCCAGCGGGCCACCCGCAACGTCGACAACCCCCAGGAAGCCCAACAGGCCCTCGACGACATCGACCGCAACCTCGACAAGGTCAAGGCGACGGCCGACGACCCCGAGCTCACCCGCGCCATCGGCAACATGAACGACGGGGTCAAGGACGCCCGCACCGCCCTCGACAACAACAAGGCCCCGGACGTCACCCCCATCGTCGACGCGGCCGGTGAGCTGACCTCGATCTGCACACCGGGATAATCACTGCCCATGCAGCCTCAAACTGGCGGGCGACCCGCATCCCCCCGTCGACTGATCCTCGCCACCCGTAACGCAGGCAAGGTCACCGAACTCCGGGCCATCCTGAACGCCGCCGCACTCGACGTCGAACTCGTCGGCGCTGACGCCTACCCCGACGTCCCGGACGTCAAGGAGACCGGCGTCACCTTCGCCGAGAACGCCCTCCTCAAGGCCCACGCCCTCGCCGAGGCCACCGGCCACCCCGCCGTCGCCGACGACTCCGGCCTCTGCGTCGACGTCCTCGGCGGCGCCCCCGGGATCTTCTCCGCCCGCTGGGCGGGCAAGCACGGCGACGACCGCGCCAACCTCGACCTGCTCCTCGCTCAGCTCGGCGACATCGCCGACGAACACCGCGCCGCCCACTTCGCGTGCGCCGCGGCCCTCGCCCTCCCGGACGGCACCGAACGCGTCGTCGAGGGCCGCCTCGAAGGCACCCTCCGCCACGCCCCTACCGGAGACGGCGGCTTCGGCTACGACCCGATCCTCCAGCCCCTCGGCGAGACCCGCACCTGCGCGGAACTCACCGCGGACGAGAAGAACGCCATCAGCCACCGCGGCCAGGCCTTCCGGGCACTGGCGCCGGTGGTGCGGGAGTTGTTGGGCTGAGGTCCGAAGACGTACGGGGCCGAGCACCCGGCCTGGAGCCAAGCAGAGCAGCCTCTCCCTGGGAAGGGAGAGGCTGCTCTTGCTGGTGGGCCCGGTGGGATTTGAACCCACGACACACCGGACCTAAACCGGCGCCCTCTAGCCACTGGGGTACGGGCCCGCGGCGACTACTGTACTGTGCCGCGCCGTGCGACGGTGCGGACCGGCCTCTTGCGGCCCCCGCGGGCGAAGGTCCTCGTCTGGCTGTGGCAAGACGGGCACAGGTGGCGGAGGTTGGCGCGACGGTTGTCGAGCCGGTCGCCGTTGATGTGGTCGATTTCCAGAACGAGGCGCCTGCCCTGCCAGGTCTCTCCGGTCCCGCACGCGGCACACCGGCGCGGTACCCGGCTCTCGTCGAGCGCGCGACGCAGCAGCGCGGTCGATGTCCGCGCGGAGCCCGGCGCGAGGCGCCGCAGGATCTCCTGCGCTGTTCTGCGGTGCGGCGACGGCTTGCCACGGCCATGCGCCTGACCGGTGAAATGCGCGGTCGGCAGGCCGTACGCCGCGACGCTGCGCCGGAGGATTCTGCGGGAGGTGGTGTTGACGGGCATGTTCAGCAGCCGGAGAACGGCGGCCAGGCTCGCGGAAGCGGCCACGGCCGCGGTGAGTTCCTCCCGGGGCAGCAGATGCGAGCCCTTCGCGGTGTCGGTGAAGTGCGACGTATCGATGCCGCAGCGGCTGAGGCGGTTTCTGATGTGGCTGTACGCGCTGTCGTGCGGCGGGCAGCCGAGGTGGGTCATCACCTCACGAACACTGCGGGAGCGCGCGGCGGCGTCCGCGAGACGCTCCTTGGAGTACGACTGGCGCGGCCGGTGCGGCGGCGGCTCGTCGACGAAGTGGGAGGTGTCGATGTCGTGGTGCTCCAGGCGCGTGCGCAGGTATCTGCGGGTGGCGCTGCACAGGGGCGCGTCGAGGCGACGGAGCATGTCGACCACGCTCGTGGAGACTGCGGCCGTACGGGCGAGCAGGTCGGGCGGATAACGTCGGCGTCCGGCCATCCGCGGTGCCTACTTCCGGCGCCGCGTGCGGCCGCGGTAGGTGTCGGTGGCGGCGTGGCAGTTGGGGCACAACAGGCGTAGGTTCTCCGGGCGGTTGTCCCACCGGTCACCGTTGCGGTGGTCGACCTCCAGCCGTAAGGGCCGACCGTTCCATTCCGCGGGCGTCCGGCACATCGCGCAGTGCTCCGGGACGCCCCGCCGCAGCAGTTCGCGCCGCAGCCGGCTGCCGCTGATCCGGCCGTCGGCCGGAGTTCCGCGCACCAGCCGCTCGCTGATCGCCACCTGTGGACCTCGTGGGGGCGCGGCAATGAAGTGCGAGGTGGGGATGCGGAGTTCGGCGATGCGCCGGCCGATGTGGGCGTGGTTGCCGCCGACCGGGCTGATGCCGAGGCGGCGCACGACCTCGGCGATGCTGTGCGAGCCGGAGACGACGTCGCGGAGCGTGGCCTCGGTGTGGCGCACACCCGCGGTTGGGAAATGCGTGGTGTCGATGCCCGCTTCGCGCATCCTGGTGCGGATATGGCGTCTGCTGCCCGGGGTCGGTCGTCCGCCGCACCACCGGACTGCCTCGTCGTACGAGGTCGATACGCGAGCCGCCTCCGCCAGCAGCTCACGGGTGTATTTGCGTGGCATCGATTCCCCCTGTCCCGCGCGCCGGGCCCTCCCCGTGCGCTCTTGACCTTCTCGAACTGGAGAACGATCGAACGTCGAGTCGGTTACGCCGGGTGGCGAGAAAAGGGACGGGGATGGAAACGGAAGGGCCCCGGGGAGTCCCCGGGGCCCTTGAGGTGTCCGTCGCGCGTCAGAACTTGGGGTCGGGTGTCTGGGCTGTGACCATCTCGACGGCTTCCTCCTTGGTGGCCACCGAGGGCGGGGAGCCCTCCAGGGGCTGCTGGGCGGTTTCCTTCATGCAGGCCACCGCGATGACGCCGACGAGGGCGGCGCCCATCGTGTAGTAGGCGGGGACCATGACGTTCTGGTCGAAGACGTCCATGAGGGCGGTGATCACCAGCGGGGTGGTGCCGCCGAACAGGGAGACGGCGAGGTTGTAGCCGATGGAGAGCGAGCCGTAGCGGACGCTGGTGGGGAAGAGGGCGGGAAGGGCGGCCGACATGGTGCCCAGGAGGCAGACCAGGGAGAGTCCGAGGAGGGCCATGCCGCTGATGACCGCCGGGACGCTGCCCTGCTTGACCAGGAGGAAGGCGGGGATGGCGATGACGAAGAAGCCGAGCATGCCCGCCATCAGCAGCGGCTTGCGGCCGTAGCGGTCGCTGAGCCTGCCGACGCTGCTGATGACGCACATCAGGACGATCATGGTGCCCAGCAGGATCAGCAGGCCGTGCGACTCCTCGTACTTGAGGGTGTCGGTCAGGTACGTCGGCATGTAGGACAGCAGCATGTAGTCGGTGATGTTGTACGCGCCGACCAGGGCGATGCACAGGATGAGCGTCGGCCACTGCTGGATGAAGATCTCGCTGATCTTCTTCTTCGGGGCGTTCTCCGAGAGGTGCGAGAACTCGGCATCGGCCTCGGTGGCGGATCCGGTGGCGACGTGGGTCTGGGACGCCTCCAGCTTCTGGAAGGCGGGGGTCTCGTCCAGCTTGATCCGGAGGTAGAGACCGACCAGGCCGAGCGGGCCCGCGACCAGGAACGGGATGCGCCAGCCCCAGTGGAGCATGGCGTCGTCGCCGAGGGTGGTGTTGAGGAGCAGCACGATGCCGGCGGCGCCGGTGTAGCCGATCAGGGTGCCCATCTCCAGGAAGCTGCCGAAGTAGCCGCGCTTCTTGTCGGGGGCGTACTCGGCGATGAAGGTGGAGGCGCCGCCGTACTCCCCGCCGGTGGAGAAGCCCTGGATGAGGCGGAAGAAAATCAGCAGGACGGGGGCCCAGAAGCCGATGGTGGCGTAGGAGGGGATGAGGCCGATACAGAGGGTGCCGAGCGCCATCATGATCATCGTGAGGGCGAGGACCTTCTTGCGGCCGATCCGGTCGCCGAGCGGGCCGAAGTAGAGGCCGCCCAGTGGCCGTACGAGGAACGCGACGGCGAAGGTGGCGAAGGAGGACAGCAGGCTGGTGGTGTCGCTGCCGCCGGGGAAGAAGACCTTGCCGATGGTGACGGCGAGATAGCTGTAGATCCCGAAGTCGAACCATTCCATGGCGTTACCGAGCGCGGCGGCCTTGACGGCCCGCTTGACCACCTTTTCGTCGGTGATCGTGATGTCGGTGCGCCGTAGCTTGGGGTTCCGGCGCCGTGCGACGGCACGGAAGAGCGCCCGATGACGCTTGCGCGCTGCCGGATCGTTGTCGGAAGCCTGGTCTGCTTCGGTGCTGCCGGTCGGCACGAGGCGGTCCTCTCGGTCTGTCAGCGCGCGGTGCGCGGTGGGGTACGACAGGTGCGCCTGCGCAGTGGAGCGCGGATCAAACCACTCTGGCCGGATAACGCGATGTAGGTCACGCGACGCTGGGCCGTACGGAGGAGGTTTTCCGGCGCGCCAGAGGCGCGACGCGGGCTGTTACAGGACTGGTACACAGCCGCGCGGTCATCGCAGTGTTCGGGCAATCAGCCCGTGGGGCGGGGGCGGGAGAGTGACGTGTCGAATCCCGCTCGTTTCCGTCGAGGCGTCGCTGTGCGCCGGGCCCCTTCGGGTGGAGGTGTCGGCGTTGGTGTGAGCTGGGTGGGGGTACGGGGCGCGGGCCCCGGGAGGAGAACGTGATGACCGAGCGTGAACGGTTCCGCTGGGCGCGTGGGCGTACCGCTCTGGTGGCGTTTGCCCTGGTGACGGCGGTTGCCGCGGGCGGGGTGTGGTGGAGCCAGGGGGCGGACCGCGCGTCGGCGGTGGATGCGGCGCCCAAGACGTCGGCGGTGCAGGACGTGAAGTCGCCCGGTAAGCCCTCGGGGGGTCTGCCGGGGGTGCGGGACTGCGGGATCGGGGAGCCGCAGATCAAGCCTCAGGTGATCACGTTGACGTGTGCGGACGCGGGGATGGTGGCGACGGCGATCACCTGGGAGCGGTACGGATCGCGGGAGGCGGAGGGTACGGGCGTGGTGCAGGTGGAGCGGACCGCGGGGGCGGGTGCGGACGCGGGGTTCCCGGCGACGTTCCGGCTCTACGGCCCCGAGCCGGTGGCCGGCGGGCGGGCCTTCACGGGGCTCGAGGTGACGTACGAGGGCTCCACGCCGCTCGGTGACACGACGGAGATGTACAACCTCGCGTGATGGGGATACGGGGCCGGATCGCACTGGCCATTTCGTGTATGACGGCGCTTGCCGTGGTGGTGCTCGGGTTCGCGGTGCATCACATCGCGGATGCGGAGCGGGAGCGGTCGGCGCGGTCGTATCAGGACGACCGGCTGAGTTCCGCGCTGCAGATCTATGAGCGGGACGGCACTTTGGCGCTGGGGGCGCAGCTGGACGACGCGACGCTGCCGCCTCCGCTGCGGGACGCGGTGCTGCGGGGCAGGTCGGGGACGTATCTGAGCGGGGGCGAGGATCCGCGGGTGTGGGCGGCGACGGGGGTCGGCGGTGGGGGCGGGCAGGATCCGGGGCGTTCGCTGTCGGTGTCGGCGGCGTTCCCGGACGACGATCCGGCGCGGGTGGCGCTGGATCGTGCGTTGCTGATCGCGGGGTGCGGCACGGTCGTGCTGATGGCGGTGGTGTCGTGGTTCGTGGCGCAGCGGTTGTCGCGGCGGTTGCGGCTGAGTGCGGCGGCGGCCCGGCGGATCGCGGCGGGGGCGGCGCCGGACGCGGACGCGCTGGCCAGTCATGGCCGGGACGAGGTGGCCGAGTTGGGGCGCAGCGTGCATCACATGGCGACGTCGCTGGCGGCGCAGGCGCAGGCGGAGCGGGAGTTCACCGCGGATGTCGCGCATGAGCTGCGGACGCCGGTGGCCGGTCTGGTGGCCGCGGCGGAGTTGTTGCCGCAGCCGCGTGCGGTGGAGATGGTGCAGGACCGGGCGCAGGCGATGCGGCGGCTGGTGGAGGATCTGCTGGAGGTGTCGCGGTTGGACGCGGGGGTGGAGCGGGCCGATCTGGATGCCTGTGAGCTGCCGTCGTTGGTGCGGGGGATCGTGCGGCGGGCGGCCCGTCAGCGGGGGGTCGCCGAGGTGTCGGTGACGGTCGAGGGGGAGCCGCGGATCGTGGAGACCGACCGGCGCCGGGTGGAGCGGGTCCTGGTGAATCTGCTGGCGAACGCGGCGAAGCACGGCAGGCCGCCGATCGAGGTGGTGGTGCGGGGCGCGCGGATCGTGGTGCGTGATCACGGGCCGGGCTATCCGGCGGAGTTGTGTGCGGAGGGGCCGCGGCGGTTTCGTACGGCGGCTCCGGAGCGGGGCACCGGGCACGGCCTGGGGCTGACGATCGCGGCGGGGCAGGCGGAGGTGCTGGGGGCCAGGCTGGACTTCGGCGCCGCCGCGGAGGGCGGCGCCGAGGCCGTGCTGGAGCTGCCGGACCGGGCGGCGGTGGCGCCTGCGGGGTCGGTGGGCCAGGGCATGTCCCGGGGTTGATGCCCGGGGCGCGCCGGCTGCGGGTCGCTCGGCCGGGAGTCCTCGGCCGGGATTCCTCGGCCGGGGCGCGTCGGCCCGGGTCCGGGGCGGTTTACAGTCCCAGGTCCTTGATGATCTTGGCGACGTGGCCGGTCGCCTTGACGTTGTAGAGGGCGCGCTCGACCTTGCCCTCCTCGTCGAGGATGACGGTGGAGCGGATGACGCCGGTGACGGTCTTGCCGTAGAGCTTCTTCTCGCCGAAGGCGCCGTAGGCCTCCAGGATCTCCTTGTCGGGGTCGCCGAGCAGGGTGACCTTGAGCTCTTCCTTCTCGCGGAACTTGGCGAGCTTCTCCGGCTTGTCGGGGGAGATGCCGATGACGTCGTAGCCGTGGCCGGCGAGGAATTCGAGGTTGTCGGTGAAGTCGCAGGCCTGCTTGGTGCAGCCCGGGGTGAGGGCGGCCGGGTAGAAGTACACGATGACCTTGCGGCCCTTGTGGTCGGCGAGCGAGACCTGCTTGCCGTCCGCGTCGGGGAGGGTGAAGGCGGGTGCGGTGTCGCCGGTCTGCAGTCGCTCGCTCATGGCTCTCCTTCTGGGTGGATCCGTCTGCCCCGAGATTACGCAGCCGGGCGGCGGGGCGGGCCCGGGGGCGCCGCGGCTGGGCGAAACGGGGGTGCTGCGGGGCGCGGGCGGGGTGGAGCTGACAGACTGTCCATCACGAACCGGTACGGATATGTGGCCGGTTTCCGTACGGGGCCTCGTGCCCGGTCTCGTACGCATCGGCCCGAGACGACGGAGGCAGCGCGGTGTCGGAAGCCAGGACCCCTGCGCAGATCGAGGCGGACATCGTCCGCCGGCGGCAGGATCTCGCGGTGACGCTCGACGAGATCGGTGTGCGGCTGCACCCCAGGACGATCATCGGCGAGGCGAAGGCGAAGACCGCGGCGGCGGTGGACCGTACGGCGGGGCGGGCGTATGTGACCGTGCAGCGCGTGATCTCGGATACCCGCGGCCAGTTGGTGTCGGAGGACGGGGCGCCGCGCCTGGAGCGCATCGTCCCGGTGGCCGTGGTCGGTGTGGCCGTGGTGGGCCTGCTGGCGCTGCGCCTCCAGCGGCGTCGTTAGGGGTGTTCGCGAACGCCCGCAGTGCCCGCTGCCGCCCGGGTGGTGCCCCTCGGGATCGGTGGCTTCGGGCGGCGGTGCGTGCGGCGCGGTGCGGGGCAGGTACGGTCTTGCCGTGAGCCCGAAAAACACCCACGACACCCATGACAAGCTGCCGATCCGGATGCTGCACGACCGTGTGCTGGTCCGGACGGACATCCCCGAGGGCGAGCGCCGCTCTTCCGGGGGCATCGTCATTCCGGCGACCGCTGCCGTCGGCCGCCGCCTGGCCTGGGCCGAGGTGGTCGCGGTCGGGCAGAACGTACGGACCGTCGAGGTGGGGGACCGGGTGCTGTACGACCCCGAGGACCGCGCCGAGGTCGAGGTGCGCGGCGTGGCGTATGTGCTGATGCGGGAGCGCGATCTGCATGCGGTGGCCGCGGAGCGGCTGGAGGGCGCGGAGGACGCGACGGGGCTGTATCTCTAGATCTCCGGCATCTCTTGGCCCGGTGACTTCGGCCCCGGGCCCTTTGCGGGCCGGGTGGGCCTGGCGGGCGGTGACCGGGGTCACCGCCCGTTTTCCTGTCTTTTGCTAGCCTCGGATGTACCCGACGAGACGCGCCGTACCGGGCCACGACAAGACGACGCACCCCTGTTGAAGCTCTTTCACGGAGGTGCCGTCATGGCATGGATCCTGCTTGTCGTCGCCGGTCTGCTGGAGGTCGGCTGGTCGATCGGTATGAAGTTCACCGACGGCTTCACCCGGCTGTGGCCCAGCGTGTTCACCGGCGCGGGCATCGTCGTCAGCATGATGCTGCTGTCGTACGCGGCCCGGACCCTGCCGATCGGTACGGCCTACGGTGTGTGGGTCGGCATCGGTGCGGCCGGTGCGGCGGTGGTCGGGATGATGGTGCTCGGTGAACCGGCCACCGCGGCCCGGATCTTCTTCATCTGTCTGCTGCTGGTGGCGGTCGTCGGCCTCAAGGCGACGTCCGGCCACTGACCTGGTCACTCACGCCCCGGGCGGACCGGCGTGCCCCGGCCGCCCGCTGCGGACTCAGCCGCCCCACCTCGGCTGACGCGCAAGGGCCCCGTCCTCCGGCCCCACCGTCGGGAAGTCCTCGGTGGGCTCCGGGGGCGTCGGCTCGGTGGGGAAGGTCGGGGTGGGCGGCTCGATCGTCGGCGGGGTCGGGAAGTCCGTCGGCGGAGTGATGGTCGGGCCCCCGGTCGGCTCCGTCGTCGGGGACGCGGTGTCGGTGGGCGGCACCGGCGCGGTGGTGGTCGGCTGCGGCACCGGTGACCCGGCACCCTCCTCCAGCTCCAGGTCGAAGTCGCGGACCGGCTCGTCCTCCAGGGCGGCGGCGGTGTAGTCGGCCCAGATCTCGGCGGGGAAGCCGCCGCCGTTGATCCGGGGCAGGCCCGCCGCGCCGTACAGCGGCTCCTGTGCGGCGCTCACCGGGTTCTGCCCCAGCACGGCGACCACGGTGGCGAGTTCGGGCGTGTAGCCCGCGAACCAGGCGGCCTTGTCCTCCTCCGCGGTACCGGTCTTGCCGGCCGCGGGCCGCCCCGCGGCCTGCGCCGCGGTGCCGGTGCCGCCGTCGACGACGCTGCGCAGGATCGACGTGGTGGTGTCGGCGGCCTCCCGGCCGAGGGCGGTCGCCTCGGCGCGCTCGGGCAGCTGCAGGTCCTCGCCGCTCTTGGAGACCTTGTCGACCAGGGTGTACGGCCGCTGTTTGCCGTGCTGCGCGAAGGAGGCGTAGACCTGCGTCATCTCCAGGACGCTGGGTGTGGCGGTGCCGAGCGAGACCGCGCCCTGGGACGAGGCGAGGCTGGGGGTGTCCGCCGGGATGCCCAGGTCGACGGCGGTGTTCTTGACCTTGGTGGGGCCGACGTCGATGCCCATCTGGGCGTAGACGGCGTTGACGGACTTGTCGGTCGCCTCGGTGACGGTGATCGGGCCGTAGGAGCGGTCGTCCTCGTTGGCCGGCGCGAAGCCGGTGGGGGAGCCGTCGTTGACCGTCATGCGCTTGTTGGTGCCGTCGTAGACGGTGTTCGGGGTGATCCGCGCGCCGTCCTGGGTGGTCGCGTTGTTCTGGACGGCGGAGGCGAAGACGATCGGCTTGAAGGTGGAGCCGACCTGGTAGTCGTGCCGGGTGGCGCTGTTGACGTACTGCTTGGCGAAGTCGATGCCGCCGTACAGCGCGACGACCCGGCCGGTCTCGGGGTCGATGGAGGCGCCGCCGGCGCGGACGTAGGAGTCGACCTTCCGCGAGTCGCCGAGCTTGTCCATCATGCGGCTGTCGACCGCGTCGACGAAGGCGTCCTCGCGGTCCTTGTCGATGGTGGTGGTGATGCGGTAGCCGCCGGCCCGCAGGGTGTCCTCGTCGACGATCTCGTTGCCGATGAGGTAGTCCCGGACCGCCTCGACGAGGTAGCCGCGCTGGCCGGAGAGACCGGCGGACGCCTTGGCAGGCCCCGGGGCGGGGAACTTCATCGACGACCGCTGCGCCTCACTCAGCCACTTCTTCGTCACCATGCCGTCCAGCACGTAGTCCCAACGCGCCTTCGCACGGGGCTTGTTCTCCGGGTGGGCGGTGATGTCGTAGGCGCTGGGGGCGTTGAGGAGGGTGGCGAGGTAGGCCCCTTGGGCCGTCGTGAGGTCCTCGGAGTTCTTGCCGTAGTACGCCTGCGCGGCGGCCTGGATGCCGTAGGCGTTGCGGCCGTAGTAGCTGGAGTTGAGGTAACCCTCCAGGATGTCGGCCTTGCTCACCTCGCGGTCCAGCTTGATCGCGATGAAGAACTCCTTGGCCTTACGGGTGACCGTCTGCTCCTGGCCCAGGTAGTAGTTCTTGACGTACTGCTGGGTGATCGTCGAACCGGACTGCTTGCCCTTGCCGGTCAGGGTGTTCCAGCCGGCCCGCAGCATCGCGGCGGGGTCGACCGCCGACTCGGAGTAGAAGTCGCGGTCCTCGGCGGCGAGTACGGCCTCCTGAACGGATTTGGGGATCTGGCTGAGCGAGACGTTCTCGCGGTTGACCTCGCCGTCGCGCGCCAGCTCCGAGCCGTCGGAGTAGAGGTAGACGTTGCTCTGCGCCTTGGCCGCGCTGTTGGCGGGCGGGATGTCGACGATGAGGTACCCGGCGACCATGCCGCCCGCGAGCAGCAGCAGGAACAGCAGCACGGTGCCCAGCACCGTGCGCCAGGTGGGGATGACACGGCGCCAGCCGGTGCGCCGGGGGCGGGGCTTCTTCCCCTCGGCGCCCTTACCGCTCGTCGTCGGCGCCTCGGGACGCGGTCCCCACTCCGGGGGGCCGGTGTTCTCCGGGCCGTCGTGCTGCGGATCGTCGCTCATGTCTGTATGGACTCCTCGGCCACCGCCGATGGTTGTGCGGCGGAGCGGTGTCGGGTCTGGGGTGCATCCCCCGGGCCTGGAGGGGAACTGTCGCCCGATAAGAAACTGTCGCATCATGCGTCGTCGTCAAGGGGGCTGGCGCGCTCCTGTGACCGCGACGTGACCGGCTGAATGGCGCCCGGGGCTCACCCGAACCGGTGACAAACCGATGGTGCGGTCCCCGGGGGCGGGGCTAAGCTCCGGTGTTTTGCCAGGTGACGACGACGGGGCCGGGGGGACGCGGGCATGTGGTGGGTGGCCGTGGCGGTCGGCAGCTTCCGGCGGTACGCCACCTACCGGATGGCCACCGCGGCGGGCGTCTTCACCAACACCGTCTTCGGCTTCATCGTCGCCTACGCCTACCTCGCCCTGTGGGCCGAGCGGCCGCACCTGGGCGGCTACGACCAGGCGCAGGCGCTGACCTTCGTGTGGGTGGGGCAGGCGCTGCTCGCGGCGGTCGCGCTGCTCTCCGGCGGGGGGCTGGACGAGCTCCAGGAGCGGATCCGCAGCGGCGACATCGCCGTGGACCTCTACCGGCCGGCCGATCTGCAGCTGTGGTGGCTGGCCGGGGATCTCGGCCGGGCCGCGCTGCAGCTGATCGGGCGCGGGGCGGTGCCGATGACGGTCGGCGCGCTGTGCTTCGAACTGGCACTGCCGGGCGACGTGTTGACCTGGTGCTGCTTCGTGTTCTCGGTGACGCTCGCGGTGGTGGTCAGCTTCGCGTTGCGCTATCTCGTCGCGCTGGCGTCCTTCTGGCTGCTCGACGGTGCGGGCCTGGCCATGATCAGCGGCCTGGCCTGCATGTTCTTCTCGGGTCTCGTGCTGCCGCTGCGGGTGTTCCCCGGCGGCTTCGGCGAGGTCGCCCAGCTGCTGCCGTGGGCCGCCGTGCTCCAGGTGCCGGCGGACGTCCTGCTCGGTGCGCGTACCGGCGGGACGCTGGCCGAGGGCCTGGCCTTCCAGGCGGCCTGGGGCGTGGCGCTGCTGGCGCTGGGCCGGCTGGTGCAGCGCGCCGCCACCCGCAAGGTGGTGGTGCACGGTGGCTGACACCTCGAAGGCGGAAGGGCAGGTGGCCGCCGACAGGGCGGCAGCGGTGCCATGGGCGGCGGGGTTGCGCGCGTACGGGTTGCTCGTGCGGATGTGGGTGCGCTCCACTCTCGCCTACCGGGCGTCGTTCGTGATGATGGCGGTCGGCAACTTCGCTGCCAGCGGCCTGGATTTCGTCGCGATCATGCTCATGTTCTCGCAGATCGACGCGCTCGGTGGCTTCGGCCTCCCCGAAGTGGCCTTCCTCTACGGCACGTCCAGCGCGTCCCTGGGCCTGGCCGATCTGCTGCTGGGCAGCATGGACCGGATCGGCGGCCGCATCCGGGACGGCACGCTCGATGTCATGCTGCTGCGCCCCGTACCGGTCTTCGCGCAGGTCGCCGCGGACCGCTTCGCGCTGCGCAGGCTGGGCCGGATCACCCAGGCGCTGCTGGTCCTCGGCTGGTCGCTGACGGCGCTCGACGTGTCGTGGACGGCGGGCCGGGTGCTGATGGTGCCGCTGATGGTGGTGTGCGGTGCGGCCATCTTCGCGGCGGTGTTCACCGCCGGGGCGTCCTTCCAGTTCTGGGCGCAGGACGCCGCCGAGGTGCAGAACTCCTTCACCTACGGCGGCAACGCCATGCTGCAGTACCCGCCGACGGTCTTCGCCAAGGACCTGGTGCGCGGGGTCACCTTCGTCATTCCGCTGGCCTTCGTGAACTGGCTGCCCGCACTGCGACTTCTGGGGCATCCGGATCCGCTGGGGCTGCCGGGCTGGGTGGACTTCCTGGGGCCGGTGGTGGCCGTGGTGATGTGGGCGGGCGTCGGGGTGGCGTGGCGGTACGGGCTGCGGGCGTACCGCAGTACGGGGAGCTGACGGCCGGCGGAACGCGGCCGGCAGGGGCCCGCCCGGCGCGGCGCGGCAGCGGGAGGGAGCGGCCCGGGAACGGCACGGCATCGGCACGGGGGCGGACAGCGGGAGGCATGTGGTGAGCGGTACGGCGGCGGAGCGGCTGATCGAGGTGGAGGGCATCGAGAAAGTTTTCTCGGTGCGGCGCAAGGCGGGTCGGCTGCGGCGCGTCAGACACGAGGTGCGGGCCGTGGACGGCATCACCTTCCAGGTGCCGCGCGGGGAGATGGTGGGCTACATCGGGCCGAACGGCGCCGGGAAGTCCACCACCATCAAGATGCTGACGGGCATTCTGGTGCCCAGCGGGGGCCGGCTGCGGGTGGCCGGCATCGACCCGGCGCGCGAGCGGACCCGCCTCGCCCGGCGGATCGGGGTGGTCTTCGGGCAGCGCACCACCCTGTGGTGGGACCTGCCGCTGAAGGACTCCTACGAACTGGTGCGGCGGATGTACCGCATCCCGTCCGCCGCCTACCGCGACCAGCTGGAGCGGTGTGTGGAACTGCTCGACCTGGGACCGCTGCTGGAGGTGCCGGTGCGTCAGCTGTCGCTGGGGCAGCGGATGCGCGGCGACATCGCGGCGGCGCTGCTGCACGAACCCGAGGTGCTCTATCTGGACGAGCCGACGATCGGCCTCGATGTGATCAGCAAGGCGAAGGTGCGCTCCTTCCTGCGGGAGGTCAATGCCGAGCGGGGCACCACGGTCCTGCTGACCACGCACGATCTGACCGACATCGAGCAGCTGTGCCGCCGGGTGATGGTCATCGACCACGGTCGGCTGGTCTACGACGGGGGGCTCGCCGGCCTGCGGGCGGCCGGGGAGGGGGAGCGCACGCTGGTGGTGGACCTGGAGCGGGAGCTGCCGCCGATCGAGGGCGTACCGGGGGCCCGTACGGTCAAGGTGGACGGTCCGCGGCAGTGGCTGGCGTTTCCAGCGGCGCAGAGCGCGGCGCCGCTGGTGGCGGCAGTCGCCGAGCGCTATCCGCTGGTGGACCTCTCGGTGCGGGAGGCGGACATCGAGGACGTCATCGCGCGGCTGTACGCCAAGGGCGGGCCGGCCGGGGCTCCTGCCGTGCCCGGCGCGCGACCCGGTGTGCGATGAGCTGCCCCGGATCCGCCCGGGACCGCCGGACACGACCTAACCTGTTCGTATGACTGACAGACGCCCCGAGTTGCGTGCTTCCGACACCGACCGTGAGCGGGTGGCGGAGATCCTGCGCGACGCCGTCGCCGAGGGCCGGCTGGCGATGGAGGAGTTCCAGGAGCGGCTGGAGGCGACGTACGCGGCGCGTACGTACGGCGAATTGGAGCCGATCACCGCCGACCTGCCGGCCGCGACCGCACCGACGGCTCCGGGGCCCCTCTCGCTGCGCAAGGAAGGCGGGGCCAGGTCCTGGGCCGGGCGGATCGTGAGCGGCGCGCACGGTTCCACGACCGGCGTCGGCGTCCTCGGCGGCTTCCAGCGCAAGGGGCGGTGGACGATCGGGCGCCGCTTCACGGCGGTCTGCTGCATTGGCGGCGGTGAGATCGACCTGCGGGAGGCGGACTTCGCCGGAGCGGAGATCGTCATCACCTGCTACGCCGTCATGGGCGGGGTGCAGCTGGTGGTGCCGCCGGGCGTCGAGGTCGATGTCCGGGGACTGGGCATCATGGGCGGATTCGACGCCGGCGAGGACGGGGTGCCGGGCGATCCCGGTGCGCCCCGGGTGATCGTCAGGGGGCTGGCGCTGATGGGCGGCGTCGGTATCGAGCGCAAGGCACGCAAGGCCGACGCGCGCCGCCTGGAGGACGAGCGCGGGCGGCGCGGGGAACTGGGCTGACGCGGCGGGGCGTCCGCGCACGGCCCGCTCAGAGCGAGGCGGGCGCGGACCGCTTGAGGTGGTCGAGGTCGAGGGCGTTCGCCATCGCCCGGTAGCCCTCGTCGCTGGGGTGGAGATGGTCGCCCGAGTCGTAGGAGGGGCGCAGCCGCACGGGCGCTGCCGGGTCGCGGAGCACCTTGTCGAAGTCCACCACCTCGTCGTAGACCGTGCCGGAGCGGATGATGCGGTTGACCTGCTCGCGGACGGAATTCAGCAGGGTGGAGTACCCCCGGTGTCCGCCGAACGGGGTCAGGGTGCTGCCGGTCACCCGCAGGCCCTGCAGGTGCGCCTGGCGGACGATCTGCCGCATGCCGGCGACGATCTTCTGCGGGTCGAGCTGGCGCGGTGACTTGAACAGGTCGTTGAGGCCGATCTCGACGACGACCGCCTTCACGTCGGTGCGCGAGAGCGCGTCGCGCTCCAGGCGGGACAGCACGCTGGGGCCGTTGTTGGGCGAGAAGCGGCTGCCGTTGACCAGCAGCCGGTTGCCGCTGATGCCCTGGTTGAGGACGCCGTAGCGGGGGGCGCCGGGTTCGTTGCGCAGCCGGGCCGCGAGGAAGTCGGTCCAGCGGTGGTTGGCGCCGGCGGTGGAGGTGATGCCGTCGGTGATCGAGTCGCCGATGGCGACGACCGTGCCGCGCGCCTCGGTGCTCCAGACGTCCACGCCGGTCAGATAGCGCCAGTACGGGCTCTGCTCGGTGTACGCGGCTCCGGTGGCGTCCTCGGTGCGGTCCCCCCGTGCCAGGTAGGAGGTCTGACGGGCATACGGGTGATACGTGGCGGGGCCGGAGGGGGAGGGGGAGTAGGTGGTGACCAGGAGATCGGCGTCGTGCGGCACGTCGAGGCGCACGGGGTCGCTGGTGACCGCGCCGCCCGCGGGGATGCTCACTGCGGGCCGCCCGCCGAAGGTCAGCCGGCGCATGGTTCCGGCCGCGGCGGTCGGGTTGCTGGGCGCCGCGGCCAGCGCCAGCGAGGCGTGACTGACCGGCAGCGGGCGCGTGCCGTAGAGGTTGGAGAGCTGGATGCGCGCGCTGGAGCCGCCGACGCTGGTGTGCACGACGTTCCGTATCGACATGCCGGCGTACCCGTCCAGGGTGCCGGGTTCGGCGGCCGCCGCGGACGCCGCCCAGGTGCCGACCCACTGTCCGGAGACCGCCGGCTTCGCGGGGTCACGCGGCTTGCGCGGGGAATCGCCCAGGCCACCGTCATCGCCGCCGAAGCCGACGAATATCGCGGTCGAGATCAGTACGACCACTGCCGCCAGGCCGGCGAGCAGGGCGTAACCCACACTTTTGTTCATGCGGGAGAGGTCTCCTGGGGAAGGCGGAGCGGCACGCTCCGGGTGGGCAAGGGCAGCGAATGACCAGCGGCACCGTTGCGGTCCGATCGGTTCTCCATGATCCCACGGGCCTTCGGGAGGCCGCCCGGCGCCCTGGCGATGTCCCCCATGACGTGGACGCGGGGAACTCGTGGTTCGTTCCGGGAGTAGGTCACAGTTGGACATACGGCTGAACCGGCGGCCGGCGGACGGCCGGATCGGACCGCCCCGCGGGCCGGCCGTGCGGCACAGGGTACGGCCGCAGGGATGGCGGGGCTCGGTGGGAACGGTGGAGCGGATGCAACGAACGAATGCGGATCGAGCGCCGGACGCGCCCTCGGCGGGCCGGGGCGCGCCGGGCGGCGGCTTCGGCTACAGCGAGGCCGACGCGGAGAAGCGGCGCGGCGTACGGCGGATGAAGACGTTCGCCACCGGCCTGCTGCTGGTGGTGGCGCTGGTCTACGTGCTGGCGAAATGGGCGGGTTCCTCCGGGGCGGGCGGCTGGACCGGCTATGTGGCGGCGGCCGCGGAAGCCGGCATGGTCGGTGCGCTGGCCGACTGGTTCGCCGTGACCGCACTCTTCAAGCGGCCCCTGGGGCTGCCGATCCCGCACACTGCCATCATTCCTACCAAAAAGGATCAACTGGGTCAGAGTCTCGGCGATTTCGTCGGGGAGAACTTTCTGTCGAGTGATGTCGTCCGCAGCCGGCTGCGGCAGGTCGGCATCAGCGCCCGGCTCGGCGGCTGGCTCGCCGACCCCAAGAACGCCGACCGGGTCACCGCGGAGCTGTCCACCGCGCTGCGCGGCGCGCTGACCGTGCTGCGTGACTCCGATGTGCAGGCGGTCGTCGGCGAGGCGATCACCCGGCGGGCGGACGCCCAGGAGATCGCGCCGGGCATCGGCGCGATGCTGGGGAGGGTCGTGGCCGAGGGCGGCCACCGGCGGGTGGTGGACCTGGTGTGCGGCCGCGCCCACGACTGGCTGGTCGAGCACGGCGACTCGGTCATGGCGGCCGTCTCCGGCGGCGCGCCGGGATGGACGCCGCGGTTCGTCGACCGCAGGGTCGGCGACCGGGTCTACAAGGAACTGCTGAGGTTCGTCACGGAGATGCGGGACATGCCCGAGCATCCGGCGCGCGGCGCGGTGGACCGTTTCCTGACGGACTTCGCGGGCGATCTGCAGACCGACCCGGAGACGCGGCAGAAGGTGGAGCGGCTGAAGTCGGAGGTGCTGGGGCGCGGCGAGGTGCAGGACCTGATCGCCTCCGCGTGGGGCTCGGTGCGGGCCATGATCGTGGCCGCCGCCGAGGACGAGCACAGCGAGCTGCGGCTGCGGGTGCGGGCGGCGCTGCTGTCCCTGGGGCAGCGGCTGGCGGTCGACGACCGGCTGCAGCGCAAGGTGGACGGCTGGCTGGAGGGCGCGGCCGTCTATGTGGTGACGACATATCAGGGCGAGATCACCTCCCTGATCACCGACACCGTCGCCGGCTGGGACGCGACGCACACCTCGAAGAAGATCGAGGCGCACATCGGCCGGGACCTGCAGTTCATCCGCATCAACGGCACGGTCGTGGGCGCGCTGGCCGGCCTGTGCATCTACTCCGTCTCCCGGGCGTTCGGCGGCTGACCCGGCGCCGGTGACCGGGAGGCCCGCCCGCCCGGTGACGCCGGGGCGCCGCTGGCTCTGGTGACCTGCGCCCGCAGGGCTTACGGTGCCCGCGTGCGGGAGCGGATACCGGTAGTCGTGCAGGGGCGGCGCACCAGCCGCCCGCCCGTGGCGCGTGCCCTGTGGACCGTCGCCGAGCTGGCCGTGACACTCGGCGCGGTGCTGCTGTTGCTCGTCGTCCATCAGCTGTGGTGGACCAACCGTCAGGCGCAGGGCGACGCGCGCGACCGGGTGGCTCGTCTGGAGCGGCAATGGGAGACGGCACCTCGGCGGTCCGCCGTCCAGGCGCCCGACGACGGCGGCTCCGAGCAGCGGGACGGCGCGAGCGCAACCCCGGACGGCGCGCGCCGCGGCGGCCCCGCCCGTACCGCGTCCGGGCCGCAGCCGGACCTGGCGTACGCGGTGCTGCGCATCCCGCGGATCGGCGTCACCGCGCCCGTCGCGCAGGGTGTCGGCAAGGCCGCGGTCCTCAACAGGGGCTATGTCGGGCACTATCCGCGGACGGCCCAGCCGGGCGGAACCGGCAATGTCGCGCTGGCCGGGCACCGCAACACCCACGGTGAGCCGTTCCGCCGGCTGGACAGGCTGCGCCCCGGGGACACCGTGCGCCTGGACACCGCCGAGGCGCGCCACACCTATGTGGTCCGCAAGATCCTGCCCCGGACCACTCCCCGGGACGGCACGGTCCTCGCGGAAGTGCCGTACAGCAGCGTGCATCCCGGCTACCGCTTCAGCGCGCCGGGTGCGTATCTGACGCTGACCACCTGCACGCCTGAGTACAGCTCCGCCTACCGGCTGGTGGTCTGGGCGGTGTTGCGGTCGACACAGTCGAACACAGAAGGCACCGGCGTCCCCTAGGGGGACCCGCCCCAGGGCTTTCGTTCGGCTCAGGCCGGATCGAGGAGCCCGAGGGTGCTCCTCTAGGCTCTCGCCCCGTGCGAAACCAGTTCCCCGGTGGGCGATCCCCGGGCTCTCGAAAGCGCCCCGCGCTGCTGTGGCTGCTTGCGCCCTATGTGCTGTTCCTGGCGGTTCTGCCGCTGGTGAACCGGGTGACGCCGACCGTGCTCGGCCTGCCGCTGCTGTTCTTCTGGATGCTGGTGGCCACCCTGCTCACGCCGGTCTCGGTGTGGCTCGCGCGGCGCGCCGACCTCAAGCGGGGCCGCGCGTGAACGCCGCGGTCGCCACCTCCGTCTTCGGCGTCTTCATGGTGCTGACCGTGGTGCTCGGCCTGCTCGCGGTGCGTGGCCGGGGCTCCGGCGGCGGCCTCACGGAGTGGTCGGTGGGCGGTCGCAGCCTGGGCACCGTCTTCATCTGGGTGCTGATGGCCGGGGAGAGCTATACGAGCTTCAGTTACCTCGGCGCGGCCGGCTGGGGCTACAACTTCGGCGCCCCGGTGCTCTATGTCGTGGCCTACATGTCCTGCGGGTACGCGATCGGGTACGTCGTCGGGCCGATGCTGTGGGCCTACGCCCGCCGGCACGGTCTGGTCGGCATCACCGACATGGTGGCGCACCGCTACGGACGGCCCTGGCTCGGCGCCGCGGTCGCCGTCCTCGCCACCGTCTGCCTGCTGCCGTACATCCAGCTGCAGATCACCGGCATGGGCGTGGTCGTCTCGACCATCTCCTACGGAGCCATCAGCCTCAACTGGGCCTATTTCATCGGTTTCGCGGTCACCACCGGCTTCGTCGTGGTCAGCGGGCTGCGCGGCAGCGCGTGGGTCTCGGTCCTCAAGGACGTCCTCGTCATCGTCACCCTCGCCTTCCTCGCGATCTACGTACCGCTGCACTACTTCGACGGCTACGGGCCCTTCCTGGACCGCGTCGTGGCGGAGAAGCCGCAGTGGCTGACGTTCCCCGGCCACGCGTCGGGCGGGCTCGGCCAGATCTGGTTCATCACCACCACCCTCGTCAACTCCCTCACCGTGGTGATCTTCCCGACCACCGTGGCGGGCTACCTCGGTGCCCGCAACGCCGACGCGCTCCGCCGCAACGCCATGTACCTCCCCTTCTACAACGTGCTGTTGTTCGTCCCGATGCTGCTGGGCCTGGCCGCACTGTTCGTGGTGCCGGGACTGGTGGGCGCCGACTCCAATCTGGCGCTCTTCAAACTGGTCGTGGACTCCCTGCCGGCCTGGGCCGTGGGGGTGACCGGGGTGGCCGCCGCGCTCTCCTCCATCGTGCCGATGGCCGTCTTCATGCTGGTCATCGGCACGATGTGGGGGAGGAGCGTGCTGGGCGCCGTGCCCCGCCTGGCCCACCGTCAGAAGCTGTGGTCGCAACTGGTGGTGGTCGCCGCGGGTGCGCTGGCGCTGCTGCTGACCTACACCGCCCCCAACACCCTCGTCCGGCTGTCGCTGATCTCGTACGAGGGCATGGCACAGCTCGTGCCGATGCTGCTGCTGGGGTTGGTGTGGCGGCGGCTGACGCTGCACGCCGCGGTGAGCGGCCTCGTGGTGGGCTTCGCGCTCGTCTGTGTGCTGGTGTTCGGCGGTCACGACCCGGTATGGGGACTCAATGCGGGAATCGTGGCCCTCGCGGTGAATCTGGTCGTGGCGCTCGCGGTCACCTGGCTGGGGCCGCGTGCCACGGATGAGCGGCCGGACTCGGAGGTGCTCGCGCTGGACGACGAGTTCCCCCGGGAGGGCGCGGTCAGCCCTCCGGCGTCGACGTGATCTTCTTGCCTTCCTTGGAGACCGCGAACCACAGGCCGTCCTTGCCCTGCCCGTTGATGTCACCGGGCTGCTTGTCGCCGGTGAACCAGTAGACCGGCCAGCAGTCGACGGCCAGCTGCCGGATGCCGTCCGGGCGGGTGACGGTGGTGATCAGTTCCTCGGGGATCCCGGTGAGCTTCGAGCGGTCGGCGGGCTTGGCGGGCTTCCAGGTCTCCAGGCAGGCGTCGTTGCAGGCGAACTTCATCGGCCAGGCGCTGTCCTTGTTGAAGCGGTACAGGGTCCGGCTCTTGCCGTCGACGAGGATCTCGCCGAGATCGGGGTGCGGGAAGACGGACACATCGGCAGGCTCCTGGGCGCCCGCCTTCTTGCCGTCGGCCGCCAGGGCGTTCCAGGTGCCGCCGACGCCCTGGCCCTTGGTGTCGCCCGCCTTGGTGTCCTTCGCGTAGCGGTAGGCGGGCCAGCCGCCGATGGTGAGCTGCTTGGTGCCGTCGGCGCGGGCCACCGAGCCGAGCGCGCTCTTGTCGATGCCAGCGGGTGCCTCGGCGCCGTCGGCGGGGACCGGCGGCCAGGTGGTGGCGCAGGAGCCCGAGCAGTTGGACTTGGGCGGTTTCGGGGTGTCCTTGTCGAAGCGGTAGAGCGTCATGCCCTTGGCGTCGGTGACGATCGGGCCGAGCTCGTCGGCCTGGCGCAGGGCGAGCTCGCCCGCGCTGGGCCCGGCCGCAGCTTCCTTGCCCTCGTCGCCGCCGGCCTGGCCGTATCCGCCGCCGTCTCCCGCGGATCCGGAGGAGCCGTAGTCGCTGGTGCCCTGGCCCGCGGGCTGCACGGTGTCGGTGGTGGGGGTGGTTGCACCCTGGTTGCCACTGCTGCCGCAGCCGGCGGTCAGTGCCAGGGCGGCGACGGCCGCGGTCGCGAGTCCCACACGACGTCGAGTGCTCATGATGTCTCCTTGAGTCGGTTGCCTGTCCGGTGGTGGGTCCGGTCCGCTGTCCGGTCCCGGCCGGTGCTGCTCGGTGGCGGGCCGGGCTTGCGTCCGGGTGCCGGCCGGGTGTGTTGCCGGGGATTACGCGGTGCGGGGTGCCCCCGTTCAATCCGCGCGCAGATTTTCCCCAGCGGTCAAAAACCCGGCCAGCTCTGTCAGTTGGCGCCCTGGATGCGCAGGGCGAGGGCGGGGCAGCGGCGTACCGCGAGCTGGGCGCGGCGCCGCATCCGGGCCGGCATCGGCATGCTGGCCTCCTCGGGGTAGCCGTCCGGGCCGAGCCGCACGATGCCGGGCACCACGTCCGCGCAGAGGCCGTGGCCCCGGCAGAGCGTCCAGTCGACCAGCAGCCGCTCCTGTGGCGGCGCCGGAGGCTTGACGGGTGGCGGTGGCAGGTGCCCGGTGACCGGCAGGGCCCCGGTCACCGGGCGGCCGCACCCGAACCCCCGTGCGTGGCGCTCGAACTCGTCGGGGAAGGCGGCGAGAGCCGAGGCCACGAAACGGGCGGTGCCGTCCGGGTGGCTGCAGGCGCCCCGGCCGCGCACCGCGCCCATCCGGGCGCGGACCGCGTCCATGGCGGTGTCACCGCCGCCCCGGACGGCGTGCGCGAGGGCGTCGGCGAGGGCGGGTAGGCCCAGTACGCACGGGCCGCACTGGCCCGCGGACTCGGCGGCCATCCAGCGCGCGACGCGCACCGTCTCGCCCGCAGGGCAGGTGTCGTCGGGCAGCGGGAGCACCGCCCCGGCTCCGAGGACGGCGCCGTGGTCGGCCAGTGCGTCACGGGACAGGGTCGCGGTGCGGGCGTCCTCAGGGGACAGCCAGGTGCCGTGGTAGCCGCCCAGCATGACGCCCTGGCCCGGCCCCGAGCCGCAGAGCGCGAGGACCCGGGCGAGGGGAACGCCGTAGGGGACTTCCACGACCTGGTGGCCCGAGACGGTCAGCAGCAGCGTGCCGGGCTCTGCGGGCAGACCGGTGGTGCGGTAGCCGAGTGCTCCCAGCCGTGCTGCCAGGGCGAGTTGGGCATAGGTCTCGGTGTTGGACAACAGCGTCGGCACGCCGTTCAGGCCGCGTTCGCTGGAGCGGACCTTGCGGCCGGAGGGCAGGCCGGGGCCGCCGTTGAGCCCGTTGGTCAGCGCGGTGCCCTCGCCGGTGACGAACCGTTCGGTCAGCAGCGTCACCCGCAGGGCCGGGCGTACCGGCCCGCGTTCGTCGATGGCGCGGCGTACCGAGTCCTCCACGTCCCGGCGGGTCACGCCGATCGCGACCTCCTGCGCGCCGATCGCGTCGGCCGCCAGCAGGGCGCCGTCGAGCACCAGATGCGGTACGTGCAGCAGCAGTGCGGTGTCCTTCAGGCAACTGGGTTCCCCCTCGCTGCCGTTGACGACCACGGCGGCCTTGCCGTCCGAGCGGCGGATGCCGTCCAGGACGGCGTTCAGCTTGCGGGCGAAGGGGAAGCCCGCACCGCCGCGGCCGCGCAGATCGGTGTCCTCGGCCAGCGCGACCAGCTCCTGCCGGTTCAGCTGGGGCGGGGTGCCGTGCCGGGCCAGGTGTGCCACCCGGTCCAGTCGCGGCATCTCGTCGAGGCCGGCCAGCAGCCGTGGCGGGCCCAGCGAGGCAAGGGTGGGTACGGGGTCCGCTCCGGGGACGGCCGGCAGCGGACGGGTGGGGGCCGGGGCGGTCACGGGCGCCCTCCGGGAATGCGGCCCGGGCCGCGCAGCCGCAGGGCGAGCCGTACGGCCACCGCCACGAGGCAGATCGCGTAGCCCGCGGTCGCCCAACCAGCTGCCTCCCGGCCGGACTTCAGCCCGTGCACCAGGGCCAGCGCCCAGGCGGCATAGGCGCTCATGTGCAGGGCGCGCCACCAGCGGGAGGCGGTGTGGCCGGTGAACGCGCCGCGCACCGCGCCGGTCACCGCGACGGCCACGAAGATGTACGTGGCGAGGGTGCCGAGGCCGATGAGGAACGGGCGCGCGCCGTCGGTGAAGGGCACCGCGACGGAGAGGGCGCCGGTGTGGCCCTGGGCGACCTTGACCCAGATGTGCAGGCCGAGGAAGCCGAGTCCGGCCATGGCGGTGCCCCGGTGCACCGCCTGGGCGAGCAGCCGGTGTCCGGAGTGCAGCACCATCCGGTCGGTGGCGGCGAGTCCCCAGAGCACCGTGACCGACAGGGAGACCAGGGCGAGTACGCCGGCGCCGAAGTCCAGGAACTGCACTGCGGTGTTCATCGCGCCGGAGTGCAGGGTGACGGCGAGGAAGAGCAGCAGCGCGGCGGGAAGTGCCGGTCGCAGTAAAGCAGTTGAGGTGCCGCCACCCGGCCGGGCCGGGGGCGTGCCGGGTTCGTGGGGTGGTCGCCGGGGGCGGGGCGGTGGGGGCGAGGGCCGGGCGCGGTGTGCGTGGCGGCTCTGCAATCTGGGTGCGGACATCGATCCTCCCGGGGGTGGAGGGCACGGGTGCGGGATCCGAATTTCGATGAAATCTCCCGGCGGCGGTATTTGCACCGGGGCATTTGTTCGGGTGACCCCCGGTAACAGTCAACATTCTGTCACCAAGTGGATACACACGGCCGTAATCCGGATGTGCAAAAGCATCTACGAACACGTTCGAGATTTCGTAAGGTTTATCGCGCTGTGACAAATTCCTGCACCGGCATCGCGGTCGCGCAGGGAGACTCCGGATGATGCCGACTCAGCGCCAGGGCGGTATCCAAGCCCTGTCCCAGCCGCATCCCCGCCAGGATCGAGGTAGCGATGTGTGATCTCCTGAACCGCATCGGGTCGCGTCCCCGAGGCGAGTGGAACCGGATAGTAAGAAAGGAACTTCCGGGCCTCGCAGAGAAGGTGGTCGCGGAGTTGCAACGCGGATTTCCCGCATTGTCCGCACTTCTCGGGGATACACCCGTGGAAGAGGCACAATGGGCCCTTGAACAGGCCCTGCTGACATGCCTTGGTTATCAAACAACATCGGAAAGTAAACGGCCGGCCGTATCGTCCGTGGTCACGCCGATGCCCGTCGCAAGGGCCCGCCAGGACCTTTTCGACGCGCTCGCCGGACGACGTGACGTCCCCGAGGGTGGACTGGCCGAACTGGCCCGTGCGGCCGGCTGGCCGATCCCCGACACCCTCCAGGCCGTCGTCCTCGGCACTCCCGCCGAGGCGCCCCAACTCGCCGCCGCACTGGGCCATGCGCTCATCGGGACCGTCGACGGCGACACCTGCCTGTTCGTCCCCGACCCGGCCACCCAGACCAGGGCCCGGCTCGAGGCGGCGCTCAAGGGCCGGGCGGCGGCGGTGGGACACGTCGTGTCCGCCACCGAGGCCGCCTCGTCGCTGCGTTGGGGCCGCTATCTGCTGACCCTGGCGCCCAGCCGGGTCGGCCCCGACGTACGGCCTGCGTTCGTCGACGACCACCTCTCGGCGTTGCTCCTCCTCCAGGACGAGTCCCTCGCCGACGCGCTCACCGCTCGCTGGCTCGGCCCGCTGGACGAGTTGACGCCCCGGCAGAGCGAGCGCCTCGAAGTGACGCTGCTGGCCTGGCTGGAGGGCGGCGGTGCGCCGGAGGCGGCGAAACTGCTGCATGTGCACCCGCAGACGGTGCGCTACCGCCTGCGTCAGATCGAGAAGCTCTTCGGCCCGGCGCTGCGTGACCCACGCACCCGCTTCGAGCTGGAGATGGCGCTGCGCAGCCGCCGCCTGATGGCGCATGTGCGCAGCTTCCGGGCACGGGCCGGCCGCCGGGCGAGGGGCGTCACCTCCGCCATCCGTCCGCTCGGCATGGCCCGCGAGGCGCGCGTCAACGGGCTCTGAGAGAGCCGGCGGAAGCGCTGCCTTCCGCCGGCACCCGTACGGCAGCTGCCCGACCGGCTCAGCTCGACCGGCCCAGCCGGGAACAGCCGGAACAGCCCGTACAGCACGGAGCGGCGGCCCCGAATCCCGGTTCGGGGCCGCCGCGTCGGTGTGCCGGTGCCGTCAGGTGCAGTTGCGGCCGCTGTTGATGCAGTTGACCGCCTTGCTCATCAGGTCGTCCGGCATGACATTGATGAAGTCACCGTGGTCGGTCACCGGTTTGTGCAGCTGCTCGGGGAAGCTGTCCACCGCGAAGCTGTTGCCCTGAGGGACGTCGTAGGTGATCCGCTGCACCAGCTGCGGTATCGCCGTGAACCCGTTGGGGCAGGCGCCGTTCTCGTCCGAGAACGTCACATGCGTACGGTGGTTGGCGCTGTCGGTGCTGCGGCCGTCCCAGCAGTTCTGGAAGGCGAAGGTCCGTACGACGTTCGCGCCGTCGGGGCAGATCGGGTACTTGTCCTTCAGCTGCCGGTCCTCGAAGCCCTCGCAGCTCCATGAGGCGTTGGCGTTGGCCGTGCCGTTGGTGAACGCCTTCGCGTCACCGGTGATGATCCGCAGGAAGCGCGGCATCGCCTGGACCTGGCCCTGCTGGCTGCCGCGGAACTGCAGGGTCACCGAGGCCGGCTGGAGCACCGAGCCGATGTTGCCGTCGTGCCCGGCCCCCGGCTCGTGCACCGAGGTGCCGTCGAGCTTGCGCAGCACCGGCCAGTAGTGGGTGGACTGGTCGCCGTTGTTGCAGGTGGTGTCGGACTCGGAGAGCTTGCGGTCGTCGGAGAAGGCGTCGGTGGAGACGTTGCCCACGTAGTCGTGGACGTGGTGCGCGCCGTTGCTCACGCCCGGCGTGACGATGACGTTGTCGGAGTTGAAGTGGCCCTCCTCGTTGCGCCCGCACTCGGTGACGAAGGTGCCCGTGGAGGCGCCGTCGCCCTGCGGGGCGGCGAACGGCGGCCCGCCGGCGTTGGGCTGGACGGAGGTGATGTCGACGAAGTCCTCCGGGGAGGGGCCGCCCACCTGCCCCTGTCCGCCGTCGCCCTGGTCGCCGCCCTGGTCCTGACCCTGATCCTGCCCCTGGTCCTGCCCCTGGTCCTGCTGCTGGTCCTGGTCGCTGTTCGGGTACTGGCCGCTCTGGTAGGACTTCGCGGAGTCCTGGTCGGCCGCCCCCTCCTCGCCCGTGGGCTGGTAGGTGCAGCCGCTCATGCGCAGCAGGTAGTCCGGCCGCTTCGCCGACCGGTCGATCGCGTCGGCCATCGTCCCGAGGGTCCGCTGCCGCTTCTGCTTCAGATCGCTCAGGACGGTGCTGCCACCGCCCTCGGTCATCCGCTGGTAGGCGTCGGCCACCTGGGCGTCCAATGCGGCGAGCCCCTTGGAGACCTGCAGTTGGGCTCCGCGCGGCACCTCCCGCAGCCGGTCGCCCACATCGGGACACTTCACGGTGGTCGCCGCCGTGGTGCGCTGCTGGTCCGTCGCCGTGTCGGTGCCGGAGTTGC
The DNA here is from genome assembly GCF_043201875.1 of Streptomyces sp. NPDC048248. Taxonomy (NCBI): domain Bacteria; kingdom Bacillati; phylum Actinomycetota; class Actinomycetes; order Kitasatosporales; family Streptomycetaceae; genus Streptomyces; species Streptomyces sp. NPDC048248. Next base: position 91,000 of record NZ_JBICZL010000011.1, read on the forward strand.
CGGCCAGAGCGGTCGTGGCGACCACCGCGAGTCCGCCGCCGCCCAGCAGGAGGGCGGCCGCGGCGACCAGCATTCTGTTCGTCAGCCGCGAGCGTTTATGAGCCTGCTGTTTCTGCCTCATGAGATCACTTCGCTTCGTCCGATGTGAGATGTCGTCGATCCGGCGCGCCTGCCGGGCGCGGGGGCGGCGAGATTGCCGAAATCGACGAACCCGGTCTTCTCCAGGACCGTGATGTGGTCCAGGACGACGGAGTTGGTCCGGGACGCCAGACTCCGCACCATCGTGTTGCCGCTGTTCGCCCGTACGAGCGCCACCAAGCTGAAGACCTTGCCGTGCGCCCTGCGCAGCAGCTGCGCGAACAGCGGGTCGAAGGCGGCGCCCTGCGCGGCGTCGAGCTGGGCCAGCCAGCCCTGCTGCTGCTCGCTGGGCTGGTTGGAGAGCTGGATGCCCAGCGCCCGGCCGGCCTCGATCGACCGCCGGTCCAACTCGGTGTGACCCGCGATGAGATGGTCGCCTGCGGTCTTCACCGCCTTGCTCCTGCCGCGCTCCTGAGCCTGCCGGCCGGCCGGCAGTTCCCACAGGCCGGCCAGTCGGACCTTGCGCACGAAGTCGCGGTCCATCGCGGTCAGTGGGCCGTACCGGGTGGACACGGTGCCGCCGCCGTCGTCCTCGTAGGCCGGTGCACTCGCGGCCGACGCGTTCTCCCCGAACAGCTGTACCGGCAACAGCACGGCCGCGAGCGTGGCCACGAGCGCGCAGACCACCAGCCCGGTCGCGATGGTGCGTCCGGACATTGCGGAGTTGATGACGAACGACCGCACACGGCCTCCCGGTTCTCGTCCCACTGGGTTCCTCCCGGTGGGACGGCCGACAGCCGCCCACGGGAATGTCACCGGACGCTAAGGGCCGCGAAGCGCCCGCGGCCCCGGGTCCTCACCCCTGGACAAATAACGGCCGGGCCCGCCGCGGCACTGCTACGGTGCCGCGAGCGGGCCCGGACGGTGCACGGGCGGCCCGTACGTCGGGAGTGCCCGGGTGGCGCGTGCGCTCAGCGCGCGGCGTGGCCCGCCGTCGGCCTGCGACGGTGTCCGCGCGACGGGCGGACCTCGCGCCGCTCCGGCGCGTACAGGGCGTCGATCTCCGCCGCGTAGGCGCGCACGATCGCCGCCCGCCGCAGCTTCAGCGACGGCGTCAGCAGTCCGGCCTCCTGGCTGAACTCGCCCGGCAGGATGTGGAACGCGCGGATCGACTCGGCCCGCGACACCGAGGAGTTCGCCCGGTCCACCGCCCGCCACACCTCCGCCCGCACCTGCTCCTGCGGGGACAGCTCCGGATGCTCGGGCCCCTGCCCGTCGCGCAGCCGGTGCCAGTGCTCCAGCGACTCCGGGTCCAGCGTGATCAGCGCCGTCACATGGGGCCGGTTGTCGCCGACCACCACACACTGCGAGATCAGCGGATGGGCCTGCAGCCGCTGCTCCAGAGCCTGCGGGGCCACGCTCTTGCCGCTGCTGGTGATGATGATGTCCTTCTTCCGGCCGGTGATGACGAGGTAGCCGTCCTCGTCCAGGTGCCCGAGGTCCCCGGTCGGCAGCCAGCCGTCGTACAGCCCGCTGCCCGGGGCGCCCCGGTCGTCGAGATAGCCGGCGAAGACCACCGCGCCCCGCACCCACACCTCGCCGTCCAGCGCCAAATGCACCGCGCTGCCCGGCAGCGGCCGCCCCACCGTCCCGAACCGTACCCGGCCCGGCGGCTGCGCGGTGATGGCCCCGGTCGTCTCCGTCAGGCCGTAGCCGTCGTAGACGGTGATCCCGGCGCCCGCGAGGAGCAGCCCCAGCTCCCGGCGCAGCGGCGAGCCGCCGGAGATCGCGGTACGCACCCGGCCGCCCAGCAGCTCGCGGATACGGGAGTACACCAGCCGGTCGTAGACGGCGTGCTGGGCCCGCAGAAAGGGGTCGGGGCCGCGTCCGGAGCGGTGGGTCCGGTCCGCGACGGCCTCCGCGTGGCGCACCGCAACCGCCATCGCGGTGTCGAACAGCCGCCGTCTGCCGGTCTCTTCGGCCGCCCTGCGGGCCTGGTCGCAGATCTTCTCGAAGAGGTACGGCACCCCGAAGAGGAACGTCGGCCGGAAGGATGCGAGGGCCGGGAGCAGCTGGTGCGCCGACAGGTCCGGCTGGTGGCCGAGCAGCACCCCGCCCCGCAGACAGGCCACCTGCACCATCAGGCCGTAGACGTGCGCCAGGGGCAGGAAGGCGAGCAGCGAAGGCCGCTCCCCGGGCCGGGCGAGCAGATCGCCCCAGCCGGTGCAGATGGTGTCGCACTCGGCGGCGAGATTGGCATGCGTGATCATGCAGCCGCGGGGGTGGCCGGTGGTCCCCGAGGTGTGGACGATCGCGGCGACGGCCTGGGGAGTGACCGTACGGCGCAGCCGGTGGACGTCCGCGTCCGTCAGCCGGGTGCCCTCCTCGCCCAGCCGGCGCACGCAGTCCCGGTCCAGCTGCCAGATGCGCCGCAGCCCCGAGCCCTCGTCGCAGGCCGCCGCCACGGTCATGGCGTGCGCCTCGTTCTCCACGACGATCGCCGCCACCCGCGCCCCGGAGAGAATGCAGCGCAGCTGCTCGGCGGAGGCGGTCGGGTAGACCGGCACGAGCTGCGCGCCGACCGCCCACACCGCATAGCTGAACAGCGTCCACTCGTAGCGGGTCCTGGACATCACCGCGACCCTGGTCCCCGGCCGGACACCCTCGGCCAGCAGCCCTCTGGCCAGGGCCATGACCTCGTCGCGGAACTCCGCGGCGGACACCTCCCGCCAGGTGCCGGGAGCGGCCGGGTCCCGGCGGGCGAGCTGGGCGAAGTCCGGGTGCCTTTCGGCGGTGTCGAAGACGGAATCGGCGAGACCTCCGCTGCGCAGCGGAGCCGCCAGGGCCGGGACGCTGAAATCGCGCACAGCACCTCCTAGGTGTTCCCCCTGATCCGCCGCCGCCCCGGCGGCAGGGAGGGCAAGTTACCGGCAGGTCCGCACTCTGCCCAGGCGTGCGGCTACTCTTGAGCGGAAGACGACAAGTCTTGGGCGCGGACCGCCGCGAGATGATCGCGACGGGCGCGCCACCGCATGTCCGCGCAGGACGCTGAACGGAAGTCGACGGAAGGAGGACGCCGGATGCACCGCATCGCCGCTTCCTTCCCCGGCCGCGTCCGGAGGGCGTCCACCGGCGTCCGCCGGACCTCCGCGCTCCTCGTCCTGCTCGCCGGTGTGCTCGCCGGTCTGCTGCTCGCCCAGAGCGGCCTCGCGACCTCCCTCACCGCCGCAGCCACCACCGCGGCGGTCGTGCTGGTGTGCCGCGCCTTCCTGATCGCGGCCCACGCCCGCCCGGTGCCACCGGGCCGGGTCCGCACCGCCATCCGCGACCGCGAACGGCGCACCGCCTTCCTCCCGCAACGGGACCCGGACGCCGCCGGCCGGCCGCGTCCGCGAGCACCGGGCCGTCCCCTCCCGACGGCCGCGTAGGCGCTCCCGGCACCGCTGTATCCCGCCCTCCCGGCGAACCTCGTTGTCCCGCTGCGCCCACGCGGCCCGTCACGCCGAATTCCCCTGATCCCTGCCGGCAGGGATCCGCATTCCGGCACGACGAGACCCGTGGAGGGCTCATCCATGTCCGTTTTCGGCCTTCTCGGCGATGCGCTGGCGCGCGGCGCCGCGGCGATCGACCCGCTGTTCGGCGCCGCGGCCACGGCCGTCGCCATCGTCCTTTTCACTCTCATCGTCCGCGCCGCGCTGCACCCGCTGGCCCGCGCAGCGGCCCGCGGTGAGAAGGCGCGCACCGCGCTCGCCCCGCAACTCGCCGCACTGCAGCGCAAGCACAAGGACCACCCCGAGCGGCTGAAGGAGGCGATGGCCGATCTCTATGCCGAAACCGGTTCCTCGCCCCTGGCAGGCTGCCTGCCGACGCTGATCCAGCTGCCGGTCTTCTTCGTCATGTACCACCTCTTCTCCACCGGCGGCGGGGGGCTGCTCGACCACACGCTGCTGGGCGCCCCGCTCGGCGGCCACTGGAGCGAGGCACTCGCCGACGGCGGGGTGTTCGGCCCGCACGGCCTGGTCTATCTCGCGCTGTTCGCCCTGATCGCGGCGGTCGCCACCTGGAACTACCGGCGCGCGCGGGCCTCCATGGCCGCGGCCCCGCAGCCCGCTGCCGGCGGTGCCGCGGTGCCCGGCATGGCCGGGGTGGCGAAGATGATGCCGCTGCTGTGCTTCGGCACGCTGATCACCGTGGCTGTGGTCCCGCTGGCGGCCGGCCTCTACATGGTCACGACGACGACGTGGACGGCCTGCGAGCGGGCCCTGCTGCACCGTGACCGCGGCCGGAGCGCGCCGGACACGGAGGCCGGGACCGCGCCGGGCGCCGAGCCGGCATCGTCCGGGGCGGAACCGGACAGCGCGAAGGCGCAGCCGCGCGCCGCACGGCAACGAGCGCCGAAGACCCGGGCGGCGCGGCAGCGCGCGGCCAGGGCGAGGGCGCGTACGGGGCAGGCCGGAGCAGGTTCCGCGGCCTCCCGTTCCGGTCCTGCCCGCGGAACGGGGCCGGAGGGAGAGGTCGTTACTACCGCTCAGTAACGGTCCAGTCCGTGAACGGGGTCTTGCGGAGTGGACCCCGTTCTTGGACGATCAGCCAAATCGCTCGATGGCCGTCCCCCATCGGCCGGCCCGGAAGACCCCTTCCAGGGCCGACCCTTCGACCACGGGAGTTGTACCGATGAAGCTGCTGCGTGTCGGAACGGTGGGGGCGGAACGCCCGGCGCTGCTCGACGAGACGGGGGTCCTGCGGGACCTGTCGGGCCACGCGCCGGACATCGACGGGGCCCTGCTCGCCAACGACGAGGCGCTGGCATCCCTCCGCGCCGCCGCCTCCGGCGAGCTGCCCGCACTCGACACCACGGGGCTGCGCGTGGGCCCGCCGGTGGCCCGGATCGGCAAGGTCGTGTGCATCGGGCTGAACTACCACGACCACGCCCGGGAGACGGGGGCCGCGACCCCCGAGGAGCCGATCATCTTCATGAAGGCCCCCGACACGGTCGTCGGCCCCGACGACACCGTGCTGGTACCCCGCGGCAGTGTGAAGACCGACTGGGAGGTGGAGCTGGCCGTCGTCATCGGCCGAACCGCCCGCTACCTGGAGAGCGATGAGCAGGCCCTGGCGGCCGTCGCCGGCTACGCGGTCGCCCACGACGTCTCCGAGCGCGCCTTCCAGATCGAGCGCGGCGGCCAGTGGGACAAGGGCAAGAACTGCGAGACGTTCAACCCGCTGGGCCCGTGGCTGGTCACCGCCGACGAGGTGCCCGACCCGCAGGCGCTCGGCGTACGGCTGTGGGTCAACGGTGAACTCAAGCAGGACGGCACGACCGCCGAGCAGATCTTCCCGGTGGCCGAAGTCGTCCGCTACGTCAGCCAGTTCATGACCCTGTACCCGGGCGATGTCATCAACACCGGCACCCCGGCCGGTGTGGCCATGGGGCAGCCGGAGCCGAAGCCCTACCTCAGGGCCGGCGATGTCGTGGAGCTGGAGATCGACGGGCTCGGCCGCCAGCGCCAGGAGCTCAAGGACGCCTGACCTGCCGGACGTACGGCCGGCGGACCCCCACGGGCCGCCGGCCGTACGCGTTTTGCGGACGGGTCAGCCGGCCAGGAAGCGCTCCAGGGCCTCGACCACGAGTGCGTGGTCCTCGGCCTGGGGCAGTCCGGACACCGCGACCGCCCCGACCACGCCCGTGCCGCGCAGCCGGATGGGGAAGGCGCCACCGTGCGCGGCGTAGCGGTCCGGATCCAGCCGCGAGGACTCCTCGAAGGTGCTCCCCTTGGCGCGGAAGCGGGCGCCGACGCGGAAGGAGGACTCCGCATAGCGTTCGACGACGGCGCACTTGCGGGCGAGCCAGGCGTCGTTGTCCGCGGAGGTGCCCTCCAGCGCGAAGTGGAAGAGCTGCTGGGCGCCGCGCCGGATCTCGACCGTCACCGCGGCGCCGCGATCGCGCGCCAGTTCCACCAGCAGCGAGCCCAGCCGCCAGGCGTCGTCGTGGCCGAACGCGTCGAAGACCAGCCGCTCCTCCTGGGCGGCCAGCTCGGCGAGTTCACCGCCCGTCCCGCCGCCGGCGCTCATGCCGCGGCCTCGATCCGGACCGTACGGCCTTCGGCGGCCGAGAGCTTGGCGGCCTCCAGTACGCGCAGCGCGGCCGCGGCCTCGGTCGCCGTCACCGGCGGCTGCCCGCCCTCGCGCAACGCCCGCTCGACGGCGGCGTAGTACGCGGGGTAGTCGCCCGCGAGGGTCGGCACCGGCTCGCCGCCGCCGGTCAACGGCGACTCGCCGGAGCCGAGCCGGCCCCAGCCGGACTCCGGCTCCACGCCCCAGCCGTCGCGGTCCTCGCCCGGCCGCAGGCCCTCGCGCAGAGCCGCTTCCTGCGGGTCGAGACCGTATTTCACATAGCCGGCCGAGCTGCCCAGCACCCGGAAGCGCGGCCCGAGTTGAGCGGTGGTGGCGCTCATCCACAGGTGGGAGCGGACCCCGTTCGCGTGGGTGAGGGCGAGGAAGGTGTCGTCGTCGGCGGCGGCGCCCGGGCGGCGCACGTCGGACTCGGCGTAGACGGAGACGACCGGGCCGAAGAGGGCCAGCGCCTGGTCGGCGAGGTGGCTGCCGAGGTCGTAGAGCAGCCCGCCGATCTCCGCCGGGTCGCCGGACTCGCGCCAGCCGCCCTTGGGCTGCGGCCGCCAGCGCTCGAAGCGCGACTCGAAACGCTGCACCTCGCCCAGCGCGCCGTCCTCGATCAGCTTGCGGACGGTGCGGAAGTCGTTGTCCCAGCGGCGGTTCTGGAAGACGGAGAGCAGCAGGCCGCGGTCGTCGGCGAGGGCGGCGAGCTTCTCCGCCTCGGCCGCGGTCGCGGCGAGCGGCTTGTCGACGACCACCGGCAGGCCCGCTTCCAGCGCGGCGGTGGCGAGCGGCACATGCGTCTTGTTGGGCGTGGCCAGCACGATCAGATCGAGGTCAGCGGCGCGGTCGAGGACGGCCTCGGGGGTGTCGACCGCGCGGATCTGCGGGTGCTCGGCGCGGGCCTGCGCCTGCCGCTCGGGGTTCGCGGTCGAGACGGTGTCGAGGACCAGGCCGTCGGTGGCGGCGATCAGCGGGGCGTGGAAGACCGAGCCCGCCAGGCCGTAGCCGAGGAGGCCGACGCGGAGCGGGGCGTGGGGGTCGGGGGTGCCGGTGGAGTCGCTCATGCTCCCACTTAAGCAACGCTGTTGCTAAAGTGCAAGCTATGCGGACAATGGGTGGGTGACCAGCAACGATCCCGCTCACCGCGCCGCCCCTGCGGCGGAGGGGCCGAGCCGTACGGACCCCCCGGCCGGCAACCCCGGCGCCAATCTCCCCGCGCTGCGCGGCCACAACGCCGCGCTGGTGCTCGGCCTGCTGCGCGCGGCGGGCGCGAGCGGGGTCAGCAGGCTGGAGCTCGCCGAGCACACCGGGCTGACCCCGCAGGCCGTCAGCAAGATCACCGCCCGGCTGCGCGCCGAAGGGCTCGCCGCCGAGGCCGGCCGCCGCGCCTCGACGGGCGGCAAGCCCCGCACCGTCCTGCGACTGGTCCCCGGCGCCCGGCACGCCGTCGGGCTGCACCTGGACCGCGACGAACTCACCGCGGTGCTCGCCGACCTCGCCGGCGAAGCGGTCGCCGTCCGCCGCGCGCCGCTCGCCTTCGAGGCCGGTGCCGCGGAGGTACTGGCCACCGCGGAACGCGAGGTCACGGCGCTGCGCGCGGCGGCCGGCGGGCCCCCGGTGCTGGGCGCCGGCGTGGCCTGCCCCGGGCCGCTGGACCACACGCGCGGCGTGCTGGGCCGTGTCACCGGCGCGCCCGCCCTGGAGGGCTTCCCCCTCCGGGACGCTCTCGCCGACCGTCTCGGCCTCCCCGTGGTGCTCGACAAGGACACCAACGCGGCGGCCCTCGGTCTGGCCCAGGGCACCCGCCGGGGCTCGTTCGCCTATCTGCACCTGGGCACCGGGCTCGGCGCCGGGCTGGTGCTCGACGGTGCCCTGCACCGCGGCCCGCGCACCGGCGCCGGCGAATTCGGACACCAGGTCCTGCAGTTGGACGGCCCGCCCTGCGACTGCGGTCGGCGCGGCTGCATCGAGGCGCTCTGCCTGGCGGCGGTGGCGCGCGGTGATCTGGCGGAGGCCGCCCGGGTGCTCGGCGTAGGCGCGGCCAACCTGGTGGAGCTGCTGGACATCGACCGGGTGCTGCTCGGCGGGCGCACCGTACTGGGGAGCCCGGAGGAGTTTCTCGGCGGTGTGGCTCATGTGCTCGCCGCCGAGTCCGGTACGCGGGGCAGGGCCGGGCCGCCGGTCCAGGTGGCCCCGGCCCGGGGCGGCGCCCGGGTGGTGGCGGACGGGGCGGCGCAACTGGTGCTCGCGCCGTTGTTCGGGGCGTCCGGCTCCGTACTCGCGGGCCGCCGCGAGAACCCCTGAGGGCCCCGTACGGCGGCTAATCACGATGAGCGGAAAGTCAGCTGATAAGGGGGGAATCGGCGGCTGGTCGGGTGCACACGGGCCGGACCTTCCGGCAGGGCGAGGCGTGCGTGGCAGGGTCCTGAAGGTCGTGCTGCCCAGCAGCCCGGGCTCGCGGGCCCTCCGCCCGCGGCCCGGCCGACGCCCTTGCCCGCCGACCGAGCAGCGGAGGACCGCGATGCATCCGTCCGGCGCACTCACGCGCACCGTAGCCACCGTTCGCCGCACAGGCACCGCGCATCCCGGACGCGCCGGGTGCCGCCGCGGCGTCCGGGGTGCCGGCCCCGCACGCGGTGCGCTCACCACCGGGCTCTCGGCCGCCCTGCTGGCCGGCGTGGCCGCCACGCTCGGCGCGGCGCCGGCCGCCGCCCACGCGACCCCCGCCGCCGCGTCCGCCCGCGAAACCGCCGCCCACGCCCCGGTCCCCTCCGTCTCCTGCGGGCGGCCCGACAGCGTCCACTTCCCCATCGATTCACGAGTGACCGGCGGGCAGCGTGCCTACCCGGCCGGCGGCAACTGGCAGACCTGGAAACTGGAGCTGCGCAACACCACCGACGCCGCCTGCAAGGACGTCCACCCCGTCGTCGTCGTCCTCGCGGCTCACCGGGGCCTGCGCTCCGGTCAGATCCACCTGGAGTTCCGCGACCCGGCGGGCGGCGGCTGGCGTCCGGTGCCGTTCGAGTCCACCGAGCGTGACGAACAGGTCGGCGTGTTCGGCAAGGGTGCCGACGGCGGTGCGGGGGGCAGCCCGGCGGAGCGGGCGGCGGGCCGCGGGGTGACCGTACCGGCGAAGGGCACCACGGTCCTGCCCGTCCGGATGCGCTTCGCCCCGGACACCCCGCAGGGCGATCTCACCGCCAAGGTCACCACCATGCAGCGTCGCGGCAGTGACGGTGAATGGGTCGGGCAGTCCGACGACTACCGCTTCGCCGTCCGGCCGCGCGACGCCTCGCCCGCCCCTGCCCCCGGCGTCCCCACCGCGCCCGCCGCCTCCGCTGCCCCAGGGCTGCCCCTGCTGCCCAAAGCCCCGACATCGCCCCCGCTGTCCTTGCCGCCCCGAGCCCCCGCGTCCCCTGACGTCACCCCCGCACCGCACGAACCCACCCCGCCCTCGGAGTTGGCAACGACCGGCCATGCCCCCGTCTTCGGCTTCGGCGCGCTGGGCGCCGGCCTGCTCCTGAGCGGCGGCGTGCTGCTGGCGTGGGCCCGCCGCCTGCGGCGTTGACCCCTGCGGCACCGCACCCCGCCGGGCGGGGTATCGCCGTCACGGGCTGACTTAGGGTGGGGGCGTCGGCCGTACGTACGAGGAGCGGGTCACCCCCAGCGACCCGCGCCCGGTACGGGACGGACGACGGCCCTGGTCAACACGTACGGCAGGAGTCCGGCAGTGGCAGAGCGCAAGCCGATCGAGTCATGGCTCACCGACATGGACGGCGTCCTGATGCACGAGGGCATCCCCGTCCCCGGGGCGGACGCCTTCATCAAGCGGCTGCGCGAATCGGGCCGGCCCTTTCTGGTGCTGACCAACAACTCCATCTACACTCCGCGCGATCTGCACGCCCGGCTGTCCCGGATCGGGCTGGACGTGCCGTGGGAGTCGATCTGGACGTCCGCGCTGGCCACCGCCCAGTTCCTGGACGACCAGCGCCCCGGCGGCACCGCGTATGTCATCGGCGAGGCGGGTCTGACCACCGCCCTGCACGACATCGGCTACGTCCTGACCGACCACGAGCCGGACTACGTCGTGCTCGGCGAGACCCGTACGTACAGCTTCGAGGCGCTCACCAAGGCCATCCGGCTGATCAACGCCGGTGCCCGCTTCATCGCCACCAACCCCGACGAGACCGGCCCCTCGGCCCAGGGCGCACTGCCCGCCACCGGCTCGGTCGCCGCCCTGATCACCAAGGCGACGGGCGTCGAGCCGTACTTCGTCGGCAAGCCCAACCCGTTGATGATGCGCCACGGCCTCAACGTCATCGGTGCGCACTCCGAGACCTCCGCCATGATCGGCGACCGGATGGACACCGATGTGCTGGCGGGCCTGGAGGCGGGCATGGAGACCTTCCTCGTGCTCACCGGACTGACCCGCCCCGAAGACGTCGAACGGCACCCCTTCAGGCCGTCCCGCGTCGTCGACTCCATCGCGGACATCGTCGACCTGGTCTGACGCCGCGTCCGGGCCCCGGCGGACCGCCGCGGCCCGGGCCCTTCACCGCAACGGCGCAGTGGCGGGCCGCACCGGATGCGGCCGGCCCCGCGCGGGCGGACCTTCGGAAGTATCGGAGGTTCACCATGCGCTCACCGCAACTCACGTTCTGTGCCGCTGTGGCGGCCTGCGCGGTGACGGCGGCGCCCGCCCACGCCGGGGAGAAACCCGGCGCGGGGACCGGAACGGTCTCCGTCACCCCCGTCTCCGCCGTACCCGGCGGAGACGTCATCCTGCGGGTCACCGGCTGTCCGGCCGCCGAAGCCACCGCCCTGTCGGGGGCGTTCGCCGGCACCGTTCCGCTCGCCCGGGTCGCCGGCGACCTGACGGGCCACGCCCGGATCGGCTCCGACGCGCAGCCCGGCACGCACCCCGTCACCGTCGCGTGCCCCGGTGCGGACGGACGGACCACCAAGGTCACCGGGACGATGCAGGTCAGCACGCCCGTCGCCCCGAGCGCGGCCGGACGGGGCGGCGCCCGGCCGGCCACCCGGGAGACCCCACCGGGACAGGCCGACCCGGACGGCAAGGCCCCGCCCGCGGGGGAGCTGAGCAGCACCTCCGCCGTCGGGCTGGTGCTCGCGGGGGGCGTTCTCCTGGTCATCGCGGGGCAGCTGCTGCGGCTGCGGTTGCGCCTCCGGCGCGAACGGCAAGGCGGTACGGATGAGAGCTGAGGGCGGTACGGATGAGAGCTGACGGCAGCCGGGCGAAACGGCTCGGCACCGGCCATGGTCAACTGCTGACCGGTGTTGCCTGGGCGCTGTTGCTGCTGGGACTGTGGGTGTGGGGCCGTGACCTGACGGACGAGGTCGCGGGCCGACTGCCCACCACCGGCGATGTCGCCGCCGTCGGCCGTCCGCCAGGCGCGCCGGCGCACGCCCACGCCCCGGTGGCCGCATCGAGTACCGTCCGGCCCACCCACCTCACCATCGGCGCCCTGGGCGTAGGGGCCGACGTCATCGCCCGCGGCCTTGCCACGAACGGTGCGGTGACCCCACCGCCCCCGACGGCGCCGGACGTGGTGGGCTGGTACGCCGGGGGGCCACCACCGGGCGAGAAGGGTGCCGCAGTGCTCCTCGGACGGGTCGCCGCTCCGTCCGACCGAGCTGTTTTCAACGGCCTGAGCAGCATCAGGCCCGGAAACCTGGTGGAGGTGCAGCGCTCGGACGGCAGCACCGCCCAGTTCACCGTCGAGGACGTCAAGCTCTACGACCGGACGCACTTCGACGCCCGCAGGGCCTACGGCGCGCACGAGCCGGGCCGGTCGGAACTCCGGCTGATCGCCACCGGCGGCACCACCGACCCGGCGACCGGCGACAGCCCCACGAACGTGGTCGTCTCCGCCCATCTGACGGGATTCGAGCCGGCCCGCCCGGTGGCCGGCTGACCCACCGCAGGCGCGCAGTGGCACAGGTGCTCAGGAACTACGCAGCCTCCGGCGAATATTGTCGAAGTGCTTGCGCACGGCCCGTTCCGCGCGCCCCGCGTCTGCGGCGCGTACGGCCGCCACGATCTCCCCGTGCTCTCGCCAGGTGGCCCGCGGGTCCGCCGTCGCGTCCGCCAGATCGGTCCGCACCCGGTGAAAGGCTTCCCAGAACGCGTCCAGCACCTCGCTGAGGAGCGGGTTGGCCAGCCCCCGGTACAGCGCGGCGTGGAACGCCCGGTCGGTCTCCGCCGCCACCGACCCGGCCGCCGCCTCCCGTTCCATCCGGGCCACCAGCCCGTCCAGTTCGGTGAGATCCTCCGGCGGCACCTGACCCGCGAGGCGCGCGATCAGCCCGGCCTCCACCGCCTCGCGCAGCTCCAGCAGTTGGCGCAGGCTGTCCTCACCGCGCAGATGCCCGGCGACCGTACGGAACGCCAGGCCCTCGCTCATCGGCGCCATCGTCATCGGCCCGACATAGGTGCCGAACCCGTGCCGGATCTCCACGATGCCCATCGCCTGCAGCCCTTTGAGCGCTTCTCGTACGGAGTTGCGGCTCACCCCGAGCAGCTCCATCAGCTCCGGCTCGGTGGGCAGCGCGGCGCCGGACGGCAGCCGCTCATCGATGATCAGCCTCTTGATGCGGTTCTGAATGTCGCGCGCCATGCGGTGACTCTGCCCCGGGGACGGCGATTTGACCAGCGATATGACGGCATTTCGTCGCGCGATACGGCCCGGATGAAAAGGAACGCGGCGGGTAAAGCGGTGCTCCCGAATTGGTAAAGTGACGCCCCGAATGGCGTCGCGGAGCGGCGGGTCGGCGGAATGGGGAGGATCCACGGTGATTTCGGAATTCTCGCCGAATCCGAAGAAAACGCCTCCTTCCGTATTGAGTTGGACGGCGTGCAGGACGGAGAACTCGGTGTCGAGGTGATCGCCCGAAGGGCCCGGCCCGCGACCTCCGCCCCCGGCTCTGCACACCCACGGTGCCGCGGCGTCCAGATCTTTCGCCCTGGCCGGCAAGTGGCAGCGTTTCTCGTGGAGATGGGGACGCGCCAGGGGCTCTCGACATGGGCGCGGGCGAGGCCGGCAACGACATCAAGGACGCGCGGGAAGACCCGGCCGAGGGCAACGAGAAGGGCGCGGAGCGAGTGAACGACAAGCAGGGCACCAGCGAATTCGGGGCCTTCGGATGAGCGCCGGGGTGATGCGGCTCGGTCGTTGCGTCACGGTGGTGGGCCCGTCCGCGCTCATCGTTCTGACCGGTGGCTGGCTGTTCCTGGGCGCCGGCCCGGTCCGTACGGGCGTGGTGTGGGGAGCCCTGGCGGTGGTGGCCGCGTGCGTGCTGACGCTCATCGGCTACGTCCTCACCGCGGGCCGGACCTCTCCGGAACAGGCGTACGCCCGCGCGCTCGACGCCGTGCGCGACGCCGCGGGGCGTCCGGGTGCTCCGGTGCCCGCGGTCCTCCACAGCTCCCGCTGGACCTGGGCCAGGATCACGGCCGTAGCGGTCGCGGTACCCACCGCGCTGGTGCTGTCCGTCTGCCTGGGCGCGGCCGACCCGGACCGCAGCCCCACCGCCGCCCGGATCGCCGACGCGCACTACGTGATCAAGGAACTGCCGGTGGCCGCCGTCGGCAATGTGGTGCGCGCCGGAAGCAGCAGCCGTTCCGCGGCGACCGCCGACTACACCGTGAGGCTGCCGTCGGCCGAAGACGCCAAGGAGGTCTCCGCGACCTTCCACACGGAGACCAGGAGGGGCCCCCGGGAGGTGGGGGGCACCTTCCCTGTCGCCTACGTGCCCGAGCAGCCCCGCCTCGGGGCCGTCGGCGCCCTCACGCCGACCGAGGTCGAGGCACAGCTCGCGGGCCGCACGCTGTCGCGGGGCAGTTCCCTCTTCGCCGCGGTGGGATGGGCCGTCGTCGCGCTCGCGATGCTCTGTGTCGCGTCCCCGCCGCGCGGGTCCCGGCGCGTCCGGAGCGACTGGGTCGCCCTCCGCGCCACCGTCACCGGCGCGGCCGAGCACGTCGAACCGCCGTCCGGCAGCGACGCCGGGAAGGACGCGAAGAGCACCTCGCGCTACAAGTGCCTGACCCTGAACACCGAGGCGGGTGATGTGCCGCTCAGCCTTGCCGCGTCGCACGAGCGCGCGACCCCGCTGCTCGTCGGCCGTGCGGGTTGGCTGGTGTGGGACCCGGCCGCGACCGGGAAGAAGGTCACCGCGGACTACGTCGCGGACGAGGGCTGGCAGCTGCCCGGCCGCGTCCCCGGCGCCGAGGCCGCGCGGGTCGCCGCCCCTCCGCGCGGGCCGGTCGCGATCGACGCAGGCCGACAGGTCCGGCTCCTGGAATTCGGCAGTCTCTGGCCCCGTACGGTTCCGGTGTCCGTGCTGCTCGGCCTTCTCGTGTCGGTCGCCGCCGCGGGCGCGCTGCTGCTTCCGGCGGACGGCGGCTGGCGGGTCTGGACGGCCATGGCGGCCGTCGCCGCGCCATTCTTCGTCTGGATGTTCGGCGGTCTTCTCGCCCCGGCGAAGGCGGCGGAGACCAAGTCTGTGGTGGCCGGGGAGCCGGCCGCCTGACGACGGTGGGGCCCGGGTCCCGGGTTCTCGGCCCCGGGGTACCCGGCTGCTCCGCGCAAGGAACGGCCCCTGCCGCAACCGGGCCCGACAACGACTGAGGCCCCTCGCATGGCGAGGGGCCTCAGTGCTACGTGCGCCGCCAGGGACTCGAACCCCGGACCCGCTGATTAAGAGTCAGCTGCTCTAACCAACTGAGCTAGCGGCGCGCGCTGACCTGAAGAACTTTACACGAACTCCGGACGTGCCCCGTACCCACAACCGGGCTGCTCACGCGGTCGAGCAGTGTGATTCAGCACACGTGCGCGGGTTCTCGGTACCACCCCGCCCCTGCCGAACGGCCCACCCGGCGACGAAACGAACGTACGTTCCGACTGAAGGGTGCGGCTTGGGTGACGACTCGACCGGTATCGCCCGGAACACTCTGATCCATCCTGTTGTGAACCAGATGCCCCGTCAGCATGCGGTATCTCCCGCCGGTTGAGAGGCTTCAGGTGAACGCGGAGGCGAGAGCCGACGGGTTCCGGAACACAGGAGGCCCCGAGATGGCGGTGCTGGGACACCTCGTGTGCCCTCGCGTGCGCATGAGCCCGCATGCCGAACCCGGACCCGGTCCGGAGGTGACGGCGCGGGCCGCCCCGGCATGGCGTCCGTCACTCCTTCTTCACCCCCCGCAACCCCGACCTCCACGGCGGCGTCTGGTAGGACGCGCGCCCAGGCCCGGGTCCACCGGGACCCGTCCCCTCCCTCGGAAAGGTTGATCGTCGTGGTGTCGACAGCCAAGCGCACCCTTGAGATGCAGTTCCTCCTCGGGCCGGACGAAACGGTTCCGGTGGCCGGCCGCTTCAGCTACCGCAGTGACCGTCCGTACGAGGTCGAGGTCGCCTTCCTCAGTCGCGGCCGGACGATCGCCACCTGGCTGTTCGCCCGCGACCTGCTCCTTGCCGGGCTGTGCGGCGAAGCCGGCGAGGGGGACGTACGGGTGTGGCCCTCCGGGGAGCCGGGCGGCCGGCGGCGCGCGCATATCGAACTGTCCACCGACGACAGCGTCTGCGAGCTGTCGGTGCGCGCGACGGAGCTGACCGCATGGCTGGAGCAGACGGCGGCGATCGTGCCGCCAGGACACGAGGACGACTACCTCGACATGGACACCCATCTGGCCCGGCTGCTCGCGGGGAAGTGCTGATGACGTCCCTGACCACGGTGACCGGTCCCGGCGCGGTCGTGCCGTCCCCTCGGCAGGCCGCGCCCCCCGCCGCGCCCGGGGAGGACGGGCGGACCCGAGCGCCCCGCGGTGCCCCGGTCCACACCGCCGCCGATGACGGGCAGGCCCTCTCCCCGAACGCGCCGCACGACCCGCGGGCGCACGGCTTCCTCCCCGAGCGGCCCCCTGTCCGTTCCATGATCGGTACGTGGACGCGGCTGGACGCCATGGCCCGCGCCGCGGCACTCGCCCCCGGCCGCGAGAGCGCCGTCGACCTGGTCGAACGTGCTCACCACGCCCAGGAGTTGAGTGCCCTGCGACAGCGTGTCTCGCGACTCTCGCCGCGCAACGCCGAGGCCGCCGCGATGCGGGTCGCGGTGATCGCGGTGGCCTGCGGCTGGGGCGGTCTCGACCCGCTCGCGCCGGCCGCGCGCAAGGTCGCCGACGAGGCGTTCCTCGACCTGTGGGCGGCGATCGCGCAGCGGATCGACCATGACCAGTTCGTCGCGCTGCCCACCCTCGCGCTGCACAACTGGGCCCCCGAGCGGAAGCCGCGCCGGCACATCCCCATCGACCAGCTGGCCCGCACGGAACCGCTCGTACCGATCGTCCGCTGGGCGCCGGAGGGGCAGCCGCTGAGCCGCCTGGACCGGCTGATGCTCGCAGCGACCCGGCTGGAGGCGCACGGCATCTGGCTCTTCCGGCTCGCCGAGACCCTGGCCGGTCGCTCGCCCGACGACTCCTCCACGCCCACCGCGCTGCGCCGCCTGGTCCGCATCCAGCACGCCCTGCGTGCCCAGCTGCGCGCCGAGACAGCCGAGTTGGCGGACGCTCCGGCGGCCACCACGCCGCAGAGTGCGGTGCTCGCGGCGCTCGCCGAACAGGGTGCCCTGGAGCCGCCGGTCCTGCAGGCCGCGGACGCGGTGCTGGGCATCGGCGGGCGACGCGTGGGTGAGGGCGGGCGCCAGTACCAGCGCCGACACCTTCCGGCGCAGCACCGCGCCTGGCTCAGCGCGATGGACCGCCACTGTGCGCCGGTGCGCACCCTGGCGCACCGGGGCGGTCCCGATGCCGCGGTCTACCGCGAGGCCCAGGAGTCGCTGATCGCGCTCCGACGCACTTACACCGCGCTGGTGCACACGGCCGCCCGCCCGGAATCCGGCCCCCTCGCCGCGGCGGCCTGACCTCTGCCGGTGGGGCCGTGGGCAGCGGCCGGGTCGCGGGGCGGCTGAGGAGAGCGACAGGGGGAGCCCGGAGTCCGGTTGTTATTGGTCTGGACATGTCCAACACCGCTCACTAGTCTGCGTTTTGGTCTAGACCGCACTTCCAGCTCACGGAACTCCCCCCACGTTCTTCAGGAGCGAAGCATGCGCAAAAAGCTCAGTGCCGCCGTGATAGGTCTCGGCATCGTCGGTGTCTCCTTCCTGTCGACCGGCAGCGCCTCCAGCCACGGCTACAGCGACGCGCCCCCGAGCCGGCAGGCGCTCTGCGCCAACGGCACCGTCAAGGACTGCGGTGCGATCCAGTACGAACCGCAGAGCGTCGAGGCACCCAAGGGCTTCCCCGCCGCCGGCCCCGCCGACGGCAAGATCTGCTCCGGCGGACACGACAACTTCGCCGAGCTGGACGACCCACGGGGCGGCGACTGGCCCGCCACCAAGCTCTCCGCAGGGCAGGGCTACACCTTCACCTGGCGACTGACCGCACGTCATTCGACCGCCGACTTCCAGTACTTCATCACCAAGGACGGCTACGACCCGAGCAAGCCGCTCACCCGTGCCGACCTCGAACCCGAGCCGTTCATGACGGTCCCGATGGGCGGCGCGCAGCCGGGTCAGACGGTCCAGCACCAGGGCACCGTGCCCACCCAGAAGTCCGGCCGCCACCTGATCCTCGGTGTCTGGAACGTCGCGGACACGGGCAACGCCTTCTACGCCTGCTCGGACGTCGACGTCTCCTGACGTCCGGTCCGCCCGACCGTGGCGGCGCGGTACCGCTGGGCCTCCCTGCCTTCCCCCGGGGAGGCCCTCGCCGCGTCCCGGCCCCGACGCCCGCACGCGTCCCGTACCGCCCATGGCATGCACCGTCTCTCCCCCGCATCACTCTCCACAACTGACGATACGTCAGCTACGCTGCGGCGCCATGGCAGCCAACGGCACCAGCAGCGGCGGCGCCTCCCGCGCAGGCGACGGCGCCGCCACCGTCGCGGAACTCGTGCTCGCGCAGTGGGACGACCACGGGCCCGGCGTCCTCTGCGGCGATCGCACCCTGACCCACCACGAGCTGGCCGCCGGAGCCGCCGCCCGAGCGGCGTTGCTCGGCGATCTGCTGCCACCCGCCGCACCACCGCACATCGGTGTGCTGCTGGACAACGTCCCCGAATACCCGCTGTGGCTCAGCGCGGCGGCGCTCACCGGCGCGGCCGTGGCCGGCATCAACCCCACCCGCCGCGGCCCGGAACTCGCCCGCGACATCGCCCACACCGACTGCGCGCTGGTGATCACCGAACGCGCCCACCTCCCGCTGCTGACCGGGCTGCGACTGCCCGTCCCGCCGGGCCGGGTGCTCGTCGTGGACGATCCGGCCTACCGGGACCTGCTCGCGCCGTACGAGGGGGTCCGCCCCGCCGAGGTCACCGGCACCGGCCGGAGAGGAACGCCCACCCCGGCCACCCGGATGCTGCTGTGCTTCACCTCCGGATCCACCGGCGCGCCGAAGGCCGCCCTGTGCACCCAGGGCCGACTGGCGGCCGCCGGCCGTTCGCTGGCCGGATATTTCGGCGTGCGCCGGGACGACGTCCACTACCTCTGCATGCCGATGTTCCACGGCAACGCCGTCATCGCCGGCTGGGCCCCCGCGCTGGCCGGCGGCGCGGCCGTCGCGCTGCGCCGCCGTTTCTCCGCGTCCGCCTTCCTCCCGGACGTCCGCCGCTACGGCGCCACCTACTTCACCTACGTCGGCCGTGCCGTGCAGTACCTGCTCGCCACCCCGCCGGGCCACGACGACCGCGACCACCGGCTGCGCGCCGGGTTCGGCACCGAAGCCGGCAGCGTGGATGCCGCCCGCTTCACCGAACGCTTCGGTGTGCGCCTCACCGAGGGGTACGGCTCGTCCGAGGGCGGCGCCGCGCTCCAGCGTTCGCCGGACACCCCACCGGGCGCCATCGGGCGGCCCGCACCGGGGGACGACCTCGCCGTCGTCGACCCGGAGACCGGCGTCGAGCTGCCGCCCGCCCGCCTGGACCCGGCAGGGCGCCTGCTCAACGGCGAGCAAGCCATAGGGGAGCTGGTCAACCGCGGCCGCAGTCCCTTCGAGGGGTACTGGCGCAATCCCGAGGCCACCGCCGCCCGTACCCGGGGCCGCGCCGCGGGCCGGGGCGCGGGCTGGTACTGGACCGGCGACCTCTTCTTCCGGGACGCCGAGGGGTTCTTCCACTTCGCCGGACGCACGGACGACCGCCTGCGGGTCGACAGTGAGAATCTCGCCGCCGCGATGATCGAGAACATCCTCGCCCGCTACGCCCCGGCCGCCGGAGTCGCCGTGTACGCCGTGCCCGACCCCATCGCGGGCGACCAGGTGATGGCGGCCCTCGCCCTGCGCGAGGGCACGGCCTTCGACCCCGACGACTTCGCGGCATTCCTCGCCGCCCAGCCGGACCTGGGGACGAAGATGGCGCCGCGCTTCGTACGGCCGGTGGCCGCGCTGCCGGTGACCGCCACCAACAAGGTGCACCGCGTCGCGCTGCGCCGGGCCGGATTCCGCTGCCCCGAGCCGGTGTGGTGGTCGCCACAAGGGGGCGGCGCAGCGGGAGGCGGCGAATCCCCGGGGGCGACGGGGTGGAGGTACCGGCCGTTCACCGCGGGGGACCGCGCCGCGCTCCTGACCCTCTACCGCGACCACGAACGGGACCATCTGCTGGACCGGTGAGTGCCCAGGCCGAGGCCGGTCCCTGCAACGACGAAGTGGGCGTCCCCGGAGAACCGAGAACGCCCACTTCACAGGTGCGCCGCCAGGGACTCGAACCCCGGACCCGCTGATTAAGAGTCAGCTGCTCTAACCAACTGAGCTAGCGGCGCGCGCTGACGAAAGAAATACTACCTGGTCCGAAAGGGTGCTGAGGACCACGCCGGGCCGCCCCCGGCGGCGCCGGTCAGATCGCGAGCGAGAGCAGCACCGGAGCGGCACGCCGGTTGAGGGCATCGGCGGCCTGCCGCAGACGGTGGGCATGCTCCAGCGGCATGGACAGCGCGAGGCAGCCGACCGTCGAGCCTGCCGTGATCGGTACGGCGGCGCAGACCGTACCGACGGCGTACTCCTGGAGGTCGAGAACCGGGACCGTCGGCGGCTGGCTGTCGAGCTTGTGGAACAGCACCTTCTCGTTGGTGATCGTCCGGGAGGTGAGCCGGGCGGTCTTGTGACGGGAGAGGTGGTCCTTGCGGCCGTCGTGGTCGAGCTGCGCGAGGAGGCATTTTCCGACCGCGCTGGCATGTGCCGTACGGCGGAATTCGGCCCACTCGTTGACCTTCGGGGCGAGCGGCCCGTCGGCGTAGTGGAGGATCTTGACCTCGCCGTCGATGTACCGGCTGATGTAGACCGCCGCGCCCACGGAGTCCCGCAGTTCGTCGAGCGTCACCTGCAGTTTGTCCCGAAGGGCCTGGGTGCGCTCACCGCCCGATCCCAACAGCAGCAGTGAATCGCCGACCACATACGCCCCGTCCCCGACCTGCTCCACATAGCCTTCGCGCTGCAGCATCGACAGCATGTGGGAGAGGTGGTCCGGGGACATGGCTGTTTCGCGTGCGATCTGCACGTCGGTCACGCCGTGGGCGTGCCTGGAGATCGTTTCGAGCACGCGAAGGGCGTACTGCACCGAATGGAACGGCGCGGTCGGCTCGGGCTTCAGCGCCACGGTGTCCCCCTAGCAGGTTGTTACCGCTTGCGTCGTGACCGTCGTCGTACTGGACGCGGTCGACGCTTGGCCCGCGACCGTTCCCGTACAACGGGGCTCGTCTCACGATAGCGGTCAACGGCCCTCGATGGAGGGGGTCTTGACCGAAAAGCGTGGGCGGACACGCGTCTGTCCAGGCGCGCGCCACCCTGGCATATGACCATGGCACGGTAAACCCCTTCGGGGGACGGCGGGCGTCGCCGAACGGTGTCCGTGGGAGTGCCCGCAACCGGCACCTTCCCCACGCGCCGGAGCCCGGCCCCCCACCGTGGGGGGCCGGGCTCCGGCGGGCGTGCGGTGTCAGAGCACCGCGCTCAGGAACTCACGGGTCCGCTCGTGCTCCGGGTCCGTGAACATCTGCTCCGGCGGCCCGAACTCGATGACCCGGCCGGCGTCGAACATCATCACGCAGTCGGAGATGTCGCGGGCGAAGTTCATCTCGTGCGTGACGCAGAGCATCGTGATGTCCGTGGTGTGCGCGATATCCCGCAGGACGTCCAGCACGCCGGCCACCAGCTCCGGGTCGAGCGCCGAGGTCACCTCGTCGAGCAGCAGCACCTGCGGCCGCATCGCCAGCGCCCGCGCGATGGCGACCCGCTGCTGCTGGCCGCCCGAGAGCTGGCTCGGGTACTTGTCGAGGTGCTCGGTGAGGCCGACCAGATCGAGCAGCTCCCGGGCACGCTCCTCGGCCGCGTCCTTCTCCAGGCCCAGCACGTGCACCGGCGCCTCGGTGATGTTCCGCAGCACCTTCATGTTGGGGAAGAGGTTGAACTGCTGGAAGACCATGCCGATGTTCTTGCGGACCTCACGGCTGTACCGGTCGCTCGCGGGGACGAGCTTGCCGCCCTTCTCCTCGTGCGTGAGGTATTCGCCGTTGAGCTTGATGGTGCCCTCGTCCGGCTTCAGCAGCGTCATCATCAGCCGCAGAATCGTGGTCTTGCCGGAGCCGGAGGGCCCGATCAGGGTCACGTGCTTGCCGGAGAAGACCTTCATGTCCAGCGAGTCGAGGACGGTGTGCGAGCCGAAGCGCTTGGTGACCTTGTCGAAGTGGATCAGCTCGCTGCCGTCGACCGCCGGGTTGGCCGTCTCCTTGGACCGGTCCGCCGCGTCCTTGGGACCGGCGGTGTTGGGGGTGTTGCTGTCAGCGGACAAGACGACGCTCCAGGGCTCGCAGGAGAAGAGAAGCGGGGTAGGCGATCAGGATGAAGGCGATACCGACGACCGTGTACGGCTCGACGGTCTGGAAGGTCGCGGAGGAGAACTGCCGTGCCTCACCCAGCATCTCCAGCACGCCGATGGCGAAGAGCATCGGCGAGTCCTTCAGCATCGCGATGACGTAGTTGCCCAGCGCGGGGACCACGCGACGGATGGCCTGCGGCAGGATCACGGCTATCCAGGTGCGGCTGCGCGGCAGACTCAGCGCGGTGGCCGCCTCCCACTGGCCGGCCGGCACGCCGTCGATGCCGGCGCGGTAGACCTCGGCGGTGTACGTCGAGTAGTGCAGGCCCAGGGCGATCACGCCGGTGACCATGGCGGTGAGCGTGATGCCCCACTCGGGCATGACGTAGTAGAGGAAGAACAGCTGCACCAGCAGCGGGGTGTTGCGCACGAACTCGGTGATCGCGGTCACCGGCCAGCGCACCACCTTGAGGGGGGAGCGCTGCGCCAGGGCCCACACGAGGCCGAGTGCGAAGGCGATCAGCGAACCGAGAGCCAGGGCCTGGAGGGTGACCAGGACGCCCTTCCAGAACGTCGGCAGGAAGTCGCCGACCGCGGACCAGTCGAACGTCATCGCACATCACCCTCCGCCGCGGCGCCGGCCGCCGTACCGGTCGCCGGCCCGGTCTGTCCGCCGACGCTCAGCTTGCTTTTCATGGCGGTCCGCTTGGGCGGTGCCTGGCCGATGCCTGCCTTGGCGTGCCGCTCCACCACGCGCATCCCGCGGGTCAGTACAAAGGCCAGTACGAAGTACATGACCAGGATGATCGTGTAGACGGGCGCGCTCTGCGCGGTGGCGTTGCGCACCAGCGAAGCACCGAAGGTGATGTCCCCGACGCCCAGGATCGACACCAGCGCGGTGCCCTTGAGCAGCTCGATCAGCAGGTTGTTGAAGGGCGGGATCATGCCCGGCCAGGCCTGCGGAAGAATGATCTTCCGCAGCTGCTGGGCCGGCGAGAAGCTGAGCGCGATGCCCGCCTCGCGCTGCGCCGGGGAGACCGCGGCGATCGCGCCGCGCACCACCTCCGAGCCGTACGCGCCGTAGGTCAGGCCCAGTGTGAGGACGGCGGCCCACATCGGGACCAGCTGCCAGCCGAAGCCCATCGGCAGCACGAAGAACACCCAGAACATCAAGATCAGCGCGGAGGTGCCGCGGAAGATCTCGAAGTAGGCGCCGGACACGAAGCGGACGATCCACAGCCGGTGGGTGCGCGCGACGCCGATCACGAAGGCCACCACGGCGCCGAGTGCGGCGCTGTAGACGGTCAGCTGAACGGTGATCCACACGCCTTTGAGGAGGAGTTCCCACAAACCCCAGGTGATATCGCTCATGGCCGGCACTTCTCCTTGGCGGTGATCTCCGTCATCTGGTCCTTCTTGAACCCGAAAGGCCGCATCAGGTTCAGGAGCTCGCCGGTCTTCTTCATCTTGTGCAGCTCGCGGTTGAACGCGTCGCGCAGCGCCGTCTCGGGGGTCCGGAAGGCGAAGCCGCCGACATCGATGACCGGCTTGCCGTCCACCAGCGGCGTGACCTCGGCGGTCGCCTCGGCCTTGGTCGTCCTCGACTGGCGTACGACATTGCGCACGGTGACCGCGGTGCCCACGAAGACGTCCACCCGGCCCTGCTCGACGGCGAGCAGGCCGGCCAGCTGGTCCGGGAGCGTGGAGATGTCCTTGACGCCGGCTTCCTTGGCGTAGTCCAGCTCGGCGTATCCGACGCCGGTCGCCATCTTCGCCCCGGTCCTGGCGATGTCCTTGTACGTGTGGAGCTTCATCGGATTGCCCTTGCGGACAAGGAAGGCGTCCAGCATCTGATACTCGGGATCGGCGAAGATGACCTTGGCGCAGCGTTCCGGATTGATGTACATCCCGGCGGCGACCACATCGAACTGCTGGGAATTCAGCCCGACGATCAACGAGCCGAAATCGGTCGGAAAGGGCTCGACCTTGGGCACGCCGAGCCGTTTGAAGATCTCCTTGGCGATGGCGGGTGAGGAGCCGGTCATCTTGCCGTCCCGGCCGATGTAGCTGTACGGCTGCTCACCCGCCAGACCCAGGGTGACCGAACCTTTCGCACGCAGCCGCTCCAACAAGTGGCCGCCGTCCTTGGCATCGGCCGTCGGCACCTGACTGCAGCCGCTGGTCCCTCCGATCGCACCCGCTGCGCCGAGCGCCGCTACCCCCGCGAGCAGCGAGCGACGGCGGATGCCGCTAGACCATTGTCCTTCGGATTCTGAGATGTTCCGTTGTGGTGGCGCCATGGGCGCGCGACTACCCGAACGCCCGGCATATATGCCGATCGTTTCCAGCCCTTGATATAAGCGCCTCGGAGTTGTTCCGTACGCCGGTATTGCCCCCCTACGATCTGGACATGACCGATCGCTTCATCGAAGTCTCCCTGGACAAGCGCGGCGTGAGCTGCACGGCCAAGCTGCTCGACGACCGCGCGCCGATCACCTGCAACGCCGTATGGGACGCCCTCCCGCTCGGCGGCGACGTCTACCACGCCAAGTACGCCCGCAACGAGATCTACACGCTTGTCCCGCCGTTCGCCCCCGAGGAGCCACCGCTGGAGAATCCGACGATCACTCCGATCCCCGGCGATCTGTGCTATTTCACCTTCAGCGACACGCAGTTGGGTACGAAGTCCTACGGCTACGAGACCCAGGCCAAGCACCAGGGCCGCGCCACCGTCGTCGACCTCGCCCTCTTCTACGAGCGCAACAATCTGCTGATCAACGGTGACGCGGGCTGGGTCCCCGGGATCGTGTGGGGTGCCGTCGTCGACGGTCTGGACCGGATGGCCGACGCCTGTCAGGACCTGTGGCGGGCCGGCGCCCTGGGGGAGTCGCTCAACTTCCGCCGGGTGTAGCGGGAGCGGGGATCTCCGCGGTCCCCGTTTCGTAGAGCGCGTGCGCGGCGCGCAGCACCAGCGCGTCCGCGTGCCGCGCCCCGACCAGCTGCACGCCGATCGGCAGCCCGTCGCCGTCCACCCCGCAGGGGACGGTCGCGGCGGGCTGCTGGGTGAGGTTGAAGGGGTAGGTGAACGGCGTCCAGCCCGTCCAGCGGGTGTGCCCCGACCCGGCCGGCACCTCGGCGCCCGCCTCGAACGCGGTGATCGGTTCGGTCGGCGTGATCAGCAGGTCGTAGGTCTCGTGGAAGCGCCCCATCGCCTGGCCCAGCGCCATGCGTGTGTCCACCGCCGCCAGATAGTCCAGTGCGCTGTAGCGGGCGCCCTGGTCGCAGATCTCCCGCAGGCCGGGGTCGAGCAGCTGCCGGTCGGCGTCGCCCAGGTGCTGCACCACCCGTGCCGCGCCGCTGAACCACAGCGTGTGGAACGCCTCCACCGGGTCGGCGATGCCCGGATCGACCTCCTCGACGTGCGCGCCGAGCGCGGCGAGCCGGTCGACGGCGCGGCGGACCGCCGCGGCGATCTCGGGCGCCACCGGCACGTCCCAGCCGAGCGACGGGCTGTACGCCACCCGCAGTCCCGCGACCGGGCCGGTCAGTGTCTCGCGGAAGGACGCGGTGCCCGGCGCGAGCTGCGACCAGTCCCGCCAGTCCGCGCCGGTGATCACGTCCATCATCAGTGCCGTGTCGGCCGCGTCCCGGGTCATCGGTCCGACGTGCGCCAGCGTCCCGAACGGGCTCGCCGGGTAGAGGGGGACCCGGCCGTAGGTCGCCTTGAGGGCGAAGATCCCGCAGAACGACGCGGGGATGCGGACCGATCCGCCGCCGTCGGTGCCCAGGCTCAGCGGCCCGGCGCCCATCGCCACGGCCGCCGCGCTGCCGCCGCTGGAGCCGCCCGCGGTGCGCCCCGCGTCGTACGGATTGCCCGTCACGCCGTGCCGCGGACTGTCGGTGACACCCTTCCAGCCGAACTCGGGGGTGGTCGTCTTGCCGACGAACACCGCACCGGCCTGGCGCATCCGGGCCACCGACGGTGCGTCCTCGTCCCACGCCGGGCCCTCGGCCCGGACCGTGCGTGAACCGCGCAGCGTCGGCGTGCCGCGGGTGAGGATCAGGTCCTTGACGGTGGTCGGCACGCCGTCGACCGGGCCGGCCGGCTCCCCGGCCCGCCAACGCTCCTCCGACTCCTTGGCGGCCGCCAGCGCCTCGTCCGCGGTGATCAGGGTGAAGCAGTTCGTCCGCGCCTGGGCGGCCTCGGCGCGCTCCAAGGTCGCGCGGGTGACCTCGACGGGGGAGAACTCGCCGGCGGCGTACCCGGCCGTGAGCCGCGTGGCGGTGAGATCGGCGAGGTGGGTCGGTGCGGTCGTCATGCGTCCTCCGAGCGTGGGCCGCCCCGGAGCGGGGCAGCGGGCGGGTACGGGGCTGCTGCGGGGTGGGGACGTGCGAGGGCGTTGCCGATCGAAGGGCTGGACCGTGACGGGTGGGGCCGTTGGGTCCGGTGGGGCTCATGGGCGGGAGGCCGGTGGACACGGGAGGCCCCGGTGGGTGGGGAGGCCGACCGGTCCTGGCCGGTCGGACCGGTCGGCCTCCCGACGTCAGCGCACCGGTACGTAGCCGAGCCGCTTGTCGACGAGGTTGCTCAGGGGCTTGCCGGCCGCCCACTGGTCGAAGTTGTCCTGGAACTGCTCGGCGAGGGCGTCCCGCCAGCCCAGCGTGTCACCGCTCATGTGGGGCGAGATGATCAGGTGCGGGATGTCCCACAGGGGGCTGTTCTCGGCCAGCGGCTCGTGCTGGAAGACGTCCAGGGCGGCCGCGGCGATCCGCCATTCGCGCAGGGCCGCGACGAGATCGTCCTCGACGACCAGCTGCCCGCGTCCGATGTTGATGAACCGGGCCTCCGGCTTCATCCGGCCGAACGCCCGCCGGTCGAAGAGATCGCGGGTCGCCTCGGTCAGCGGCGCCGCGCAGACCACCCAATCGGCCTGCGGCAGCAAGCCGTTGAGCGCGTCACTCGCATGGACCGTGCCGAAGGAGGGATCCGGTGATCGTTCCCGGCGGCCGACAAGATCGACGGTGATGCCCAGGGCCTGGAGGGTGATGCCGATGGCCCGCCCGATCGGACCGGAGCCCACGACGACCGCGCGGGTGCCGGCGACCCGCAGCGTCTCACGGTGCCGCCAGCGCCGCTGGCGCTGCAATTCCCAACTTCCGTAAAAATCTTTCGCCATGGCGATCACCAGCCCGGCGACGTATTCGGCAATCGGCTGCTCGAAAACGCCGCGCGCGTTGGTCACCAGAGTGTCGTCGGCAATCAGCGCCGGGCACAGCAGCCGGTCCACGCCGGCGCTCGCGGTGTGCACCCATCGGGGTTTCGGCCCCTCGGAGGGCCAGGAGTCCCGGATCGCATCGGAGGTGAAGTCCCAGGCCAACAGCACGTCGGCGGACGGGATTCGGTCGGCAAGGGACGCCTCGTCGGCGTAGATCACCTTGGCGCGGCCGGTCAGTCTGTCCAGCTTCGGCGGCGGGTCGGAACCAAGGACGAGGACGGTGCTTTCGGACATAGCCAGAAACCGTTCTGAAACATGAGCCCCTTTTACTGAAGGGGGCGCCGACAGATGCCTGAGATGCGAGGATTGACCACGCTAAGAAGTCGTATCTACGGTGTCAACAACGGCTCTGTCCCGACGTCCCGGCTTGTCCGGCTGCACCAATATCCCCGGCCACTGGCCTGGCCACTCCAGCCCTTCGTTTTTTCTTCTAGGGGCCTTCATGGACGTCTCCTTTCTGGGTGGCCCACAGCCGCAGCTCGGCGTGGGCGTCGTCGCTCCCTTCGACTTCGCGCTCGACCGTGAGCTGTGGCGCTGGGTTCCCGACGATGTCTCCCTCCACCTCACCCGCACTCCCTTCGTGCCCGTCGAGGTCAGCCTCGACCTGGCCCGTCTCGTCAGCGAGCACGAAACCCTGCACGCCGCCGTCCAGGCGCTGTGCGCGGTGTCCCCGCAGGTGATCTCGTACGCCTGCACCTCCGGCAGCTTCGTCGCGGGCATGGCCGGCGAACGGGCCATGTGCGCCGCCATGGCCCAGGCGGGAGAGGTCCCCTCTCTCACCACCTCCGGCGCGCTCATCGAAGCGCTGCGCGAGATCGGCGCCCGCCGCATCGCGGTGGTCACGCCGTACACCAAATCGGTCACCGACTCACTGGAGGACTATCTCGGCGAGGCGGGCATCACGGTCACCGGCCGCGCCTACCTCGGGCTGACCCGGCACATCTGGAAGGTGCCCTACCGCGACGTCGTCGACATGGCCCGCACGGCCGTGGTCGGCGCCGCCGACGCGCTGTTCATCAGCTGCACGAACCTGCCCACCTACGACGTCATCCCGCAGCTGGAGGCCGAGCTGCGGATGCCGGTCCTGTCCGCCAACCAGGTCACGATGTGGGCCGCGCTGCGTGCCATCGGCGTCCAGGCGGTAGGCCCGTATCAGGCACTGCTCGACCCGGTGGCGCGGCGCGGCCCCGCCGCGATGTCCGGGTCGGGGGCCGTCGAGGGAGGACCACGGGTGACGCCCGAGGCCGCCTTCGCCGGCACGTCGGTCCCCCCGCCGGACGGCGAGGTGCCCGACGGCGGCGATCCGCCGCCGTATCTGCCCGACGATCCCGGGCCCCAGCCACCGGTCTGAGGCCGGCTCGGATCTGACACTCACCCATCCGCTGCCGGCGTCGCACTCGCCGGCAGCGCCCACCCGCACAGCAGCGCCCGTACAGCCGTACCCGTACGGCTGTACCCGTGCAGCTGCAACGGCCAGGCCGTCATCGCGGCCTCCGGCGCATCCGCGTCCCCGACGCCCCGCCTGCCTTCACCGAACCCCCCGCACCAGCAGAACCACCACACCAGCAGAACCACCCGCACCCCGCACCCCCAAAGGGAGACCTGCATGGCATCGGTCGGCTTCCTCTACCCCGGCTACTCCGCCGAGGACGACTACCCCCGGCTCGAAACGCTCCTGGGCGGCACGGTCAGCCTGCCGCTCGTGCACACCGACATCGGCGAGGACGCCCACCGGGTGGACGCGCTGCTGGAGATGGGCTCCGCCTCGCGGCTCGCCGCCGGCGTCGCGGAGCTGAAGAGCCGTGGCGCCGAAGCCGTCGTGTGGGCCTGCACGAGCGCCAGTTTCGTCTTCGGCTGGGAGGGCGCGCACGAACAGGTCCGTGAGCTGTCCGCCACCGCCGGCCTGCCCGCCTCCAGTACGTCCTTCGCCTTCGCGCACGCCGTCCAGGCGCTCGGCGCCCAGCGGGTCGCGATCGCCGCCACCTACCCCGCCGATGTCGCCGAGCACTTCCACGCCTTCCTCAAGTCCGCCGGTACGGAGGTCGTCTCGACCCGCGGCAGCGGCATCATCACCGCCGCGGAGGTCGGCACCTGGGGCCGCGCGGAGGTGCTGGAGCTCGCCCGTGCGGGCGACCATCCGGACGCCGAGGCGGTCCTGCTGCCCGATACGGCCCTGCACACGGCCGAGCATCTGCCCGCGCTCGAAGCGGAGCTGGGCAAGCCGGTGCTCACCGCCAACCAGGTGACGGCCTGGGAAGGGCTGCGCCTGCTGGACCGCGAGATCGCCTGCCCGGCACTCGGCACTCTCTTCTCGCGACCCGCGCGCACCTGACGCGGGACCGGCGGCAGGCAGGGGCCGCCCCCTGACGTGCCGCCCGAGCAGGCCGGGTTCCCCGGGGGGCGACCCCGGGAAGGGAGCCCGGCCCGCTCCCGGGAATAAGCGGAGAAGTGCTCCGGTTGTCCTCCTCGCACACCGGCAACGCGAGGAGGACCCGCACCGTGAGCGGCGAAGACGACATCAGGGACACCGGCGACGGCATTCGGGGCACCGCCAAGGGCACCGCACCCGTCCCCCTGTCCGTACTCGACCTGGTGACGGTCGGCGCGGGCCGCACCGCGTCCGACGCGGTGCGCACCGCCGTCGGCATCGCGCGGACGGCCGAGCGCCGCGGCTTCCACCGCTACTGGGTCGCCGAGCACCACTCCATGCCCGGCGTCGCCTCCTCCTCGCCCGCGGTGCTGCTCGCCCATCTGGCGGCGCACACCGAGTCCATCCGGCTCGGCTCCGGCGGCGTCATGCTGCCCAACCACGCGCCGCTGATCATCGCCGAGCAGTTCGGGACGCTGGAGGCGATGGCCCCCGGCCGTGTCGACCTCGGGCTGGGCCGCGCGCCGGGCACGGACGGCGCCACCGCCGCGGCCCTGCGCAGAAGCGACCGGCTGCACGAAGGCGCCGACGATTTCCCGCAGCAGCTGGCCGAGTTGACCCGGTTCCTCGACGACAGCTTCCCCGACGGCCACCCCTACGCCAAGATCCACGCGGTGCCGGGGCCGGTCCAGGCCACCTCGCCCGGCGGCGTGCAGTCCGCCCACCGGCCCCCGCTGTGGCTGCTCGGCTCCTCGGGCTTCAGCGCCCAGCTCGCGGGATCGCTCGGGCTGCCGTTCGCCTTCGCCCACCACTTCTCCGCGGCCAACACCATCCCCGCGCTCGACCTCTACCGTGCCTCCTTCCGCCCCTCCGAAGTGCTCGCCGAGCCGTACGCCCTGATCGGCGTCTCGGCGCTGGCCACCGAGGAAGAGGAGGAGGCCCGCCGCCAGGTGCTCACCGGCGCGCTCTCCATGATCCGGCTGCGCACCGGCCGCCCCGGCCTGGTGCCGAGCCCGGAGGAGGCCGCTGCGCACCACTTCACCGAGCGCGAGCGCGACTTCGTCGACAGCTGGCTCGGCAACGTCATCCACGGCACTGCGGACGCCGTCCGCCAGGGCCTTGACGACCTCGCCAAGCGCACCGGCGCCGACGAGCTGATGATCACCGCCAACGCCCATGGTGGTCCGGCCAGGCTGCGTTCGTACGAGCTGATCGCGGACGCGTACGGACTGCCGGAGGCCTGACGGGCCGGCAGGTGGGGCGGCCGTCGTGCGGGCCGCGGCCGGCGCGGGGAGGCGCCGGGAGCCGTCCGGCGGAAAGCAGCCGGCGGCTCCTCGCCGCGGCCCGTACGACGGCCGCTCCACCTCCGGGTCAGGAGACCGTCGCGCGCCTCAGCTGCCGGTGCGCCGGCCCGCGTCGAGGAGCGCCTCGACGCGGTCGGGCGGGACCGGCCGGGAGTAGAGCCAGCCCTGGCCCGTGTCGCAGCCGATGCGGCGCAGGCGTTCGGCCTGCTCCGAGCTCTCGACGCACTCCGCGGTGACGGTGAGCCCGAGCCGGTGGGCCAGCGCGACCAGCGCCTCCACGATCATCTCGTCCGCCGGGTTGGGGTGCTCCTGGGAGCGGAAGCCGCGGACGAAGGACCCGTCCAGCTTCAGCACGGACACCGGCAGGCGGCTGAGGTAGGCGAGGTTGGAGTAGCCGGTGCCGAAGTCGTCGATGGCGATCCGCACGCCCATGTCGCTGAGCGCCTGGAGCGCCTGCAACGGCCGGCCCGCGGAACCCATCACCGCGGACTCGGTCAGCTCCAGCTGGAGCAGTCGCGGCGGCAGCCCGGTCTCGGCGAGGATGCCGGCCACGTCCGCGACCAGGTCGGAGTCCCACACCTGACGCACGGCCACATTGACGCTGACGAACAGCGGTTGGTCGCCGGGGTGCGCCAGCTGCCAGGCGCGCGCCTGGTGGCAGGCCCGCTCCAGGACCCAGCGGCCCAGCTCGACGATGGCGCCGTTCTCCTCGGCCAGTGCGATGAACCGATTCGGCGCGAGCGTCCCGAATTGCGGGTGCCGCCAGCGGACGAGGGCCTCGACACCCTGTGCCCGCCCGTCGTCGAGCCCGACGAGCGGCTGGTACTCCAGGGTGAACTCGCCCCGGTCGACCGCCGGCCGCAGCGTGCTCGACAGTGCCTGCCGGGTCATCCGGTGGGCGTTGCGCTCGGGGTCGAAGAGCGTCCAGCGGGCCTTGCCGTCCTCCTTGGCCCAGTACAGCGTGGTGTCCGCGGCCTGCATCAGACCGGTCGCGGTGGTGCCGTTCGCGGTCCGCTCCACCACCCCGATGCTCGCCGAGACCGAAAGCCGCTGCCCGGCCAGGTCGAACGGCCGCTGCAGCGCGTCCAGCACGCTCTGGGCCAGCTCGGACAGCTGATCGGTGCCGGTGGAGTCCTCCACCAGGATCGCGAACTCGTCGCCGCCCAGGCGCGCCACCAGATGCCCGCCCCGGCCCGGCCCGCGGTCCCCGGCGCTGTCCGCGCAGCGCATCAGCCGCTGCGCCACCGCGCTCAGCAGCCGGTCGCCGACCCGGTGGCCGAGGGTGTCGTTGACGGCCTTGAAGCCGTCCAGGTCGAGGTAGCACAGGCCGATCCGGCCGGTTCCGGACGGCTCGAAGGTGGCGGTCTCCAAGGTGGTGGAGAGCCGCTCGAAGAACAGGGCGCGGTTGGGCAGCCGGGTGACCGGGTCGTGCATCTGCAGATGCCGCAGCCGGGCCAGCAGATCGTGCCGGTCGCTGATGTCCGCGACCGACAGCAGCACCCGGCCCTCGTGCGCCATCGGCTCGACGGTCACCTCCACCCAGACGGAGTGCCCCTCGGGGTGCTTGAGGCGGCGGGTGCAGCGCAGCCGGTCGCTGCGGCCGCACAGCACTTCGCGGTAGGCGGTCCATACCCGCGGGTCCGCCCCGAGGTCGGTCAGGTCCGAGGCGGTCGCGGCGACCAGCTCGTCGGGGTCGGCGCCGACCAGTTCGCCGAAGGCGGGGTTGGCGGCGAGGACCAGGCCGTCGCGGTTGAGGACGGCCATCGGGAGGCGCCCGGCGTGAAAGGCGGCGCGGTAGTCGCCGAGCGCGGCGGCCGAGTCGTCGCGGGCGCCGGCGGGGGCGGGGTGAGCGTCACCGCCGGCGCCTTTGGTCGTACCGTTACGCTCCGTTACCGAGGGAAGCGTCGCTCCGGGCGTGCGGCCCGGGCTGTCGGGGTGTCCGCTCACTGCTCGCTCCCGCATGGCGCTTGTCTCGTGATGGAGGGGGGATCTCGCGCTGGAAAGTGTGGCGATCATAGAGGCTGGCGCAGCGGCCGATCCAGCGACGCAGCCGTGATGGTCGGCACGCATGACGGAACTTCAGCCATTTCTGCCCGTGTCTGTTCGCGCAGATTGCCCATTTGGCCGTTTGTCACTTTCCGTTATGGCGTGGCCGAGACGCGCCGGTCACTCTTCTGGTCCTCCGGAACAGGGCAAATACCTTTAAATCGCCACAGGGTGGGTGAGGGGTCACCGTTCCGTCCCTGGAGGTCGATGTGTCGCGCGCCCAGACACCCGACGGGGTGGACCGCCGCCGCTTGCGGCGCGTCGCGGCCATCGCCACGTCTCTCAGTGCGCTCGTCGCGACGTCCATCGTGGCGGGCCCTGCCACCGCCTCCGAGGCGTCCCTCTCATGCGCGCTCGGACGCTCCGACGCCCACCATTCCGAGGGCGTCGACTCCTGGAACGGCTCCTACCCCCGTCCGGCCGGCACCCTCGACGCCGTCATGGTCTTCCTGTCCTTCCCGGACTCCGAGCCCGTCGTCCGCACCAAGGACCTCTCCGCGGACTACTTCCCCGCCACCTCCCACTTCTTCCAGCGCGCCTCGTACGGCAGGTTCCGGTTGCGGCCGACCATCAAGAAGAAATGGGTGCAGATGCCGCACGCCTCCACCGCATACGGGATACAGCGGGACTGGGACTCCCACCAGCGCGCGGACTACCTCCGCGACGCGGTCGCCGCCGCTGATTCCGCGGTGAACTTCAGCCGCTACGACATGGTCTATTTCGTCGCCGACCCCGACGCGCCCGGTGTCGACTCCGACGCCACCAAGGTCGTCAACCTCGATCAGCCGATGCGCGCCGACAACGCCGACCTCCGCCGCTTCGTCACCGTCTTCGAGCAGAGCCCGCCCGATCGCAACGTCCTCGCCCACGAGACCGGACACGTCTTCGACCTGCCGGACCTCTACCACCGCCCGGAGAGCGGCAACGGCGACTGGGACACCCACGTCGGGGACTGGGACCTCATGGGCAGCCAGTTCGGTCTCGCGCCCGACCCCTTCGCCTGGCACAAGTGGAAGCTCGGATGGCTCACCGACGCCCAGGTCGACTGCGCCGAGCTGACCGGCGCCACCGTGCACACGCTGCAGACACTGTCCGCCCCCAAGGTGCCGGGCGACAAGCGCCGGCCGCGCCTCCTGGTGGTCCGCACCGGCCCCGATCGCGCGCTCGCCATGGAGGCGCGCGGCGCCACGGGCAACGACCGGTCGGTCTGCTCCGAGGGCATCCTCGTCTACCGGGTACGCAGCGACCTGCCCTCCGGGTCGGGTCCCGTGCAGGTACTCGACGGGCACCCCCGCACCGAGGCGTGCTGGGGCACCTCCGTCTATCCGCCGCTCGCCGACGCGCCGCTCGGGGTGGGGGAGAGTCTGCGCGACACCGAGGACGGGGTGCGCGTCCAGGTCGTCGGGAGGTCGACCGACGGGGACTGGACGGTCAAGGTGGGGGGCGGCTGAGCGCACCCCCGGGGGCCGCGGGTAATTTCCGTCCGCGGGTGAGGGCTGTCCCCTGGCCGACGAGAAAGGCCCTCACCGAGGTGAGGGCCTTTCTCTGTCTGTGCGCCGCCAGGGACTCGAACCCCGGACCCGCTGATTAAGAGTCAGCTGCTCTAACCAACTGAGCTAGCGGCGCCTGCTGACGGGGAAAACATTAGCACCCGGATCGGGGAGGGCAAAAATCGATTCCCCTCACTGCGGGAGCAGGGCCGGAAGGCCGCTCCGAGCTGCGCTTTCGATCTCTCCGACGGCTTCGTCGCCCCCGGCGCGGGCGACGCGAAGGCACGCCCAGAGGAGGACGTCCGGGCCGGGGAGCCACGGGTTGCGGACATCCGGGGCGACCAGCCAACGGGAGACGGTCGGTGCGAGGAGGTCCTCGGGAGCGCTCCCGTCGGCGGCGGTGGGCGCGGCGGGGATGTCCGTGGCGGGCCGGGGGTGCAGCGGCGGGACCGTCACCGCGTCACCGGTGCCGTGACACAGCAGCGCCGGCACGGCGGTGCCCCCCTCGCCGCCGGAGCTCGCCGACGGCGCCGCCATCCAGTCGAGCAGAGCGGGCAGCCGCTGGGCGGTGCCCGGGGCGGCGAACAGCAGGATCCGGCCGCGGTGCGCTGCCACCGGCCCGGAGCCCGGGCCCGCGGACCACAGCCGGTCCACCATGCGGCGCCCGAAGAGCGCGGGGGCGTTGATCACGTCGAAGGCGGTGCCGCAGGGCAGGACGCTGGGTGCGGTCGGGCGTGCCGCCCACAGGGTGTGCATGCTGCGCGGGTGAGGGCTGGCGGAGGCGAGCCAGTCGGCACCGGCGAGGGTCACGTACGCCGTGGTGGGGAAGGCGAGATTCCGGGGTGTGTCGGGCAGCCAGTCGCTCATGGGGACAGGTCTACCGATTACGCGCGATCCGGTGCTGCCGAATGCCGGAATCCGGGACAAGGCCCAGTGGTGAGGAGTATCTTCCCGCCCCTCGCATATGCCAGCGGCTCATGATCATGGACCATGAGCCGCAGCGGGGCGCGTGGGGCGGAGGGGGCGGGTGGTCCGCTCAGCCGTTGTCGCCCAGCAGCGGGTCGCCGTCGCGCATCAGGCTCCGGCCGAACTCGATCATCTTCTGCGCGTAGTCCTCGGTCCACTCCGCGCGCTCCGCGAGCACCGACAGCGGCAGCCGGTCGAAGCGCTTGGGATCGGCCAGCTGCGCCGCAGCCAGCGCCTGGAACTCCGTCGCCCGGTCGGCGGCCGCCCGGAAGGCGAGCGCCAGCTCCGTCGCACGGCTGAGCAGCTCGCGCGGGTCCTCCATCGACTCCAGGTCGAAGAAGTGCTCGGGGTCGGCGACGGCCTCGGGCGGCTCGAAGAGCAGTGGCGCGGGCTTCATCCGCCGGGGTGTGGGCGCCGTATCGCGGGGGTCGGGAGCCGGTCGCGGCTCGGACATGGACGTACCTCCTGGATCGTGTGCCGCATTCCATTGTCCCGCCCCGCGCAAGTGGGCCTGCGGGGCCGGCCCCCGCCCGCCCCTGGGGCGAACCCCGACCGGGTCACCTCCTAGGGACGCCAGGCGACGCGATGTTCCTCCAGGTGGGCCAGGACGGCGTGATTGGCCTCCCAGCCGTCCGGGAACTTCACCGTCACGCCGAGCTGCACCGGCTCCGTCGAGGGGTGCTCGTCGAGGAGTTCGGCGACCCCCGCCCGGCACACCACGATGCAGGCGTGCCGGTGGCGCGAGGCGAGGACGCACAGCCGGCCGGTCTCCAGATGGAAGGCGGTCGCGTCCGGGCGGCCGGAGAGCGGGTGGAGGACGACCGTCACGTCGAACTCGCGGCCCTGCAGGCGGTTGGCGGTGTCCACCGCGACACCCGTCACCCCCGCGTCGGCGAGCGCGGCGCGGACGGCGGCCGCCTGGTCGCGGTGGGCCGTGCCGACGGCGATCCTGGCGGCCGTGAGCGAGACCGGATCGGGGGAGCTCTCGCTGGTCGCGGCGCCACCGCGATCCAGCAGCCGCCGCACCACGGACGCCACCGCACGCACCGCCTCCGGATCCGTCCGCGGCGTGTGCCGGGCGGGCAGCTCCAGCAGCCCCCAGCCGGACTCCGCGGCCTCGTCCAGGACCCGGTCGACCCCCGAACCGTCCCCGGCCACCCCGAACGCCAGCCGGCGGTCGCCGTGGCCGGTGCCGCTGCGGAACGGTGTGTACGGATAGAACGCGGCGGACACCAGCGGCGCGGCCGTCGCGGGCAGCCGCCAGGACACCGGCAGGCGGTGCTGCGGAAGCCCGGGATTGTGCGCGAGCAGGGTGGACACCGCGCTCGCCGAAGGGTCGTACGCGAGCCCGGCCCACTGATCGCCACCGACCACGCTGAACGGATCCAACTGCCCAGGATCCCCCACGAACAGCGCCCCCTCGAAGAGCCCGGCGACGGCCAGCAGCGCATCGGAGCGCATTTGGTACGCCTCGTCCACGATGGCGTGCCGCCACGGCTCCTCGACCTTGGTGTACGCCCATTTGGCGGCCGTCGAGACGACGATGTCCATCCCGGCCAGATCCGCCACCTTCGCGGACGTGCGGACCGCGGGCAGCTCGGCGAGCGCCGGGTCGAACGCGCCGGGCTCGCTGCTGTGCAGCCGGCCAACGGGCAGCTGCGGGTCCTTCTCGGCGAGCCGCAGGACCAGATCGTCGACCTGCGCGTTGGTCTGCGCCACGACCATCAACGGGCGCCCCGCCGCGGCAAGTTCACGGGCCGCGCGGACCACCAGGGTCGATTTGCCCGCGCCGGGCGGGGAGTCCACCACCACACCGCGTTCGGTGCCGTGCAGGGTGTCGGCGAGGATCGCGTCCGTCGCCGCGGCGGCCGCGGCACCGGGGTCGAAGGAGCCCGCGTCATGGGAGAGCTGAAGCGCCGTCATGCCGGGCCCTCCAGGATGCCGGTGCCTGCCGGGTGCCGGTCGCCGGTCACAGGAAATCCTCCGCGGTGACGGGGTCGGGGGTGTCCGCGGGCGCGCCCGCGCCGGAGACATCCGGCGGCGGGCCGCCGTGCGTCCAGGGAGTGTCCTCGGGGTCGGGGAGTTCCGGGCCGCCGCGGGGGGCGTGCTCGAACAGTGTCCAGCACACGGTGTCGTCGGGCTCGGGCACCGAACCGGCGTCCGGGGTCTTGCCGCGCCCCATCCCGCCGGTCAGCCGCACCACCAGCGCACCGGGCTCGTCCGCCGCGTACGCGACGAACTCGGCTGACTGCGATCTGCCGTCGGCCAGCGGACGGTAGAGCTTGGCCCGCTCCGCCAGATGCGGCTGGTCGGCCGTGCGGAGCGTGACCAGCGGGCGCGGCATCGGCCGCTTGCCTTCGGAGAACGCCATCTCGACCGCGGTGACCGTGCCGACCAGCGCCTCACCCGCCAGCCTGCGCCCGGCCATCACCAGGGGGTCGTCCAGGGCTTCCTGGGCGTCCAGTTGTGCCTGCGCCGTCTCCCGGGAGGACAGCTTCCGGGCCGCGGTGATGGCGTCGTCCTGCTTGGGCTGCGGCGGCTCCCCGGCGCGTACGCGGTCGCGGTGCGCGGTGTAGGACCAGCGGTCGCGCTTCCAGCGGTCGGCGACCCGGGAGCCCGCGGGGAGGTCGCGCAGCAGGTCGATGCCCTGCCAGACGGCGTCCCACGTCGGCCGCAACTGCCCCTCGACGAGCGCGCGGACCTCGTCCTCGGCGCCCGGCAGCCCGGCGTCGTGGCGGGCCATCGCGGGGGCGAGCAGCCGGTTGTCGAACGCCGGGTCGGTGGCCGGCCCGGCCGGCGGGCACCGCAACTGGCCGCGCTCGTCCCGCGCGGTCTCCGCGTGCTCGGCCGCCACCGCGCCCGACACGCCCTCCGGCGGGTCGATCCAGGCGAGCAGCGCCCCCAGGTGCTGGTCCTCCAGCATGCTCTGGCCGGTCGCCCAATGACGGGTCAGCAGGCCCGTCATGGACAGCAACAGGCAGGCTCCGGGCACCCGGGCCCGCTCCCCGAAGTGCGTCAGCCAGCGGCCCAGCAGGGGGACGTGCGGCGGCGCGGGATACGGGGCCTCCGGCTCCTGCTCGGCCGTCCGCCGGAACCGCATCGAGCGTCCCAGCAGCCGTACGAAGTCGATGCCGGAGGCGCTCGGCACGATCAACTGCGGTGCGTCCGCGCACAGTTCGACCTGGACCGGCACCTTCTTGCCGGTCTCCGGGTCGGTCTCCTTGCGCTCCTCCCACTCGACGCCGTCCGCGAAGCCGTCCAGATACGGCAGCACCGACTCGGCCAGCTCGGCGAGGAAGGCGAACCGCAGATCGCGGTCCCGGGGCTGCGCCACGGCCAGCAGCAGCGGCTTCTCGCGGTCCGTGCCGACCAGGGCGCCCAGCGGGGCGCCGGCCTCGCCCGCGGTGGTCAGCGGGACGAGGACCAGGGGGTGGTCGGAGAGGTGGCGGTGGCGGACCGTGGCCAGGGGCCGGGCCCGGCCGGCCGCCACGGCCTCCATCCGGGCCAGCGTCTCGATCAGCGACATCCGGGCTCCTGGGGCTCCTCGGGGCGTTCCGACGCGGCCCGGGATCCCTCGGCCCGCGCCGCGTCGGCCAGCGCCTCCGCTCGCAGCGCGGCGGCTCTGCGCAGGGCCGTCACGGCAGGGTCGTCACAGGCGTCCCCGGCATCCCCGTCCGGGGCGTCCGCGCTCCGCGGCCCCGGCACCGCTGAGGACGCGGAGAGCACCTCGCCGACGGTGCGCAGAGCGCCCAACTCGCCCCGCACGCCCCGCCCCAGC
The DNA here is from genome assembly GCF_043201875.1 of Streptomyces sp. NPDC048248. Classification (NCBI taxonomy): domain Bacteria; kingdom Bacillati; phylum Actinomycetota; class Actinomycetes; order Kitasatosporales; family Streptomycetaceae; genus Streptomyces; species Streptomyces sp. NPDC048248. The sequence continues at coordinate 130,301 of NZ_JBICZL010000011.1, forward strand.
GCCTCCACCGCACCGGCCTGACGGGCGTGCTCACGGCAGTGGAAGGCCAGCTCGCAGGCGGCCAGGCACTCCGGGGCGTAGGCCGCGTCGACCGCCTCGACGGCCTCTGTCAGCTCCTCGGCCGGCCGGGTCGGTGTGCCGTCGTCCGCGAGCCGCAGGTCGAAGGTGGTCCGCTCGGGCAGCTCGGCGGCGATCTCCTCGACGCGGGTGAGCCGGGCCAGCTGCCGGCGGGTCGTCGCCAGCTGCTTGCGGATGTCGACGGCCGCGGCGGTGGGGAGGTTGGAGAAGTCCTTCGGGCAGACCAGCAGCACCCGGTCGCGGACCCGGACCTCGCGGCCCGTCCGCGCGGCGACGTGTCCGGCGACCTTTTCCAGGGCGAGGACGTACACCGCGGCCTGCCGGGCCGCGGCGCCCACCTTGGCGGCGTCCGCCGCGCCGTCGATCATCGGGAAGGACTTGATCTCGACGACGGTCCAGCTGCCGTCCGGATGGACCACGACCGCGTCCGGCTCGACGTAGGCCGGCGAGCCGGCCACCTCGACCGCCAGCATCGGATGGTCGAGCAGGGCCCAGCCGCCGGCCGCGGTCGCCTCGCGCAGCGCGAGCGCCGTACGGGCCGCGCGGCCCTCGGGACCGGCCGCGGAGAGGTCGGGGGTGGCGACCGCCTCGGCCTCGGGTGCGGGGGTGTCCGGCCGGAGCCGTTCGTGCAGCAGCCGCATCAGGTCCTGCCCGCCGTCCGCCTTCACCCGCGCCTCGAAGGCATTGCCGCGGACGAGCGCGAACTGCGACTGGCCGTATGCCGCGGGCGAGCCGAGCGCGGCGGCCAGCGCGCCCTTGTCGATGCCCGCGCCGTCCAGCAGCGCGCGGCGGCGGCAGCCGGGGTTGGCGGCCAGCGCGGCGAGGGCGCGCGCATCGAGGGAGCGGGGCGGTACGCCGGGGCCGCGCAGCTCGGTGAGCCTCCCCCGGCCGATGCCGGGAGGCGCACCCTGCCGCGGGCCGGGCGTCGGCTTCGGCTGCGCCGCCTGCGGTGCGGCTGCCGCGGGTCGGCTGTCGCGGGAAACGTTCACCTGCGGAAGTCTCGCATCCGGCACCGACATGTGGGGCGAGGGCCGCATCTTCCCCCGAGGAATGCCGCCGCAGTCCCCGCCCACGGACAAAACGACCCCATGCGCGATGATGGAGTTCCCGCGGTCGGCGCAGGCGGAATGCCGGTGCCCGGCCCGCACCGAGCGAGACAGGCCGGGTGACCGGCGAGAGGTACGACCCATGGCAGCGCGCATTCTCCTGGCCAGGCACGGGCAGACGGAGTGGTCCCTTTCCGGCAAGCACACCGGGCGGACGGACATCCCCCTGCTCGACGAGGGCCGGCGCGGCGCCAAGCTGCTGGGCGAGCGGCTGCACCGCACGCCCTGGAACGGCCTGCCGGACGTCGAGGTCCGCACCAGCCCGCTGGTCCGCGCGAAGGAGACCTGCGAGCTTGCCGGGTTCGGTGACCGGGCCCAGGAGTGGGACGCCTTGATGGAGGTCGACTACGGCGCGTACGAGGGGCTGACGCCGGCCGAGATCAAGGCCGGCCGGCCGGACTGGCTCATCTGGCGGGACGGGGTCCCGGAAGGGGAGACGCTCGCCGAGGTCTCGGCGCGGGTCGACGAGGTCGTGGCGTGGGCCAGGTCCGCCGACCGTGATGTCCTGGTCTTCGCCCACGGCCACATCCTGCGCGCGCTCGGCGCCCGCTGGCTGGGCCTGGACATCTCCTTCGGGGCCCGCATCCGCCTGGAGCCGACGTCCCTGTCGGTGCTCGGCTGGGCCTACGGGGAGCCGGCGATCGAACGCTGGAACGACACCGGGCACCTGGGCTGACGGCGGTCCCGCCTCAGGCCGGCTGACGGCCCGTCGGTTCGGCCGGGTCGGCTGACGCCTCGTGCCGGTCCAGGAAGTGCGCGACCGGCACGAGGCCGCGGTGCGGGCGCAGCGCGCGTGCCGTGCCGTCGAGCATCGTGCGGATCCGGGCCGAGCGGACCTGCTGGAGCAGCGCCAGCGCCCGGCTGCCGGCCGCTGCGGCCTCCTCGGGGGCCCCGCCGGCCGCGAGATTGACCGCGAGTTCCGCGGTGAACAGGGCGATGTTGCGGCTGAAATGAGGGTCCTGCAGGGCCACCGCCCGGTGTGCGTGCTCCGCCGCGCGCCCCCGCTCGCCCAGGGCCGACCAGCACTGTGCCTCCAGCCCCTCCAGCTCGGCCTCGCCGTAGAAGGTCATCCACTCGGGGTCGCTGTCCGACGGCCCGCCCGCGAAGAGGCGCTGCGCCCGGACCAGTGCCTGCTCGCAGCCCGTACGGTCGGCCAGGCCCGCCCAGCCGCCCGCCTCGCGCAGAGCGAGCAGCGACAGCAGACGGGGCGAGCCGAGGTGCTTGGCGGCCTGCTGGGCGGCCTGCGCGGCCCGTACCGCCTCGCGGGGCCGGCCTGCGTCGCGGGCGAGGAAGGCCGTGTTGCAGAAGGCGTGTGCCTCCAGGGCCGGATCGCCGCAGACCCGGGCCGTGGCCAGGGCCTCGGCGTAGTGTGAGCGGGCGTCGTCGAAACGGCCCGAGTCGTGCGCCAACCAGCCCACGGTGATGGCGAGTTCCCCCGCTCCGGAATGCAGCCGGTCGGTGACGGAGCGGCGCTGGACACCGGAGTCCAGCAACTCGTAGGCGGCGCGCAGCGGCTGGGTGGCGCGGCGGTAGATGCCCTCAGCGCCGTGCCGGTCGTCCAGCAGCCGGATCCGCCGGACCGCCTCCTCGACGGCGGTCGCCTCGGTGGCGCCGGCCCGGCTGCCGGCCGAACGCGGGCCGGGGACGGCGAAGGCGGCGGATCCCAGGGGATGCAGGGTGGTGATGCCCAGGGCGGCCGCCGGGCCGCCGGTGATGAACGCGCGACGCAGCACGTCGCTCTCCTCGCAGATCTGGATACAGGTATCGCGGTGGTCGGTGTCGGTTGCCAGGGGCGCGGGGTCGGTCGTCGCCGTACGCGCCCCCCGCCCGCGTACCGTCTCGCGAGGCGCGAACCCCATGTCGGGCAGCGTCAGACCGGGGAACATGTGCCGGAACACCCGCTCGTAGGCGTAGTTCGGACACCGGATCTCACCGGACTCCACGCGGCCCACATAGCGGGCGTCGCACGAGACCTGCTCGCCGATCTCACGGGCGGACCGGCGGACCGCCGCCGCGAACTCACCCGGTGACAGCCTGCCGCGCAGCTGTCGGAAGGCGGTGTTCGGGCGGGCGGATACAGTGCGGGACGACGCTGATCGTGCTGGTTGCGACGCCATGGCGGACCCTCTCCGTGCCCTCTCCGTGCCATCTTTCGTGCTCTGCCGCGTCTGGCGGTGCGGCGGGACGACCGTACTAGCTGTGACGGTTACGCCACACAGAGTTTGGCCACAAATCGGATATCTCTCCCGCGATCCGCCATGAAGTGCCATCCTTTGCAGCGTTACGCCGCCGTAGCCGTTGACGCGCCACGCCGTTGAAGACGATGTAAAGGGTGCGGTGCGTGCATGAGGAGGGGTTCTCCGTGTGGGAGACCGGCGTGAGCAGAGGCGTCAAGGGTTCCGCGGCCCGGGGCGCGGGCCGTACGGGGCACACCGTGGCGGGCGGCGCACCGGCCATCGCGGCCGCCCCGGGCCACCACCCCCTCCGGGAGCGGGCCGCGCTGCCCGACCCCGCGCAGCCCTGTGACCTCGTCACGGTGCCGGCGCGGCAGGGCCTGGAGGCGGTCGACATCCTGCGCCTACGGGACGGCATCGGTCCGGTGCTGCACGACGGCGCCTGTCACACCCTGGGTTTCCTGGTACCGCCGGGCACGGCCGACGGGTGGGACGTTCCCGGCAGCGCCTGTACGCAGACGCACGGCCGCGGACTCGCGCTGAGCGCGGCCCACGGCGAGGAAGGGTCCGTCATCGAGCCCCCGGTGACCGGCACGGGCTGGCTGGTCCCCCCGGAAGGCGCGTTCGCCGCGGCCACCGACCCTGCCGTGCTGCGCGAGGCGCTGGGCCAGGCGGCCCGCACGATCGAGGCCGTCGACCGCTGCCAATGAGCCGGTGAACGGCGAGGGGCCGCCCGGACGAACCGGGCGGCCCCTCGTGGCGAAGGCGCCTAGTGGGTGCGCCCGCCGGCAGGCGCACCCGGAGCCGGGTCGGCGACGGCTGGGGCGCCGTCCCTGGCCGGACGGGGGATGGTGACGCGGCCGGGCCGGTCGCCCAGCCGGCGCCGCACCCCGCGCATCAGCCGCTCCGCGGTGAACGTCGCGCCGTAGACGAAGCGCATCGACGGGCCGAACGACGGCGCCGTCAGCAGACCCGCGAAGAACAGGCCGGGCCACGAGGACTCGAAGCCCGAAGTCAGCTCCGGCGCCCGGCTGACGCCCACCGTCCGCAGCGTGCCGCGCACCTGGGGGTCGAGCAGCCGCAGCCGTCCGAGGTCGGGGGTGAAGCCGGTGGCCGCCAGCACGTGCTCGGTGTCCAGGGTCTCGGTGCCGCCGTTCCTCGTGGTGAGGTCGAGGCGCACCCCGCCGTCCCGGGTGGCCGCGGCCCGGATCCGGTGCCCGAGGATGACCGGTACCGCGGACTCGAACCGGTCGCGCAGCCACCAGGCGCCGGCCGGGCCCAGCGCGGTCTCCGCGATGTGCACACGCGCCGCGGCGGGCAGCCTGCGCACCGCCCAGGGGATCTCCGACCAGACCCAGTTCGGCCAGCCGGTGCCCAGGCCGCTGTGCGGGTCGCGCAGCCCGCGCAGCCGTCCGCGCTCCAAGGGCTGCGGCGGGGTGTTCCAGTTGAGCCGGTCGGCGCGGGCGAGGATGCGGGCCCGGGCGCCTTCCTCGGCGAGCAGGGCCGCGGTCTCCAGGGCGGCCTGCCCCGAGCCGACGACCGTGACGTCCCGGCCGGCGAAGCGGCTCAGGTCGTGGTGGTCGCTGCTGTGGGAGGCGAGTTCCGGGGACAGGCCGTGCAGCGGCTCGGGGCGGTTGACGAACGGCATCACGCCGATGGCGAGCACGACGGTCCGGGCCGCGATGGTCTCGCCGGCGTCCGTCTCCACCCGGAAGCCTCCGGAGTCGGGCCGTACGGAGGTGACGGTGACCTCCTCGACCTGCGGAACCGCCCGCTCCCCGAACCACTGGCCGTAGGCGGTGAAGGTGCCGATGGGGAGGGGGACGCCGTGGCGTACGGCCACGTCGTGGGTGGCGCAGTAGTCCGCGAGGGTGTGGTCACCGCCCGGCGCGGACAGGTTGGAGGACCAGGGTTCCGACTTGAGGAACATGCCTCCCGGCATGTGATCGCGCCAGGAGGCCATCGGCCGGCCCAGCACCCGCAGGCTCAGCCCGGCCGCCGCCGCGTGTGCGGCGATCGAGAGTCCGTAGGGGCCGGCGCCCACCACCACGAGGTCGTACATGGGAGTCCCTGCTCTTTCTCATTGTGTGGTCGGCCTGGCGTCATCCGCCGGGGTCCCGGCGGACACGCCAAGGCCAGGGGTGGTCAAGGCTGTTGGGATGCGCCGACGCGGTGCGTGGTGACCGCGCCGGCGGTGTGCGGTGCGCTGCCCGGTGCCGCGGCGCGCACCCGGTACGCGCCCTTGCGGGCGCCGCGGCGCAGCCACGCCCCGGTCATCGCGAGGAACGGCATCGGGTCGTCGGTCGCGAACCACGCCCGCTCCACTTCCGTGCATCCGCGCGTGACGTTCGGCAGCGCGGTCCGCGGCCGTTCGGCGAACGCGGTGACGGCGGACAGCAGGGCGTAGTTCTCGGCGCGGAAGACGCGCCCGGGCGTACTGCGGCGACCGGGCACCGTGCGGCCGGTCAGGTCCAGATGCAGCGCGCGGACCACGTCCAGGCCGGACGAGTCGGTGAAGAGCCGGAACTGGGCGCCCGGCCGGGGGTTGAAGTCGAGGAGGTGGTAGCGCCCGTGGGCGTCGCGGCGGAAGTCGAGGTCGAGGATGCCGCGGTAGCCCAGATGCCGGGCCAGCCGCAACGACGCGCGCTCCACCTGGGGGTTCGGCAGCCAGCGGCCGACGGCCGTCAGTCCGGTGCGCAGCGGCCAGGCACGCTCCTTGCGGCCCGAGCCGCCGATCAGGCACCCACCGCCGTGGGTGAAGCAGCCGTGGAAGAACCAGTCGGTGTCCGGGCCGCCGGGCAGCTGCCTTTGCAGCAGCAGTGCGCTGCCCGCGCGTTCGGACCGCTCGTAGAGCCTGCGGGCCTCGTCGGGGGTGCGTACCAGGGTGGTGCTGCGCAGCCCGGTGGAGGGCGACAGCAGCCAGGGGCGGCTCCACTTGGCGATGACGGGCAGCCCGAGGTCGGTCGCCGCTTCGGCCGCCTCCTGGGCGCTGCCGGGGATGACGGTCGCCGGGTGCGGCACGTCAAGCTCCCCGCAGAGCCGGGCGAGTTCGGCCTTGTCCGCCACCCGCTCCGGCAGGTCGGCCGGCTGGTCGGGCAGCAGATAGCGGCCCAGGAGCCGGCCGGCGAGCCGGGCCGCGACAATGGCGCCCCGGTCGTCCATGGGGATGAGTACGGCGGGTCTGCCGATGCGTTCGGAAATGTCACACAGCTTTTCCAGCAACGGGATATCGCCCACCGGCGGCGCCGGTAGTTCGTGGGACCTGTGCAGGTATCGCGACCGGTCCACGGGGCCTCCCGCGGCGGCCGCCACGACATGGACCTCGATTCCGGACCGGCCCAGCGATCTGATCGCTCCCAGGGTGCCGTGATGAAAGGGATTGGGGTCGAGTCTGAGCAACAGGGCGGGCACATCGGTGTCGAACGATGGCATGAGGGGAGTCCTTCACTTCGATGGACCGTGTGGGGGATGCAATTCGCTAATGGGCTATCAGAATGCATTCAGGCGGCCGAAATGGGAGATCTCCCTATTACCGTCACAGGAACCGGACGCCGAACAGCGGGCGTCTCCAAAGGAGTCACTATGTCCCAGCGAAGCCGGAGGCTGACGGGCGCTGCTCTGGGGGCGATGACCATCAGCCTGCTCGCCTCCTGCAGCCTTGTGTCCGTACCCGATCGCGCCGCCGAGAAGGACGACGCACGCAACTCCACCGCGGTCTCGGCCGCCTCGACGTCGTTGGGTGCATTTCTGGGATCCGACGAGGAAGGGGTGCGGCGGATGCCCGACCTCCAGGACTGGCTCGGGGGGACGGACATCGGGGTCGGCCACACCTATCTGCCGGGTGACCGGTGGGCGAGCATCGAGGGCCACCCCGACTTCCTGCGGCCCTGGGCGGACTGGCGTGGCGAGGACGAGGACCGGCTGTTCGTGCTCAACGTGCCGATGATGGAGCGCAACGAAGAGGGCGTGTCCGACGACGACGTCCGCGATCTGCTGCAGTACGCGGCGGACGGGGACTTCGACCACCATTTCCGCCGACTGGCGGAAAACCTGGTGGAGCAAGGGCTTTCGGACACTGTCATCACCCTCGGCTGGGAAATGAACGGCGTCACCTACACCCATCGCTGCGGACCCGACCCGGAAGCCTGGAAGGAGTACTGGAACCGCATCGTGGCCGCGATGCGCTCGGTGGAGGGCGAGGATTTCCGATTCGATTTCACGCCGAACCGTGGCCGTGACGCCATCGGCTGGACCAAGTGCTACCCGGGCGATGACGTCGTGGACATCATCGGCATGGACTCCTATGACCAGCCGACCGGAATGACGTTCGACGAAATGATCGAGGAGCCGTACGGGCTCCAGGACCAGGTCGATTTCGCCGACGAGCACGACAAGGAGATCTCGTACCCCGAATGGGGCCTGTTCCGTAACGGCGACAACGATGAATTCGTCCGGCGCATGCTGGAGTGGATCGACGAACACAAGCCGCTCTACCAGACGATCACCGACTACTGCCCGCACGGTGTCTGGCAGTGCGAGGAAAATCCGCGCTCCTCGCGGGCGTACCGCTCCGCGCTCTACGACCTGCCGGAGCCCGCGCCTTCCCCCGCACGCCCGCCGGTGCCCGGCAGGCGGGAGAACTGCTTCCCCCTCGACCTCGGGGAGAGCATCGAGCGCTGGTTCGGTACCCGGAGGCTGTGCATCCGGATCGACCTGCTGGAGCGGCTGCTGGGTAAGGCGGACTAGTGCCCGCCGGTCCCGGCGGGCCGTGTACCGGAGGGTCATTTCCTGCACACACCCTTCGCCTGCCAGGTGTTCAGCCGGACCCGCAGGCCGCGTACCGGCGTCATCCGGCTGCGGACGACGGCGGCCACCAGCGCACGTCCGGTCACCTGCGCCGCGTACAGGCCGAGCGCCGGACGCAGCGCGCGGGGGGACAGCAGCAGCCGCTGATTGGTCACCGGCTCCGGGCGCCAATGCAGCTTGTACGGCTCCGTGCCGCGCAGCAGGCTGAGGACGGTGCGGCCGGTGCCGATGACGTGGCGTGCGTCGTGGCGCATCAGCATGGCGGTGATGTCCACTTTCCTGGCACGCAGTTCGGGGTCCGCCCCGTAGAGGTAGCCGCCCGCCAGGTCCGCGGACAGCAGCATGATGTCCGCGGCCATCACCCGGCCGTCCATGCGGTACTCGGTGAGCTCCGCCTCGCCGTTGCCGACCATCTCGCGGGTGGCGCGCACCAGGTGCTCGGCGAACCGCGGCCGCAGATGCTCGGGAGTCACCCCGCGCCCCTGCCACCAGAGCCCGTGCAACCGCAGCAAGGTCTCCACCGCGGCGGGCACCTCATGGGCAGGCACGGAACGCTCCTCCACGCCCAGGGCGTCCAGCCTGCGCAGCCTGGCCCGTACGCCTCGGGCGCGGGCCCCGGGCAGCCGCCGCAGCAGCGCGTCCATGGACACGCCGGGCAGCTCCAGGCACACCGAGTCGACGAGCGAACGGCGCGGGCCGTCCCAGGCCGCGTAGAGCTGCTCGGCGGCGGCGCCTGGGCGTACCTCCCGCAGGTCGACCAGGGCGCCGCGGGCCGCACCGCGCAGCCCCTCGGCGAGCGCGCCGGCCGCGAGGGCGGCGCAGGAGTCGTCGAGCAGCACGTCGGAGAAGTCGGAAATGCTGCCGCCGAGGGACACCAGCACCGGCATCGGACGGTGCGTCAGCATCAGCGGCGCGGCCCCGATGAGCCGGCCGCCGCGCCGCACCAGGATCACCCGCAGCCGCCCGGGGACGCCGTACGACAGCCACCACGAGTACAGCCAGGAATGGCTCTGGAACGGGGTGGCGGCCCGGCAACGGCCGTGCAGAGCACGCCACTCCGACGCCAGCGCGGCGAACTGCTCCGGATCGCGGCACACCACCGTGTCCAGGGTGTCGGGGTTTTCGCACGACGGTGCCCGCGAGGGCGCCGGCACCGTCGGTGCCGGCGCCGCCACCTCCTGGAGGTCCGGTACGGGCGCCGCGGCCGGCAGGTTCCACGCGGTCCGCTGCGACGTCATCGCACCGCTTCCCTGGCCGCGGCCTTCGCGCCCGGTGCGGGCGCGGGTCCGTGCGCCGGGGCGGGGACGGTGGCGCCGCGGTGCGCCCCGCGCCGCTCGCGCGGCCGGACGAGGAGCAGCAGACCGCCCATCAGGCCGCCCGCGCAGGCCCCCACCTCGGTGGCGATGGGCACGGACGGCGATGACGGGTCGACGGGGGACGTGGCGCGGGAGAACACCATCAGCTTGGCGCGGGTGCGGGTGGCCGTCCCGTTGCCGGTCCGGGTCAGTGAGCGGGCCACCGCGTTGGCGATCTCGGCGGAGGCACGGGGTGTCGCCGCTGTGCCGGTGATCTCGATCATCGGGGCGTCCGGTGACGTCGTCGCGCGGACCCCGCCGCGCAGCGCGGCAAGCGGCACGTCGGAGACGTGATGCGCGTCGGCGAGGACCGACCCGCTGGTCGCGACCCGCCCGTACGCCTGCGCGAAGCCGAGGGCGGTCGCGGCGTCGGAGCCCTCCGCGGGCACCACCACGACATAGCTCGTCGCGGCGTACTGCGGTGTCTGAACCATCCCGAAGGTCACCCCGCCGCCGGCGCCCAGCAGCGCGCACAGCGGCAGGGGCCACCACTGGGGCAGCCGGCGCAACCGCGCCCGCAGCCGGTTGGCCCCGCGCCGTGCCTCCGGCGTGGGCGTGGCGGATTCTTCCCGCACGGTCTCGTCCATCATGGTGCTCACCTCTTCGAGAGCGACTGGTCGCTCGGGGACGGGGACGGGTCGGGCAGCGACACGTTCGAGGAGTACGACTCCGGCGAGCGGGCCGCGGAGACGGTGGAACCGGAGCCCGCGGCACTCACCACAGGCCCGGCGAGGGCCTGTTGGTAGACCGCCATGAGCGCCTCCGCGCTGCGGGCGATGTCGTAGTGCTCCACCACAGGCGGCACCGGCAGCCGGCCGGGCCCGGTGCGCCGCAGTTCGCGCAGCGCGGTGGACAGCTCGTAGGCGCCGGCGCGGAACCGGTGGGCGCCGGGCGCCTGGTCGGCGGGGAGTTCGTCGACGGCAGGGCAGCTGCCGTGCAGGACGTGCAGCCCGGCGGCGAGCGCCTCCAGCACAGCCAGGCCGAACGCCTCGTCCGCGGACGGCGAGACGAAGACGTCCATCGCCGACAGCAGGTCGGGGATGTCGAGGTCCTCGCCGGGACCGGCGGCGGGCGAGGAGGGGCTGACCGCGCCGCCGCGCTGACCCAGCAGGTGGATGCGGTCACCCGCGCCGAACTGCTCGGCCGTCCGTCGCAGGGTGTCCCGCTCGGGTCCTTCACCCGCCAACAGCAGGTGTACTCCCGACATTTGGGTGACCGCCCGGACCAGGACGTCGAACCGCTTGCCGGGAACCAGCCGCCCGACGCCGCCGACCACGAAGGCGTCCGGCGGCAGCCCCAGCCGGGAGCGGGTGGCGGTACGGGCGTCCGCGTCGAACGCGAAGCGGTGGGCCTCGATGCCGTTGGGCACCACGTAAATCCGCTGCTCGGGCACTCCCCAGCGGACCAGCCGTGCGGCGACGGTGTCGGAGACGGCGACCGTGGCGGCCCCCAGCCGTTCGGTGGCCCGGTACAGCTCGCGGACGCCGCGGGTCAGCCGGCGTCCCTCGATCACCGCGTCGCCCAAGGAGTGCTCGGTGGCGACCACGGTGCGTACACCGGCAAGCCGGGCGGCGATCCGGCCGTAGACGCAGGCGCGGTAGAGGTGGGTGTGCACCAGGTCGTAGTTGCCGTTGCGGATCAGCCGGGCCAGGCGGGGGAGCGCGGTGAGGTCCCGGTTGCCGGTCATCCCGAGGTGGGTGACGGGGGTGCCGTCCGCCTCGATGCCCTTGGCGACCGGACCCGGATCGGTGAGGGTGATGACCTCGCAGGAAACCGGAAGCCGCCGCAGCATCAGCCGCAACTGCTGCTCGGCGCCGCCCACTTCGAGGCCGGTGATGATGTGCAGAACCTTCATCGGATACCTCCAGCGGTAGCGGCCGGGGCGGGTTCTTCGGTGGGGAGGGGGCGGCGGCGCAGGGGGTGCAGCGCGCGCTTGAGATGCAGCCGCCAGGAGGTGTCGGAGGAGCCGATGTGGACCCGCGGCAGGGCGTGCAGGGAGGTCAGCGGGCCGGGGTCGATGGCGCAGGCGTACCGGTAGCCGGCCGCGCGGACCGCTGCCACCGCCCGCGCGTCGACGGTGCCGTAGGGGTAGCAGAAGCCTTCGGGGGCCTGCCCGGTCACCGTGGCGAGCCGTGTCCGGCTGCCCGCGGTCTCCCGCTCCAGGGCGCCGTCGTCGACGGACGTGAGGTCCAGGTGCAGCATCCCGTGCGAGCCGACTTCCAGGCCGGCGTCCGCGACCGCGCGGATGCCGTCCTCGGTCAGCAGCGGTTTGCGGGGCCCGAGCGGATCCCAGGCGTTCTCCCCGCCGGGCCGGCCGGGCAGCACGAACACCGTGGCGGTGCAGTCGTGGCGGCGCAGCAGCGGCAGCGCGTCGGAGAGGAAGTCGGCGTAGCCGTCGTCGAAGGTCAGCCCCACCAGGCCGGCGCCCCGCCCGGCCGCGCGGGCGTGCAGCAGCTCGCCGACGCCGACGCCGCGCAGTCCGCGCCCGCGCAGCCAGCCGAGCTGGCGGTGCAGCCGGTCGGGGGAGACGGTGACGTGGTACGGATCCTCGGTGACGTCGGCGACCGAGTGGTACATCAGCACCCACGGCGGGGTGCCGCGGGAGCGGCGGGCGGCCGGGACGGAGGCGACGGCGCGGGTGCCCGGCGTCATGTCGTCATTGCCGGTCGCGGGTTCAACGGGCATGGGTGCGCTTTCCTTCGACGGTGGCTAGGGGGTCTGCGGGGGGTCTCCGCGGAGCGCGGAGCGAAGCCTGCTGCGGGCGTCGGTCGGGCGCCCGGATCCGCCGGCGGCGGGCCCGGGGCCGTTCGGCGGTGCGGCGGGAGTGCGGTCCCCGCCGGGTGCTGCCGGGGTGGCCCGCCGGGCGCGTCCCAGCAGCTGCCGGACCTCGGGGGACCGGGCCGCGGCGGCGGTGGCGGCGAAGACGGCGGGCACCAGCAGCGCGCCGAGCGCCGCGCCGAGCAGCGGATGCGGGGACAGCGCGGCGGCCGGCCCGCCGACGGCGGTGGCCACGGCGGCCGCCAGCACGAGACGGCCGAGGCCCGCCGCGACCCGGCGCACGGTGATGGCGATGACACGGGTGCCGAGGCCGTGCAGCAGCAGCAGCGCGGTGGCCGTGATGCCGGCCGCGTTGGCGGCGGCGATGCCGTGCACCCCCCACCAGCGGACCGCGAACAGCCCGGTCACAACGGTGATGAGCAGCCCGGCCGCCATCGAGGCCGCCGGGTACCAGGTGGGCCTGGCCGCGCAGAAGAACGGCCGGATGAGCGCCCCCACCAGGCTGTGCCCGAGCAGACCGAGCGCGTACACCCGCATCACCGAAGCGGTGGCGGCGGTGTCCGCGGCGGTGAACGCGCCGCGCTGGAAGAGGATCTCGATGATCTGCGGCGCGCAGGCGATCACATACGCCGTGCCCAGCAGCACCACCAGGCCCGCCAGCGTCAGATCGCGTTCCACCCGGCGCCTGGCCCGCTCGGCGTGGCCCTCGGCGACGGCGCGGGCCACCACCGGGAAGGTGACGGTGCAGATCATCAGCGAGAACACCATCGGCATCTGCGCGACCTTCTGCGCGTAGTTCAGATGCGAGATGGCGCCGGCCGGCAGCGAGGAGGCCAGGAACCGTTCGACGAGCACCTGCGCCTGCCGGCCGAGCGCGAAGCAGACGACGGGCGCCAGCAGCCCGAATCCCAGCAGCGCGGTGCGCTTCGCCGCGGTCCGGCGAACGGGCCGCAGCGTCTTGCGGGACGGCAGCCGGCGGACGAAGAAGGGAAGCTGGAGGAGAGCCATCGCCGCCCCGCCGAGCGCCACCCCGGCGGCCGCGGCCCGCACGCCCCACGCGGCGTGCATCATCAGCATCGTGCCGATGATGCAGAGGTTGTAGGCGATGTAGATGGCGGCGGGCGCCATGAAACTGCGGTGGGCGCGCAGCGCGGCACTGAAGTAGCCGGCGACGCCGAAGGAGAGAACGGTCAGCGCGGTCAGCCGGGTGCAGTCGACGGCCGCGGCCGGGTCGGCCAGGCCCGGCGCCAGCACCCGTACCAGCAGCGGAGCGCCGAGCGCGAGGAGCGCGGAGCCGCCGGCCAGCGCGCAGAACAGCCGCGGGAACGTGGCGGTCAGCAGGGCCCATACGGGGTCGCGGCCGTCGTCGGGCAGCTGCCCGGTGGCGCCCTCGGCGGGCCGGGCCGCACGGGCGGACAGCGCGAGGCTGAACGCCGGGACCAGCAGCAGCGCCATGGCGTCCTCGATCAGCAGCGTCGCCGCCACCTCCGGCACCGTCCACGCCACCAGGAACGCGTCGGTGTCGCTGCCCGCGCCGAAGAGATGCGCGATCGTCTGGTCCCGCAGCAGCCCGCACAGCGAGCCGGCGGCGGTCAGCACCGCGGTCAGGGCCGCGGCGCGGGCGAGGAATCGGCCGAGCGGGCTGGAGTTGGAGGGACCGCCGGGTTCGCCTGCGCGTACACCGACCGGGTCCGGGGGCGCCGCCTGGGGATGTACGGCCAGGGGCCGCGCGTCGGCCGGCGCCTGCTGTTCGGCGGTCGTCTCGCTCATCGCGTGTCCGCCCCGCGCGCGGGCTCCGGGGTCGCCAGCGCCCACCAGGACACGAGTCCGAACAGCACCGCGGTGAGCACCGTCGTGGGGCCCCCGATGTCGGCGTAGAGGAAGTCGACGGCCTGCCAGACCAGCAGGCCGATCGCGATGAGCCCGCAGTCGGCGTGCCGGCCACCGCGACGGGCGGCCGGCAGCCGGCGCAGCGCGCACACCAGCAGCGCCGCCCAACTGCCCAGCAGCGCCGTGATCCCGACGAGGCCCTGTTCGCTGAGGACCAGCAGATACATGTTGTGCGGCGAGAGCAACGGCTCCCGCTGGAAGCCCGCTCCGGCGCCGCCGGTGTCGCTGCCGGAGGACAGCCCGAGCGAGGCGTGGCCGTCGCGGTGGGCGGCGAAGCCCTTGAGGCCGACGCCGGTCACCGGGGCGTCGCTCCAGATGGAGGCCGCAGCGGACCACAGGGCGTACCGGTCGGTGACCGACCGGTCCGGGGCGGCGGAGACCTCGGTGATGCTGGTGACCCGCTCGCTCATCATCTGCGACCCGACACCTGCCCCGCCGACCAGCACGACGGCCAGGGCGCCCAGCACCGCCACGGTCCGCAAGGCGAGCCGTGGCCCCGCCAGCAGCAGCACCACCAGGACGGACACCGCCGTGGCGATCCAGGCGCCCCGGCTGAAGGACACAGCGAGGGGCACCACGAGGAGCGCGGCGCTGCACAGGGCCGCCGGCCGCAGATGGCGCGGCGCGTCCGCGGCCGGTGCGAGCCCGAGGGCCAGCGCCGCCACCAGGCCGTAGGCGACGACCGTGGCCATCCCCATGACGTCGAGCGATCCGAACGTGCCGACCGCGCGGATGTCCTTGCCCATGTAGGAGGCGCCCGTACCGGTCATGAACTGATGGACACCGATCGCACCCTGCACCAGGGCCAGCAGCACCACCGACCCGGCCACCACCCGGAAGTCCCGGGGGGTGCGCAGCGTCAGCACCAGTGCGGCCGGCACCAGCACGAAGATCTGCACGGCGCGCACGAAGCCGGGCAGGCTCGCGGCCGGGTCGTCCGAGGCCATGGTGGACACCGCGAAGCCCACCGCCAGCGACCCCAGCACAAGGGCCGCGGTGAGGGTCAGCGGCCGTGCGCGCTGCCGCACCAGCCGGATCAGGCAGCACAGCAGGAGCACCGCGGACGCGGCGTCAGCCGGTGTGATCCGACCGGGGGCCGTGACGTCGCCCCGGTCTGCCGGTGCGCACAGCAGCAGGACCGTGGCGAGCGCCGGGACCAGCGGTGCGTACCGTGCCGACAGCGCCCTCGCGCGGTCGGCCACGGGCCACGGTCCGGTGAGGACGGACGACGGCGCTCCCGCGCTCACCTGCCCTCCAGCCGGAACAGCGAGGACGCCGTACGCAGCATGATCCGGACGTCCTGCCAGAGGGTCCAGCTGTCGATGTAGAGGTTGTCGAAACGCGCCCGGTCCTCGATGGAGGTGTCCCCGCGCAGCCCGTGCACCTGAGCCAGGCCGGTGATGCCCACCGGCATCCGGTGCCGGGCGCCGTACTCCGGGTAGCGCTGGCTGAACTGCTCGACGAAGTAGGGGCGTTCGGGGCGGGGTCCGACCAGGCTCATGTCGCCGCGCAGGACGTTCCACAACTGGGGCAGCTCGTCCAGCGAGGAGCGCCGCAGCAGCCGGCCGACCGCGCTCATCCGCCGGTCGTCGGCCACGCTCCACAACGTCGCCGACTCGTGCGCGTTGCAGGGCCGCAGCGTACGGAACTTGAGCAGGGTGAAGGCGCGGCCGTGCCGGCCGATCCGCTCCTGCCGGAAGATCACGCCGGGCCCGTCGGAGAGCCGTACCGCCACCGCGCAGCCCAGCAGCACGGGCGCGGCCACCGACAGCGCGAGCGCGGCCAGGACGATGTCCAGCAGTCGCTTGCCCCAGCCGCCGTGCCGCGGTGCGGGGTTCTCCAGCCGGCGGCAGGTGAAGCCCCACAGGTGCTCGGTGTCGCGCTGCGGCGGCCGGCCGTCGTGCGGGACGGCAGCGCCCGCGAGCCAGACCGCGATGCCCTGGTCGAGGAACCGCTGGAGCAGGGCAGAGGTCTGCGGATCGGCGTGCGGAGGCAGCATGAACACCGCGTCGCGCACGGTGTTCTGGAGGACGGCGCGGGCGATGTCGTCGGGCGAGTTGAGGCGGGGCAGGGGAGCCGCGCCGCCCTCCGTGGGCGCCGCGGGCGCGCCCGGCACGGCGGAGCCAGGGACGACCACGCCGACCGGGCGCATGCCGTATTCCGGGTGGGCGTGCAGCGCGGCGGAGAGCCGGCGGGCGGCCGGGTCGGGGGCGATGATCAGCGTGGAGCGTGGCCTGCGGCGGGCGGCGCCGCGCCGTGCCCGGTAGACCGCGGCCCGGCCGCCGCACGCCAGAGCGACGTGTGCCGAGACGGCCCACAGCAGCGCGTCCGGGCGCAGCGCCTGGCCCGCGGTCATGGCGGCCAGTGCCGCGGCCGCCACGCACCAGCAGACAGCGGCCCGGCCCAGCAGTGCCGGCAGGTCACCCAGCGCGGTCGGGACGAGGCCGGGACGGTAGAGCCCGGCGTGGGCGTTGAGCAGCACCAGGCACAGCACCATGGGGCCGAGCAGCGCCAGAGTCGGGCCGGGGTCCCGTACGAGGAAGGCGGCACCGGCGGTGGCCAGGCAGTCCGCGGCCATCAGCGGGGCGGTGGTCCCGTGCCGGGCGGCGCGGCCGGCCCGCGTCGGTGGTGAGGTGTGGTCGTGGCCCGGCCGCCGCGGTGGATAGACCGCGGCGGCCTGCGGCCGGGTGGCTGTGGACCGGGGCAGGACCCGGGCGGTATGGGTCGCGTCCGCGCTCTCGGTCGTCATCGCCTGCTCTGCTCCCTGTTCTCGGGGCACGGCAGTCCGAGCAGTTCGCGGTAGAGATCCAGAACCGCTGCCGCTGTACGCCGCACGTCGTATGTGGTCCGCACGTGCTCCAGGGCCCGGTGGCCCAGCGTCACGCACAGCTGAGGGCGGGTCAGCAACCCGCACAGGGCCCGGGCCAGGGCGGCCGGGTCCTCCGGCGGTACCAGGCAGGAGGACGCCGCTTGGGGCGGCAGACTCTCCCGGGCACCGCACACATCGGTGACCACCACCGGGCGGGCACAGGCCATCGCCTCCAGTGGGGCCAGCGCCATGCCTTCCCAGCGCGACGGCAGCACCACGAGATCTGCCGCGCGGTACCAGGGGGCCGTGTTCTCGGCCGCGCCCGCGAACAGCACACCAGGGGGTGCGGCCTCGTGCAGCAGCTGCCGGTCCGGTCCGTCACCGACCAGCACGAGCCGGGCACCGGGCACCGCCGCGGCGACCTCGGGCCACGCCTGCAAAAGGGTGAGCTGGCCCTTCTGTGGACACAATCGCCCCACACACACCACCAGGGGTGTGTCGGGGGGAAGTTCACTCACGGCGGGCAGCGAGGCGCGCAGCTGCCGCCGGGCCCTGACGTCCGAACTGCCGGGTGCGTAACGTTCCACATCCACGCCGTTGCGGATCACCGCCCACCGGGCCGCCACGCCGGCCTCCGCACCACGCAGCCGCTCCGCCTCGCTCACGCACAGCACCCGGTCCGACCAGCGCGCGGCATACCGCTCCCACGCGAGCGCGAGGCGTGCCGTCGGTCCGCCGACGGCCTCGAAGGACCAGGCGTGCGGCTGATGGACGGTCGGAATCCGGCCGCGGACGGCCAGCCGGGCGGCGAGCCCCGCCTTGGCGCTGTGCGCATGGACGAGGTCGGGACGGGTGCGCCGGATCACCCCGGCAAGCCGCCGCGTCTCACCCGGCAGCGTCGGCCCGGGGGACCGGCTCGCGCACCACGGGACGACTTCCGCCCCGGCCGCCGCCGCGTCACCGTGCAGCCCGCCGCCGGGCGGCGCGGCCACCACGACCCGCAGGCCGGCGGCCACTTGGGCCCGCACCAGGTCGGCGACGACGCGGGCGACCCCGCCGTCGACGGGCTGGGACACATGGAGGATCGTAGGCCGCTGTTCGGACTGCAAGTCATGCGGCAGCACGCGCACTGCTCCCCTGATTACCGAGCTGACAGAACTCTCTACGGGAATTTCCGGGACACGCCGTTCAGCGCCTGCTCTCGGCCTGGACGAAGAGCGCGCCGACCAGGTATCCCGCATCGCGGGGGTCGAAGCGGAAAGTGAGGCGGTCGCCACCGGACCGGAGGGCCGACTTGATGTCGAAAACGTCGGAGTCGAATCCGAGGGTATTCCGGTACGCGGGCAGGCGGACCGTATCCCGACCGTAATCCGTGATCGTCGAATTCATCACATCATTAGCCGGGTTGGCGGAATCCGTCAGGGAAACCGGTGGTCCTTGGTCGGCCGCGACGCTCAGCCCGTCATTTCCCTCGCCCCGGTCGCCGTTATAGGCGACCACGCCGGCGCTGCCGCTCGCATTCGCCGGGATCCGCAGTTTGTCCAGTCCCACCGAGAGCGCGGGCTGCTTCTTGCCCAGCGGCTGGAAGCCGTCCCACAGTGCCAGACTGCGCAACGGCTCCCGGGCGTTCTCGTACGCGACGACCAGCGTCCAGCCGCCCCACGCCCCTGCCGGGGAATGGCCCATCGCGACATTGATCTGCGCCACCGTGTACGCGCCGGACCCGCTGTCGCGCACCAGCTTGGTGACGTCCGCCGACGCCTGGAAGCCATCGGTCCTGGACGTGGTGCGGTGTCCGGTCACGGTGTCGGCGAGCACCTGCTTGTACCGGCCGCCGGGCTCGGCGATGAGCACCCGCTCGTTGTCCTTGGGCGGCTTCTGCTCACCGACCCGGAGATTGCCGCCCCAGTACAGCCGGGCGTAACTCACCCGGGAGTCGGCCGGCAACCGCAGGTCGGCGCTGCTGGAGTTGTAGGTGTTCGGGTCGGAGTCGACGTCGATATACGCCATTCTGTAATGGCCGTTGACGCCGGGGCCGCCCTGCTGGGCTCCCGAGCAGGGCGCGGCCGTTCCGGTCGCCGCCGCCCCGCAGGTGATCGAGGAGTTGGCCGCACGTGCGATCCCGCCGTGCTGGACGGCGCGGTAGCGCTCCGCGAAGGGAATGCGTGAGGATTCCTCGGGGGCCGGCGCCGCCGCCGCCGAAGACAGGGTGGCCGACAGTGTCACGGACACGAGCGCACATACGACACCACGCCCGGTGAGGCCCATCGACTTCCGCATGTCTTCCTCTCCGACTTCTATCAGTCAAACAGGAGAGCACTCTGACATTAAGCCTGTTGGAAATTGCGGGAGGCACGCCGTGAGTCCGTGCGGGATTCCATCGTCGGAATAGCGGACTGCGGAGGGTGGCGGTGTGCGGGCCGGCGTCCGGAAGAACGTTTTACCGGACGGCCGAACGCCCCGCATCCATGCCGTAATTCGCTCGTTGAGTGCGGTGCCCCATTCGTGAACTGAAAGGAGATTGATGATGAAGCGCTTCGCCAAGACCGCCTCGGCGGCTGCCGTCACGTGCGCGATGGTGATCGGTGGCGCCGGTGTCGCATCGGCCACCAACGGTGGTCACCACCACCACAAGGGCGGCAAGGGCGGCGCGACGGCCAAGGCCCGCGCCTCGCACTCCCCGGGTTTCCTGAGCGGGAACGTCGTCCAGGTTCCCGTGCACATCCCGATCAACGTGTGCGGCAACACGGTCAACATCCTCGCGCTGCTGAACCCGGCCTTCGGAAACTCTTGCGTCAACAAGTGATCCGGCCGCCGGTCCGGGAGGGTGTCCGGCCGGCGCGGTGAGCTTGTACAGCGGTGGGCCGTCCACGACTTCGGCCGTGGCGGCCCACCGCATCGCCGTGCGTGTGAGCAGGTGCCCGTACCCCGGTGCTGACCAGCGGATACGGCTCCCGGACCGGGCGCCATACTGGGGGTATGGCGAAAAACAGGCGCGGGCGCGGCGGCCCGGAGACCGTCGAGGAGACGGTGGACGGCGGGCTCGCGCAGTTGCGCCCCGACCGTGACCGGCCGCGCGGCTTCACGCTGCTGATCGACGGCGCCCCGCAGTCCCATGTCGACCTCGACGACCCGGCGTACCTCGACTTCGCCTACCAGCGTCGGCTCGGGCACCTCGTGGATCTGGCCGCGCCGTCCGGCAAACCGCTCCAGGTCGTGCACCTGGGCGGCGGTGCGCTGACCATGGCGCGCTATGTCGCGGCGACCCGTCCGCGCTCCACACAGCAGGTCGTCGAGATCGACGCGCCGCTGGTGCAACTCGTGCGCCGCGTACTGCCGTTGGAGAGCGGCTGGCGGATCCGGGTGCGCGGCGGTGACGCACGTGCGGGACTGGCGAAGGTCCCGGACGGCTGGGCCGACCTGATCATCGCCGATGTCTTCAGCGGGGCCCGCACGCCCGCGCATCTGACCAGTGCGGAGTTCGTGGGAGAGGTCAGGCGGGCGCTGCGGCCGGGCGGCTGGTACGCGGCGAACCTCGCGGACGGGCCGCCGCTGCGGTTCCTGCGGGGCCAGATCGCCACCGTCCATACGATATTTCCGGAGCTGTGCCTGACCGCCGACCCCGCCGTCCTGCGCGGCAAGCGCTTCGGCAACGCCATCCTGCTGGCGGCCGATGGACAGCTGCCGTTCGCCGACCTGACCCGGCGGGCGGCGACCGACCCGCAGGCGGGCCGGGTCGAACACGGACGGGCGCTGCTGGACTTCACCGGCGGTGCGGCGGCGGTCACCGACGACACCGCGGTGGCCTCGCCGCCTCCGCCCCCGGAGGTCTTCGACTGAGGCGGCGCGAACGCACCCGTGGTGAGGGGCGCCTCTCCTCACCCGACGGGCGGAGGCAGGTCAAACCGCCTGCTACGTCGCGTTGTTGCTGGTCACCACGGTCGGCGGGTGATCGTTCCAGGTGCAGATCACGGACGTGTGGGCGCCGCCGCCGGTGAAGTCCACACGGATCCACTTCTCCTGCTTCCACACCTGCATCTCCCAGCCGGAGTTCGGGGTCGCCGACACCAGCTGGGCCGAAGCGGTGCCCATGTCGAAGACGACCCGGCCGCCCTGTGTGGAGTAGCTCCTGATCTGGCCACCCCCGGCCGGCGACGAACTTCCCGGCGAGGTGGGGGAGGGCCCGCGCGACCCGGCGCCCGCGGAATGGGAGGGCACCGACGGCTGCGACGCCTTCGCGTCCGACGGTGAGGCGTCCTCGTCGGACGGAGCGGACGGCTTCGGCCGGTGGGTGGAGGAGGAACGCGGCGAAATATCGGTGTCCGGCCCGCTCCCCGCGGAGGGCGCCCGGTCGGAGAGGGGCAGCGCGCGCGGTGCGTCGTACGCCGTGCCGGACAGCACGGTGTGCACGCCGAACCACGACAGCGTGACCGCGGCGCCCGTCGCCAGCGTCCAGGCCGCGGCGTGAACCAGTCCTCGTTGCATTTGGCTCATACTGCACCACCCGCCCGCCGGGTCGCAGCCCCTCCGTGACCGCGGTCAACCGCCGCGCGGGCGTCAACCCCGGGTAAGGAAAGCCGCTCGGATGGCGTACGGTGCCGCCCATGGCTCGTGTGCTCGTCGTCGAGGACGATCAGTTCGTACGCTCGGCCCTCATCCGGCATCTGACCGAGGCATCCCACACCGTACGGAGCGTCGGCACCGCTCTGGAGGCGCTGCGCGAGGTGGCGCACGTCGGCTTCGACGTCGTCATCCTCGACCTGGGACTGCCCGACCTGGACGGGTCCGAGGCGCTGAAAATGCTGCGCGGGATCACCGACGTACCGGTGATCATCGCCACAGCGCGGGACGACGAGACGGAAATCGTCCGGCTGCTGAACGACGGCGCCGACGACTACCTCACCAAGCCCTTCTCCGTGGAGCACCTCTCGGCCCGGATGGCGGCCGTACTGCGTCGCTCCCGTGCCACCACGGCCGGCGCAGAACCGCCCTCACGAGTGATCCGGGTAGGCGGGCTCGCCATCGACCCGCTGCGCCGGCAGGCCGAACTGGACGGGGCCGCACTCGACCTGACCCGCAGGGAATTCGACCTGCTGGCGTTCCTCGCCGGTCGCCCCGGCGTCGTCGTGGCACGCAGGGAACTGCTCGCCGAGGTCTGGCAGCAGTCCTACGGCGACGACCAGACCATCGACGTCCACCTCTCGTGGCTGCGCAGGAAGCTGGGTGAAACCGCCGCGAACCCGCGCTATCTGCACACCCTGCGCGGCGTCGGCGTGAAGCTGGAGCCCCCGCTGTGAGATGGGCCCTGGTCAAGGTGGCCCTGGCCGTCACCGCCATGGTCGTGGTCGCCTTCGCCGTTCCGCTCGGGCTCGTCGTCAAGGAGATGGCGCGCGACCGCGCGTTCTCCAACGCCGAGCGGCAGGCCGCCACCATCGGCCCGGTGCTCGCCATCACCTCCGACCGCGCCCAGCTGGAGCGGGCCGTCGCCAGCGCCGAGACCGGCGCAGGTGGCCGGATCGGGGTGCATGTGCCGCCCGGCGCCAAGGGCGGCAAGCCCGCCGAGATCGGCTCCCGGCGGGCCGCACCCGAGGATGTCGCCTCCGCGGCCCGGCTCGGCCGGGCCTCCATCTCACCGGTACCCGGCGGCTCCTCGCTGCTCCAGCCGACCGCTGTGGCGTCCGGTATCGCCGTCGTCGAGGTCTACGTCCCCGATGACGCCCTCACCAACGGCGTCACGACCTCCTGGGTGGTCCTCGCCGGCGTCGGGCTCGCGCTCATCGTCGGCTCGGTCGCCGTCGCCGACCGCCTCGGCACCCGGATGGTGCGGCCCGCCGAACGGCTGGCCGGCGCCGCGCACGACCTGGGCAAGGGTGAACTGGGCGTCCGCGTCCCGGAGGACGGACCCAAGGAGCTGCGGTCCGCGGCGGTCGCCTTCAACTCCATGGCCGACCAGGTCGTCCAGCTGCTGGCCAACGAGCGTGAGCTGGCCGCCGACCTCTCGCACCGGCTGCGGACACCGCTGACCGTGCTCCGGCTGAACGCCGCCTCGCTCGGTGACGGCCCGGCCGCCGAGCAGACCAGAGCCGCCGTCGAGCAGCTGGAGCGCGAGGTCGACCAGATCATCCGCACCGCACGCGAACAGAAGGCGCAGACACAGCAGGCCGCGGCGGCGGCCGGCTGCGACGCGGCCGAGGTGATCCGCGAGCGGATGGGCTTCTGGTCGGCGCTCGCCGAGGACGAGGGGCGCACCGTGCGCGTGGCCGGTGCCGACCGACCGGTACGCGTCCCCGTCGCACGGCCCGATCTCACCGCGGCGCTGGACGCGATGCTCGGCAACGTCTTCCGGCACACCCCCGAGGGCACGGCCTTCGCCGTGGACGTCCACAACGCAGAGGAAGCGGTGATCGTGCTGGTCTCGGATGCCGGGCCAGGCATCCCCGACCCGGACGCGGCGCTGCGGCGCGGTCACGGCGGCGGCGGGGACGGCTCCACCGGCCTCGGGCTCGACATCGTGCGGCGGCTGGCCGAGTCGACCGGCGGTGATGTGCGCATCGGCCGCTCGGTCCTGGGCGGCACCGAGGTGCGGGTCTGGCTGGCGCTTGACGACCGCCGCGCACGCCATGGAGAGCGGCGCGGGCACCGCCTGCGGCGCACGCTCGGCAGCCGTGGCAAGCGGGCGGCGAGCCGGGTCTGACGGCTGCCGCGACGGCGCGCGCCCTGGGATGGCTGCCGGATACCGGGAGCGGACGCGCGCCTTTGACGAGCCGCCGGAAGGGCGGCGGGACGCCCGCGCTTAAGCGCTCCCTTCCGCTGCCTTAAGAGGTCCATAAGTCCGCCAACGGCCGTACGGAAACGGGTAATTGTCCGTTTCGCAGTCGCTAGCGTGCGGGAGCACCCGATACCCCCCACGTGACGACAGGCAGGCACGAGATGAGTTCCTCGGAACACCGCCGGCGTATGAGCCGCACCACCAAGCTGATCGGCGCCGCCGTGGCCGCCGCTGTGGCGGCGGGCGGCGCGATCGCCGTCACCGGATCGGCCATGGCCACCAAGGCACCGCACAGCGGCGACGCCGGCACCGCGAAGGCGTCCGCCGCCTTCGCCCCGTTCGTCGACACCTCCCTCGCCCCCGCCTACGACCTCCTCGGCACGGCCGAGAAGACCGGGGTGAAGAACTTCAACCTCGCGTTCATCACCTCCGGCGGCGGCTGCGACCCCAAGTGGGGCGGCTCCGGCGCGCTGGACGACGACCCCGTCGCCAAGCAGATACCCGACCTGCGGGCGGCGGGCGGCGACGTCCGGGTCTCCTTCGGCGGCGCCAACGGCTCGGAGCTGGGGCTGGCCTGCGGGTCCGCCGACGAACTGGCCGCCGCCTACGGCAAGGTCATCGACCGGTTCGAGCTCAAGAAGGTCGACTTCGACATCGAGGGCGGCGCGCTTCCCGACACCGCGGCCAACACCCGCCGCGCCCAGGCCATCGCCCAGCTGCAGAAAAAGCACCCGGACCTGGATGTCTCCTTCACCCTGCCGGTGATGCCGGAGGGGCTGACCCCGGACGGCGTGAAGCTCGTCGCTGACGCCAAGAAGAACGGCGTCGACATCTCCGCCGTCAACATCATGGCGATGGACTACGGCCCTTCCTACGACGGGGACATGGGCACCTACGCCACCAAGGCCGCCACCGCCACCCAGGCGCAGATCAAGGAGGCCCTCGGGCTGAGCGAAGCGGACGCCTGGAAGACCGTCGCCGTGACCCCGATGATCGGCGTCAACGACGTCCAGAACGAGGTCTTCAAGGTCGATGACGCCACCGAGCTGGTGAAGTTCGCCCAGGACAAGCACCTGGGCTGGCTGTCGATGTGGTCCTCGACCCGCGACAAGGCATGTGAGGGCCGCGCGTCGAACTCCGCGCAGCCGACCTGCAGCTCGATCGAGCAGGGTCCGCTGGACTTCACCAAGGCGTTCGGGGCGTACACCGGCTGATCCCGTGCTGCCGGGCGTTCCCCGGCAGCCCCCGGACGGGGCGCAGCGGCATTCCCCCACCCGCTGCGCCCCGTCGTCCTGCCCGGGGCGCCACGGTCCGTCAGCTGTCCGGCAGCGCGTTGGCGCGGGCCACCCCTGCGTACCACCGGGCGCTGGACTTCGGCGTACGCGTCTGCGTCGGGAAGTCCACGTACACCGCGCCGAATCGTTTGCTGTAGCCGTAGGACCACTCGAAATTGTCCAGCAGCGACCACAGGAAGTACCCGCGCAGATCGACGCCCGCAGCGAGCGCCCGGTGGGCGGCGAGGAGGTGGCCGCGCAGGTAGGCGATGCGCTCCGGGTCGTGCACTGCTCCCTCGGCGTCGGGCTTGTCGTCGAAGGCGGCGCCGTTCTCGGTGATGTGAAGGGGCAGGCCCGGGGCCTCGCGGTGGAAGCGCAACAGCAGGTCGTAAAGGCCCGACGGATCGATGGACCAGCCCATCTCGGTGCGCTCGCCCGGCGGTTGGTGGAAGGCGACGTGCTCGGCGCCCGCCCACGGCGATCGGCTGCCGGCGCCGTGGCCGTCATGGCGCGGAGGGGCGTTGTCGGTGCTGCCTGATACCAATGACGGTGTGTAGTAGTTGATGCCCAGCGCGTCGAGGGGGTGGTGGGCGATGGCCAGATCGCCGTCGTGCACGAACGACCAGTCGGTGAGGGGTGCGGTGTCCGCGAGCAGGTCGTCCGGATACGCACCGTGCAGCAGCGGCCCGGTGAAGATACGCGTCGCCAGCGCGTCGATCTGCCGCTGAGCATCGACGTCGGCAGGCGCGGACGAACGCGCCCGCACCACCGCGGGGTTGAGGCTGATCATGATGTCGGCGCGGGCCGGCAGCGTCTCGCGCAGTGTCCGGGCGGCGAGACCGTGCGCGAGGTTGAGGTGGTGCGCGGCGCGCAGGGCGGCGACCGGATCCGTACGTCCCGGAGCATGCACGCCCGACGCGTAGCCGAGGAAGGCGCTGCACCACGGCTCGTTGAGGGTCGTCCACAACTCCACGCGGTCGCCCAGCGCCTCGGCCACGATCGCCGCGTAGTCGGCGAAGCGGTAGGCCGTGTCCCGGTGCGGCCAACCGCCCCCGGCGGCGGACCCGCCATGGATGTCGGCCTCCAGCTCCTGGGGCAGGTCCCAGTGGTAGAGGGTGAGCATCGGGCTGATCCCGTTGTCGAGGAGGTCGTCGACCAGCCGCCGGTAGAAGTCCAGGCCGCGCTGGAGGGCGGGGCCGCGGCCGGTGGGCTGCACCCGGGACCAGGAGACGGAGAAGCGGTAGGCGCTCAGCCCGAGTTCGGCCATCAGGGCCACGTCCTCGGAGCTGCGGTGGAAGTGGTCGACGGCGATGTCACCGGTGTCGCCGGCGAGGACCTTTCCGGGGGTGTGGGCGAAGGTGTCCCAGATCGAAGGGGTGCGGCCGCCCTCCCGCGCCGCCCCCTCGACCTGGTACGCGGCGGTGGCCGAGCCCCACAGGAAGCCAGGGGGAAAGCGATGGGTCATGAGGTGCTCCTGTTCGGTGTCAGGGACGGGACGCCCGGCGACCCGAGGGGGTGGCGACAGGGCGAGGGCCAGCAGGGAAGCAGGGGAAAGCAGGGGAGAAGGAGGAAGGAGAGGGCGGGGGAGCCGAGGGGGCGGACACCTCACCCCTTGACCGCGCCCTGCATGATTCCGCCGACGATCTGCCGGCCGAAGAGCACGAACGCGAGCAGCAGCGGCAAGGTGCCCAGCAGCGCGCCCGCCATGATCACGGCCTGGTCGGGGACGTAGCCGCGGCCCAGGCCGGTCAGCGCGACCTGCACGGTGGGGTTCTCCTGGGTGAGCGCGATGATCGGCCAGAAGAAGTCGTTCCATGCCTGGACGAAGGTCAGCATCCCCAGGACGGCCATCGCGGGGCGGGCGGCCGGCAGGACGATGTGCCACACCACCCGCAGGCTGCTCGCGCCGTCCACCCGCGCGGCCTCGACCAGCTCCGACGGAAGCGCCTGGATCAGGTACTGCCGCATGAAGAACACCCCGAAGGCGCTCACCAGCGTCGGCAGGATCACCGCCTGCAGGTGATTGGTCCACTCCAGCTCGGCGATGGTCATGAACAGCGGTACGACACCGAGTTGCGGCGGGATCATCATCGTGCCGATGACCAGCATCAACAGCAGGTTCTTCAGCCGGAACCGCAGTTTGGCGAAGGCGAAGCCGGCGAGCGTCGAGAAGAGCACGGTGCCCAGTGCGATGGTGCCGGCCACCACCGTCGTATTGGCCAGCGCCAGGCCCATGTTGGCGTCGGTCCAGGCAGTCCCCAGATTCTTCAGCAGGCCGGAGCCGAACCAGAACGGCGGCGGTGTCCGGGCGAGCCGGCCGCTGTCGCGGGAGGCGGCGATCGCCGTCCACACCAGCGGGAAGAGCGAACCGACGCTGAACAGCGTCAGCACGGCGAGGGTGAGCGGTCCGCCGCGCAGGGCCCGGCTGCCCTCGTCGCCCCCGCGCCGTCCGCCCGTCCGACGACCGCCGGTGCGCCGGCGGCCCCGCCGTTTCCCGTCTGTCGGCAGGACCGGTTGCCGCGGCCCGTCCCGGTGCTCGCTTGCCTCGGCCTTGAGCAGCACAGTGTCTCCTCACCGATCCCTGCGCAGCCGCCGCGCGATCAGCAGATGCACCGCGGCGATCAGCAGCAGGATCAGGAACATCGCCCAGGCGACGGCGGAGGCCCGGCCGAGATGGAAGTTGAACCAGCCCTGGTCGTAGAGATAGAGGCCCAGGGTCTGGAATTGGTGCGAGGCGCCGCCCTTGTGGCCGGCGGAGCCGCCGAAGAGCAGTGGTTCGCCGAAGAGCTGCATCGCGCCGATCGTGGAGACGACGACCGTGAAGAGGATCGTCGGCCGGAGCGAGGGCACGGTCACATGGAGGAACTGCCGGCCGCTGCCGGCGCCGTCCAGGGCCGCGGACTCGTACAGATCCCGGGGGATCGCCTGCATCGCGGCCAGATAGATCAGAGCGTTGTAGCCCGTCCAGCGCCAGATCACGATCGAGGAGACGGCGAGCTGTGAGGCCAGGGTGCCGCTCTGCCAGTCGACGGGCTCGAAGCCGACCGCCCCGAGCGCCCAGTTGATCATCCCGTAGTCCCGCCCGAAGAGCAGCACGAACACCAGCGTCGCTGCTGCCACCGACGTGGCGTACGGGGTCAGCAGGGCGACGCGGAAGAAGGACGAACCGCGCAGCCGGTGGTTGAGCAGATGCGCGAGACCGAGGGCCATCAGCAGCTGCGGCACGGTCGACAGCACCCCGATGGTGAAGGTGTTGCGCAGCGCGTTCCAGAAGAACTCGTCCTCCAGCAGCCGGGTGTAGTTGTGCAGCCCGGCCCACTCCATGTCACCGGGCGCCGAGAGCTCCACCCGGTGCAGCGAGGCCCACCCCGTATAGAGGAGCGGAAAGAGCCCGAAGGCGACGAAGAAGAGGAAGAACGGTGCGATGAAGGCGTAGGGGCTGTAGCGCACGTCCCAGCGGTAGCGGCGACTTCGCCGGGCACGGCGGCGGGCCTCCTTGTGGTCCGCCGCCGGTTCCGCGCAGGCTCCTACGGCGGTGCCGGTCACCCGTCCACCGCGCTTTCGACCTCCTTGAGCGCCGCGCGCCAGCCGGCCGCGGGAGACTTGCCCTGCTGCTCGACCTGCAGAATGCCGACATCCGTGAAGGCATTGCCGATCTGCTGGTCCTTGGGGCCGAGCACCAGCGTCGGGATGTCCCTGGCCGCGGCGGAGAAGATCATGCCGGTCGGGGCGTCGCCGAAGTAGGGGTTCCTGGCGTTCTTCACTTCGGGCAGGTCGTAGGCGGCCGGGGTGCTGGGGATGCTGGCCTGCGCGGCGAAGACCTTGGCCTGCTGCTCCGGGGCGCTCAGCCAGACCGCCAGCTTCACGGCCTCGGCCTTGTGCTTCGCCGCCTTGGGCACACCGATGAACGAGCCGCCCCAGTTGCCCGGCCTGGGGGCGGGGGCGACGTCCCACTTGTCCTCGGCCGCCGCGCCGGCCTTCTCCTTGATGTAGCCGAGCATCCAGGGAGCGCAGGCCACCGTCGCGAACCTGCCGTTGGCGAACGCCTGGTCCCAGGGCTTCTCGAACTGCTTGAGCCGGGCGGTCATCTTGTCCTCCGCCGCACGGACCGCCAGCGACCAGGCGGTCTTCACTGCGGGGCTGTTCCGGTGGATCAGCTTGCCGCCGGAGTCGTAGAACCGCTCCGCGTAGCCGTTGTAGACGGCGGAGAACAGCCCCGCCGCCGAGTCCATGAAGACCGTCCCTTCCGGGGCCTTCTTCATGTACGCGGCGCCGGTGTCGACGTACTTCTGCCAGTCGCCGGCCCACAGCTTGCCGACCTGCTCGCGCTCCGTGGGGAGCCCCGCCCCACGGAACAGGTCCTTGCGGTAACACATCGCGGTGGGGCCGATGTCGGTGCCGAGCCCCACCGTCCTGCCGTCCTCGGTGGTGGCCTGAGCCCATTTCCAGTCCAGCCAGCGGCTCTTGTCGACACCCTTGGCGTGGGAGAGGTCCTCGAACTTGTCGGCCTGGGTGGTGACCACCTCGTTGATGTTGCCGACCTCGATGGCCTGCACATCGGACAGGCCGCTGCCCGCGGCGAGGTGGGTGAGCAGCTGCGGATAGTAGGCGTCGTTGCGCTCGATCACATTCTCTTTGATCTTCACGCCGGGGTGCAGCTTCTCGTATTCCTTGTAAAGACCGGCCTGTTGATAACCGAAGACGCCGAAGGTGCCGACGGTGACGGTGGTCTCGCCCCCGTCGTCGCCGCCGGCGGAGTCGTCGGCGCAGCCGGCGAGCAGTGCGGCGCCCAGAGCGGCGACGGTGGTGAGGATCACCAGCTTGCGTGGTGGGGTGGAACCGCTGCGCATGTGCGTCCTCCTGGTGCCCTGACGCGTACGGTGTGCGTACGAGAGATGAAGGGATCCGATACCTTGGGAGCGCTCCCAGCCGTGATGAGTTGAAGAGTCACCGCATCGCTGCGCGCTGTCAAGGGAGTGCGCGTCAACTCGTTTGACTCTGGCCGGAGTTGGCCGATGGCCGCTTACCGAGCGGTACACCCGGCCCACGCCCTGTCAGTGCTCCGGTGTTCAATGAAAGAACGCAGCGCGCGCCGGGTGGCGCGGGGCCGCTGCGGCTCGGCGCGGTCCCGGAACCCGGAGGCGGTCAGCATGGCAGTGGCGGCGTACGGCAGGCGGCGCACGGGCCGCCCCACCCTGGAGGACGTGGCGGCCCGCGCGGGCGTCGGTCGCGGCACCGCCTCCCGCGTCATCAACGGCTCGCCCCGCGTCCGCCCCGCCACCCGCGAGGCCGTCGAGCGCGCGGTCGCCGAGCTGGGCTACGTCCCCAACCGCGCCGCCCGCGCGCTGGCCGCCAACCGCACCGACGCGCTCGCCCTGGTCATCCCCGAGCCCGAGACCCGGTTGTTCGCCGAGCCCTACTTCTCCGGCATCATCCGCGGCGTCAGTGCCGAACTCGCCGCTACCGAGTACCAGTTGCTGCTCACCCTGATAGGCACCCCCCAGGAGCGCCGCAGGCTGGGCCAGTTCCTCACCGCGCACCGCGTCGACGGCGTCCTGCTGCTCTCGGTGCACGCCGACGATCCGCTCCCCGCCCTGCTGGAGCGGCTCGCCCTGCCGGCGGTGCTCAGCGGCCGCCGCGCCGCCCGGGAATCCATGCCGTACGTCGACTCCGACAACGCCGGCGGAGCCAGGGCCGCCACCGAGCACCTCCTCGCCACCGGCCGCCGCACCATAGCCACCATCACCGGGCCGCTGGACATGTACGTCGCCCGCTGCCGCCTGGACGGCTACCGCCAGGCCCTGGCCGCCGCGGCCCACCGCCACCCCGCCCCACCCCTGATCGCCCACGCCGACTTCACCGAGGAGGGCGGCCGGCGCGCCATGGCTGATCTGCTGGACCGCAATCCGGGTCTGGACGCGGTGTTCGCCGCCTCCGATGTGATGGCCGCCGGGGCCCGCGCGGTACTGCGCGAGCGCGGCCGGCGGGTCCCGGACGATGTCGCGCTGGTCGGCTTCGACGACTCCCCGGTCGCCCGCCACATGGAGCCGCCGCTGACCAGCGTCCGTCAGCCGATCGAGGAGATGGGCCGCGCGATGGTGCGGGCCCTGCTGGGTGAGATCGCCGAACGCCACTCGCCAGGGGCCCGGTTGGTGCTCCCCACCGAGCTGGTGCTCAGATCCTCGGCCTGAGCGGCGGGCATCCGGTCAGTCCGGAGAGCCGGCGGCCACCGCGCCGCCCCGGACCGCCGCCCGGAAGGCGATGGGGGTGGTGCCCGCCCGCCGCTGGAAGAACTTGCTGAAGTTGGTCGCGTCGGCGAAGCCCAGCCGGTCCGCGATCCGGGCCGCCGACCGGTCACCGTGCGCCAGCAGCCGCTTCGCCTCCAGCACCACCCGGCGGTCGATGAACTCCTTCGCCCCGACTCCGGCGGCGGCCTCGGTCGCGCGGGAGAGGGTGCGCGGTGCGTAGCCCAGTGACCGTGCGTAGTCCGCGACCCGTCGGCTGCGGGTGAACTCCCTTTCCACCGCGTCCCGGAAGCGCAAATAGGTCTCGCTCACCTCACAGGCCCCCTCCCTGTCGGTGTCCACCGCTCCGGCCGGATGCGCGGCCCGCAGCACGAGCACGGCCAGCAGATGCCGCAGCACCTCGAGATGCACCTCCAGCGGCAACCCGCCCAGGGCGCCGAACTCGCGGTGCAGCTGTCGCATCGCCTCCTCCAGCGCTCGCGCCGCGGCCCCCTCGGGGCGGCGTACGGCCGGCCCGTACCAGTCCTCGATCCGGGCGGCGGCCGCGGTGGCCGGGTCGAGGAAGGTGGCCTCGAAGAGCACCAGCAGCCCCTCCGCCCGGGTCAGGTCGCCGAAGTGCTGGACCTGCCCGGGACGCGACCAAAGCAGATCACCCGGGGTGAGGTGGTGCTCGCGGAAGTCGACGCTGTGCGTCAGCCGGCCGCTGCTCAGGGCCAGCAGATGGTGAAACCCGGGGCGGTGCGGTGTGGACAGCCCGCAGGCGTCGGCGCGCTCGCGCAGCTCGGCGAGCGTCATCACCTCCACACCCGCGGGCCGCCCGGCCGGCGCGGAGAACGCCACCTCCGGGATCTCGGTGACCGGCTCCCCGCTCCGCTGTCGGTTTTTAACCATCACCCGTCTCCTGGGTACCCCGAAATGTCCAGCTGATGACCCTAGCGTAGAAGACATCAGCGAGGCTGATGACCGAAAACGGAAGTCCTCACCGGACGCACGGAACACCTGGGAGACCCACCATGTCCACGATCGCTCTGTTCGGGGCCAACGGCACCATCGGCAGCCGCATCCTGCAGGAGGCGTTGCGGCGCGGCCACCGGGTGACCGCGGTCGTCCGCGATCCCGCGAAGATCACCACGACCCACCCCGAGCTGACCGTGACCACCGGCGACATCCTCGACCCGGCCTCCGTCGCCGCGGCGGCCAAGGGGCAGGACGTCCTGGTCAGCGCGGTCGGCGGCGGCGACGGTCCGGGCCACCTCGCCACCATCGCACCCGCGGCCGAGTCCCTCGTCGCAGGGCTGCGCACCCTGGGTGACGTGGCACCCCGCCTGATCACCGTCGGCGGCGCCGGCTCGCTGCGCACCCCCGACGGCAAGCAGGTCTGGGACGCGGAAGGTCTCCCCGAGTTCCTGCTGCAGATCATGCACGCGCACGGCGACGCGCTCGAGCACTACCGCACCGTCTCCGACGTGCGCTGGACCAACCTCAGCCCGGCCGCCACCATCGAGCCCGGCGAGCGCACCGGCAGCTACCGCACGGCCACCGACGAACTGATCGTCGACGCGGACGGCGTGAGCCGAATCTCCACCGAGGACTACGCCGTCGCCGTCCTCGACGAGATCGAGCGGCCGCGCCACCTCGGTGAGCGCTTCACCGTCGCCTACTGACGCACCGTGCGCTCGACCGGCCGCGGCCCGCGGCGGCGCCGGCAGTTAGCGGTGCCGGGGGAGTGGCCGGAGCGGAGAGCGCCCGGAGCGGCGTGCCCGGAGAAACAGCAAGGCCCCCGACCGAAGTCGGGGGCCTTGACAGTGGGGTGAGTAACGGGACTTGAACCCGCGACATCCTGGACCACAACCAGGTGCTCTACCAGCTGAGCTATACCCACCATGACCGGTGCTGTGTGGTTCTTTTTCCCCACCGGCTGAGAAAAAGTGTACAGGGTCCCGAGGGGTGCTCGCTCCCAGGTTTCGCGGCCCGGGACCACGGGCGTGTCTCGCGGTTCGGGGGCCGGGCCTGCGGGTCCGTCACGAGGCGTCCGCAGACCGCCCGCCGGGCGGCTTCCCCCGTCAGGGCCCGGACAGCCCCGTGGGGGGGGGGGCGGCCCGCCGCGCCGGGGGGGGGCCCCCGGGGGGCCCCCCCCGCGGGGGCGGGGGGGGGCGGGGGGGGGGGGCCCCGCCCGGCCGCCCCCCCCCCCCCCCCGCGCGCGCCCCCCCGCCCCCGCGCCCCCCCCCGCCCGGGCCCCCCCCCCCCGCCCCCCCCCCCCCCCCCCCCCCCACGGGGGAGCCCACGAGGCGTGGCCGGCGGTGCGCCGGGGAGGAGTCCCCGGCCGCGTCACTCCGCCGCGGACTGCGGTTCGGCGGGCAGGACGTGCTTGGCGGCGATGGCCTTGGCGGTGTCCGAGTCGGGACCGGGCTGCGGCACGAAGACCGCTTCCCGGTAGTAGCGCAGTTCCGCGATGGATTCGCGGATGTCCGCCAGCGCCCGGTGGTTGCCGCTCTTGTCCGGGCTGTTGAAGTAGGCCCGCGGGAACCAGCGCCGGGCCAGCTCCTTCACGGACGAGACATCGACGATCCGGTAGTGGAGGTAGCTCTCCAGGGTCGGCATGTCGCGCAGCAGGAAGCCGCGGTCCGTGCCGACGGAGTTCCCGCACAGCGGGGCCTTCCCCGGCTCCGGCACATGCTTCTTGATGTAAGCGAGCACCTGCGCCTGAGCGGCCTCCAGCGTCGTACCGCCGTCCAGCTCCTCCAGCAGCCCGGAGGCGGTGTGCATCTGGCGCACCACCTCCGGCATGGTGGTCAGCGACTCGGCCGGGGGGCGGATCACCACATCCACCCCGTCGCCCAGCACATTCAGCTCCGAGTCGGTGACCAGTGCGGCCACCTCGATGAGCGCGTCATTCGCCAGCGAGAGTCCGGTCATCTCGCAGTCGATCCACACCATGCGATCGTTCATACGCCTCACCCTACGGGGCGCTCACGCTGGCTGGGGAGCACGGGGCGTCCGGCACCCCTGCCGACGGGTGCTTCCGGCAGTCGTGAGGCGAAGGCGTCGGAACGCGGCTTGCCCGCTTCGCCCTGTTCGCCCGCTTCTGCGGCCGCCAGTGCGGGCGTCTGCCCGTGACCGGCCACCGCGGCGGCGGGGAACCGCTCCGAACCGCCGGATCCCGGCGCCGCACGCTCGCCCCGCTCCGGCCGCAGCGCGGAATCGGACCCGCCACCCTGCGGACGACGCGCACGGTAGGCCGCGCGGTAGGCCGCGGGCGAGGCGCCCAGCTGTCGCCGGAAGTGGCCGCGCAGGGCGACCGGCGACCGGAATCCGCAGCGCCCCGCGACCTCGTCCACCGAATAGTCGGAGGTCTCCAGCAGTCGCTGGGCCTGCAACACCCGCTGGGTGATCAGCCACTGCAGGGGAGCGCTCCCGGTCAGGGAACGGAAGCGCCGGTCGAAGGTGCGCCGGCTCATGTAGGCGCGGGCGGCCAGGGTCTCCACGTCGAACTGCTCGTGGAGGTGCTCCAGCGCCCAGGCGACGACCTCGGCGAGCGGGTCGGCGCCGATCTCCTCCGGTAATGACCGGTCGAGGTAGCGCTGGTGCCCGAGGTCGGACGCGGTGCGGCGGGGCGGTACGACGAGCCGGCGCGCCAGCGCGTTCGCGGCGTCCGCGCCGTGGTCGGTCCGCACGATGTGCAGACACAGGTCGATGCCCGCCGCCGTCCCCGCGGAGGTGAGCACGTCGCCGTCGTCGACGAAGAGCTCGCGGGGGTCCACATGGACGGACGGATAACGCTTGGCGAGCGTCGGCGCGTACATCCAATGGGTCGTTGCGGGGCGGCCATCGAGGAGTCCGGCCGCGGCGAGGACGAATGCCCCCGTGCACAACCCGACGATCCTGGCCCCTTCTTCATGCGCGCGGCGCAGCGCGTCGAGCGCGGCGGGCGGCGGGGCCTGGGTGATGGAGCGCCAGGCCGGTACGACGACCGTCCCGGCACGGGAGATCGCCTCCAGCCCGTAGGGGGCCGAAAGTTCGAGCCCCCCGGTCGTGCGCAAAGGTGCGTCTTCGCCGGCGCAAACAAGCAGCCGGTACCGCGGAACGCCTGCGTCCTGGCGGTCGATGCCGAAGACCGAGAGCGGAATGGAGCTCTCGAAAATGGGGCCGCCGCTGAAGAGGAGCACCGCGACTATTTCGCGGCGTCGTCGGGCGGCGAGCTTGCGTGCGGCATCTGGTACGGCAGCGGAGTCCTGGCTCATGGCACTTAAGCCCCCCTCGGTCGTCTCGCCCTCTCGGTACTGCACAGTTCCCCCGCCGTAACTACCAAGATCGAATCTACTGTGTCCCGTGAGGATGGAGTGCCAAGTTCACCACTCGCTGGTATGTCGATATGGCAACTTGGCGCGAAGCATTCGATCACGAAGCGTTCCACTCGTCGGGCCTGCATGGGAAGTACGCGTCTCGGCTCTGCCCGCTCGCCGTAGGGCACAACCATGCCCAGCGGTCCTTTCCTCCCTGCTCACACCAGGGTTGTGGGGTGGTGGGGGCAAGGGAGTGGACCCGGCCGGAAGTTGGCTGAAAACGGTCGCGCGCAGACTTGCGGACGCCTTAATCGACCGGCGTACGCCGCCCTGAATGCCGTCCGCCCCCATGCGCCGCCGTCCGGTTTTCCACCCTTCTGTACCGGTGTCGTCCGGTGTCCTCGGTGAGCACCCGGGCGGCGGTCCGTTCGGATTGCCGCAGCAGGGCGCGGCAGGCGCAGGTCACGACCGCAAGACCGGCGGCGGCGCCGAGCGCGCCGGCCAGGGAGGTGCCGCTCACGAGGAGGACCAAGGGGACCAGCGCGCAGCTGAAGGCCCCCCAGCGCACCACGTCGCTCACTGGGTCGGGTGATCTCTCGGACGGCACGGGCACGTCGTGCTCCCTTCACGCAGGCAGCTACTACAACGTCTCCGGCGATCATGGGTCACCGCGAGGGGTACGTACGGGGGCAGGGCGGGGCATTGCCATCCGCGCCACGCTCCGGCATGCTCCGGGGAACGTTCGAGGCCCGGGGTCGCCGTGGGCGGGCCACTGTGTCCGCGGAAGGCTCTGGGCAGCGGAGGGGTGGCGCCGTACTCTTGGGGTATCAGGTTGGGAAGGTGATTCCCAGTCGTATTGTTCCTCATTGAACTATGGCTCGCGCTCCGCCATCGAGCCAGCTCAGTCAACTGCCGGATCAAGTCAATCGCCGTTCCCCGTTCGCCCCTCCGCAAGAGGATGTCCTCGCCGAGACACCCATGGCCGGTCACGAAATCCCCGAACCCGCGGACCGCAAGCAGGTCGCCGATCCTCTGGCGGGCCTGGAAGCGGTGGAAGAGACACGCCACTCCTGCGACCCCGCCTTCCAGCACGGCGTCGTGGTCGGCTTCGACGGCTCCATGTCGAGCGAGCGGGCGTTGGCGTATGCAATCGGTATGGCCCGGCGCCTCGGCTCCGGCTTGATCATCGTCCATGTGGCCAATCGGCTGCCGACGACCGTCTGGGCGGGCTGTGAGCCCCCGGTCTTCGTGGACGTGCCGGATTACCGTACGGAAGTGCTCGGGCTGGAGCTCGCGTGCGCCGATCACCTCACCGAGGTGCCGTGGATCCTCGTCGAGCGCGGCGGGGACATCTGCCACGAGCTGGAGGAGGTCGGCCAGGAGTACGAGGCCGACGCGATCGTGGTCGGCTCCACGCACGGCATCGTCGGCCGGATCTTCGGGTCGGTCGCCGGGCGCCTGGCGCGCCGCGCGCAGCGCCCGGTCATCG
Organism: Streptomyces sp. NPDC048248; assembly: GCF_043201875.1. Lineage (NCBI taxonomy): Bacteria > Bacillati > Actinomycetota > Actinomycetes > Kitasatosporales > Streptomycetaceae > Streptomyces > Streptomyces sp. NPDC048248. The sequence goes on from NZ_JBICZL010000011.1 coordinate 167,357, forward strand.
TCATTCCCTGAGCGGCCGGCCCCGCCAACTCCCCTCGCACCGCCCCCGCCTGAGTGCGCGTCACTTCGTCGGGGGCTTGTCGTGTCTACTGATGCGTAGAGGTGGATTGTGCGCTTGTGAGGGGTAGGAAGCCGTCACGTGAGCGCGCCGCGGTACGGGCCGCCGGCGGCGGCGCCACGGTTCAACGGCGTGCTGCCGGCCGGGAGGTGACGGCTCCTGGGGTGGCGGCATCCTGCCGGCGTTCGGGCGACGCCGGCACAGGGAGCCGGTTGCCGCGCGCGTTCGGTGGCTCGCGCGCAGCCGCCGGCTCCCGACCCCGGGGGGATTCCGGATCTACTCCACGGTGACGGACTTGGCCAGGTTGCGCGGCTTGTCGATGTCCCGGCCGAGGGTCAACGCCGTGTGGTAGGCGAGCAGTTGCAGCGGGATACCCATCAGGATCGGGTCCAGCTCCGGCTCGTTCTTGGGCACCACGATGGTGTGGTCGGCCTTCTCCTGCTCCTGGTGCGCGACGGCGAGGATGCGGCCGCTGCGGGCCTTGATCTCCTCCAGCGCGGCGCGGTTCTTCTCCAGCAGGTCGTCGTCCGGGACGATCGCGACCGTCGGCATCGCGGGCTCGATGAGGGCCAGCGGACCGTGCTTGAGCTCCGACGCCGGGTAGGCCTCGGCGTGGATGTAGGAGACCTCCTTGAGCTTCAGCGAGGCCTCGCGCGCCACCGGGTAGCCGCGCACCCGGCCGATGAACATCATCGACTTGGCGTCGGCGTACAGCTCCGCCAGCTTCTTGATGTCCGCCTCGCCCTCCAGGATCTCGGTGATCTGGGCGGGGATCTTGCGCAGGCCGTCGATGACGCGCTTGCCGTCCGCGACGGACAGGTCGCGGATCCGGCCGAGGTGCAGGGCGAGCAGCGCGAAGGAGACCACCATGTTGGTGAAGCACTTCGTGGAGACCACGCAGACCTCGGGCCCGGCGTGCACGTAGATGCCGCCGTCGGTCTCCCGGGCGATGGCCGAGCCGACCACGTTCACCAGGCCGAGCACCCGCGCGCCCTTGCGCTTGAGCTCCTGGACGGCCGCCAGCACGTCGTAGGTCTCACCGGACTGCGAGACGGCCACGTACAGCGTGTCGGGGTCCACGACCGGGTTGCGGTAGCGGAACTCGGAGGCCGGCTCGGCGTCCGAGGGGATGCGGGCCAGCTCCTCGATCATCTGCGCGCCGATCTGGCCGGCGTGGTAGGAGGTGCCGCAGCCCAGGATCTTCACCCGGCGCACGCCGCGCGCCTCGCGGGCGTCGAGGTTCAGGCCGCCCAGGTGCACGGTGGAGAACCGGTCGTCGATCCGCCCGCGCAGCGCGCGGTCCACCGCGTCCGCCTGCTCGGAGATCTCCTTGTGCATGTAGGTGTCGTGGCCGCCCAGGTCGTACGACTCGGCCGCGTACTCGACGGTCTCCGGGGCGGACGTGGTGCGCGAGCCCTCGGTGGTGTAGGTGCGGTAGTCGTCGGCCTTGAGGGTGGCCATCTCGCCGTCGTCCAGGGTGACGACCTGGCGGGTGTGCGAGACCAGCGCTGCGACGTCGGAGGAGACGAACATCTCGTGCTCGCCGATGCCCAGCACCACGGGGGAGCCGTTGCGGGCGACGACGATGCGGTCGGCGAAGTCGGCGTGCAGCACGGCGATGCCGTAGGTGCCCTCGATGTGGCGCAGCGCCTCGCGGACCCGCTCCTCCAGCTTCGTGGCGGTGGAGCGGCCGATCAGGTGGGCCAGCACCTCGGTGTCGGTCTCGGAGGCGAAGACCACCCCGTCGGCGGTCAGCCGGGCGCGCAGGTCGGCGGCGTTGTCGATGATGCCGTTGTGGACCACCGCCACCTTGCCCTCGGTGTCGAGGTGGGGGTGGGCGTTCTCATCCGTGGGTGCGCCGTGGGTGGCCCAGCGGGTGTGCGCGATGCCGGTGCTGCCCGCGAACCGCTTCGGCAGCCGGGACTCCAGCTCCCGGACCCGGCCCTTGGCCTTGGCGGTCTTCAGGCCGCCCGGGGTCTTGCCGGCCGCCTTGGCGTGGATGGCGATGCCGGCGGAGTCGTAGCCGCGGTACTCCAGGCGCTGCAGGCCCTCAAGGAGCAGGGGAGCAACGTCGCGTTTGCCGATATATCCGACGATCCCGCACATACTGTGGCCCTCCGAGAAACGTGATGACGAGTGTTCATTGCTGCGTTCGTGGTGACTGCGTTCGCGCGCGTCCGGCGTGTCAGCCGTACACGAGGCGGCGTAGCTGGCGTATCGAGAGTGACGGCGGGGACACCGCGCGGTGCGGCAGCTCGTCGGCGATCCGCTCGAAGATCACCTCGTTGCGCAGCCCCTGGGACTGCAGCTCGCGGTGTCTGCGGCGGACGAAGCCCTCCGTGGTCTCGTCGAAGTACGCGAGCACGTCCAGGACCACCCGGGCAGCTTCGCCGCGGTGCAGCGGCGTGCTGCGCACCAGGTGGTCCACGAGGTCCTCATGGGACGGGCGGCGATCGAGCACTCGTCGATAGTGCGGGGCCGGGCGCGCGAACGCAAGAAATCTGCCCGATATCGGGCAGGTCCCCGAGATGGCGGCCGGAAAGTGGTCTAAACCTTGACCAGATCCGAGGCTCACGGTACGCATGGTCACCGTTCGGTCGCTCCATGCCATGCAGAAGGTGCCCTCCACACCATCCATGCACGATGCTCGCCGAAGGGACCGTCGATGAGACGACGCAGACTCCTCTTTTCGCTGCTGTTGGCCGCGGCGGCGGGAATGGGAACCGCCGCCGTACCGCCCCAGCCCGCCGCGGACCGGGACGCCACGCCGCTGGGGCAGGTGATCCCCGCGCCCGCGTCGGTGCACAGCGGCGGCGATCCCTACACGATCGGCGGCCGGACCGTGATCCGCGTCCCCGGCGGCTCGGGTGAGGCGCGTCAGGTCGCCGGCTACCTCGCGGGGCTGCTGCGGCCCGCCACCGGTTTCGCGCTCCCGGTGACCGCCAAGGACGGCCGGGACGGCATCGTCCTGCGGCTCGGCGGCCGGGGCGCCAAGGGACTCGGCGAGGAGGGCTACCGGCTGACCTCCGGCGGCCGTGGGGTCACCATCAGCGCCGCGCGCCCCGCGGGCCTCTTCCACGGCGTGCAGACCCTGCGGCAGCTGCTCCCGGCGAGCCTGGAGACGCGGAGCGCGCAGCGCGCGTCCTGGCAGGTGGCGGGCGGCACCATCGCGGACTCGCCGCGCTACGGCTACCGCGGCGCGATGCTCGACGTCTCACGGCACTTCTTCACCGTCGAGAAGGTCAAGCGCTACATCGACCAGCTGGCGATGTACAAGATCAACAAGCTGCATCTGCATCTCTCCGACGACCAGGGCTGGCGGATCGCCATGAAGTCCTGGCCGAAGCTGGCGACCTACGGCGGCAGTACCCAGGTGGGCGGTGGTCCCGGCGGCTACTACACCAAGGAGGACTACCGCGAGATCATCGACTACGCCGCCGACCGGTACCTGACGGTCGTCCCCGAGATCGACATGCCGGGACACACCAACGCCGCGCTGGCCTCCTACGCCGAGCTGAACTGCAACGGCGTGGCCCCGCCCCTCTACACCGGCACCCAGGTCGGCTTCAGCTCGCTGTGCGTGCCGAAGGACCGGACGTACGACTTCGTCGACGACGTCATCCGGGAGCTGGCGGCGATGACCCCCGGCCCCTCGATCCACATCGGCGGCGACGAGGCCCACTCCACCAGCCATGCGGACTACGTGGCCTTCATGGACAAGGTCCAGCCGGTGGTCGCCAAGTACGGCAAGAAGGTGATCGGCTGGCACCAGCTGACCGGCGCGCACCCGGCGAAGGGCGCCGTCGCGCAGTACTGGGGCTACGACGCGACCGGCGCGGCGGAGCGCGAGCAGGTCGCCGCGGCCGCCAGGAACGGCACCCCGCTGATCCTCTCGCCCGCCGACCGCGCCTACCTCGACATGAAGTACGACAAGAACACGCCGCTGGGTCTGTCCTGGGCCGGGTATGTCGACACCAAGCGTTCCTACGACTGGGACCCCGGCAGCTACCTCCAGGGCGCGCCGCCGGAGTCGATCCTCGGCGTCGAGGCGCCCCTGTGGTCCGAGACGCTCTCGACCTCCGCGCACATCGAGTACATGGCCTTCCCCCGCCTGCCGGGCATCGCCGAGCTGGGCTGGTCGCCGGCGTCGACGCACGACTGGGAGACGTACAAGGTCAGGCTGGCCGCCCAGGGGCCCCGCTGGGACGCCATGGGCATCGGGTACTACCGGGCGCCGGAGGTGCCGTGGCCCGCGAAATGAGCTGAACGGCGGGGCGTCGGCAGGCGCCCCGCCGAGCCGCCCCCGGGCCGCGGCAGGGCGGAGGGCCCCTGCCGGGCCGGCCCGGGAGCGCCGGGCCGGCCGTGGAGCGCTCGCTACACCCCCAACTCCCGTGCGATCAGCATCCGCTGGACCTCGCTCGTGCCCTCGCCGATCTCCAGGATCTTGGAGTCGCGCCACATACGGGCGACCGGGTACTCGTTCATGAAGCCGTAGCCGCCGTGGATCTGGGTGGCCTCACGGGCGTTGGTGACGGCGATCTCCGAGGAGTACAGCTTGGCGATGGCGGCCTCCTTCTTGAAGGGCTCGCCGTGCACCAGGCGGGACGCGGCATCACGCCAGGCCAGCCGGGAGGTGTGGGCGCGCATCTCCATGTCGGCGAGCTTGAACTGGATCGCCTGGTTGCTGCCGATCGGCTTTCCGAAGGCGTGCCGCTCCCCGGCGTACTTCACCGACTCGTCGACGCAGCCCTGCGCGAGACCGGTGGCCAGCGCCGCGATGGCGATCCGGCCCTCGTCGAGGATGCGCAGGAACTGGGCGTAGCCGCGGCCCTCCTCGCCCAGGAGGTTGGCGGCCGGTACGCGGACGTCGGAGAAGGACAGCTCGCGGGTGTCGGAGGCGTTCCAGCCGACCTTGGAGTACGGGGCGGCGACGGTGAAGCCCGGAGTGCCGGCCGGCACGATGATCGCCGAGATCTCCGGGCGGCCGTCCTGCTTGCGTCCGGTGACGGCGGTGACGGTGACCAGGCCGGTGATGTCCGTACCGGAGTTGGTGATGAAGCACTTGGTGCCGTTGATCACCCACTCGTCGCCTTCGCGCACCGCGGTGGTGCGGGTGCCACCGGCGTCCGAGCCGCCGTCGGGCTCGGTCAGGCCGAACGCGCCGAGCAGCTCGCCGCTGCACATCCGCGGCAGCCACTCGCGCTTCTGCTCCTCCGTGCCGAAGTGGTGGAGCGGCATGGCGCCGAGCGAGACGCCGGCCTCCAGGGTGATGGCCACCGAGGAGTCGACCCGGGCCAGTTCCTCAAGGGCGATGCCGAGCGCGAGGTAGTCGCCGCCCATGCCGCCGTACTCCTCGGGGAACGGCAGGCCGAACAGGCCCATCCGGCCCATCTCGCGGACGATCTCGTACGGGAATTCGTGACGCTCGTAGAAATCGCCGATCTTCGGGGCGACGACGTCGTGCGCGAACGCCTCGACCGTGCGCCGGAGGTCTTCCAGCTCGGAGGGGAGGCGGTGGTCCAGGGACATGGGGGTCACTCCTTGTGGGAGAGGGCGCGGACGGTGCGGGAGGGGCTCGGTCGGCCCAGGGTTTCGGCCATCCACACGGAGGTGGCGGTCAGCCGTTCCAGGTCGACCCCGGTCTCGATGCCGAGGCCGTGCAGCATCCACACGAGGTCTTCGGTGGCGAGGTTGCCGGTGGCGCTCTTGGCGTACGGGCAGCCGCCGAGGCCGCCCGCCGAGGCGTCGACGGTGGTGACGCCGTGCCGGAGCGCGGCGAGGGTGTTGGCGAGTGCCTGGCCGTAGGTGTCGTGGAAGTGGACGCCCAGCCGGGAGGTGGCCATACCGGCCTCGTTGAGGCAGGTGAGCAGCTTGTGGACGTGGCCGGGGGTGGCGACGCCGATGGTGTCGCCCAGGCTGAGTTCGTCGCAGCCGAGGTCGGTCAGCGCGCGGCAGACCCTGACCACCTGCGCGACGGGCACCGGGCCCTCCCAGGGATCGCCGAAGCACATCGAGAGGTAGCCGCGCACATGCACCCCGGCGTCCTTCGCCCGCTCCACGACGGGCGCGAACATCGCCAGCGCCTCGTCGACCGTGCGGTTGAGGTTGGCCTTGGCGAACGACTCGGTGGCGCTGGCGAACACCGCGATCCGGCGGGCGCCCAGGGCGAGCGCGCGGCCCAGGCCGCGCTCGTTGGGCACCAGGACCGGCAGCCGGTGCGCGTCGAGGTCCCCGAGCAGGGGGAACAGCTGCTCGGCGTCGGCGAGTTGGGGCACCCACTTGGGGTGCACGAAGCTGGTGGCCTCGACGGTCGGCAGCCCCGCGTCGGCGAGCCGGTGGATGAACTCGGCCTTGATCTCGGTGGGGACGACCGACGCCTCGTTCTGCAGGCCGTCGCGGGCGCCGACCTCATGGATGCGGACGCGGCCGGGCAGCCCCTCGGCTGCGACCTCCATCGGCAGTCCTGCTGTGGTCATTTCGCGCTCTCCTGCTCACCGTCGGGGGCGGTCGGCGGGACGTCGTGATCGGCCTCGTGCGGCGTGACGACGGCCAGGATCTGATCCATGGCCACCGTCGTGCCCGCCGCGACGTCCAGTTCGGCGACGGTCCCGGCGTGTGGCGCGGTGATGACGTGCTCCATCTTCATCGCCTCCACCACCAGCAGCCCCTGACCTGCGACGACGTCATCGCCGACGGCCACCTTCACGACGGTGACGGTCCCCGGCATGGGGGCGCTGAGCGCGTCCGCGCCGTGTGCTCCGGCGGCTCCGCGCAGCGTCGCCGCCACCGGGTCGTGGTCCTGGACGTGCCAGGAGTCGCCATCCCGGCCGAGCCAGTCGCCGCTGCGGTGGAAGGTGTGCAGCACGTCGTCGACGGTCACCCGGACGAGGTCAGGCTCGACCTGCCAGGTCCGCTCGCCGGGCGGGGCCGGCCGCAGGTCGTGGGCCACCGGGTCGTGTCCGGCGACCTTGAGCCAGTGCCGGGTCGGGGCGGGCTCGCCACCGAGCCGGAAGCCGGTCGGGGCGGCGAACGGGTCGCGCCAGCCGCCGTCGGCGGGCGCGGACTCCAGGGCGGCCTGGCGTACCGCGGCGGCCGCGGCGTAGACCTCGGCGGGCACCTCCGCGTCGACCAGCCCGGCCGCCTCGCGCTCCACCAGCCCGGTGTCCAGCTCGCCGGACACCACGTCCGGATGGGCCAGCAGACGGCGCAGGAAACCGGCGTTGGTGGTCACGCCGAGGGTGCGGGTCTCGGCCAGCGCGGCGCGCAGGGTGCGCAGCGCGGACGCGCGGTCCGGGCCGTGGGCGATGACCTTGGAGAGCATCGGGTCGTAGAGGCTGCCGACCTCCGCGCCCAGGGAGAGGCCGGAGTCGGTGCGCACACTGCCGAGCCGGCGGCTTCCCTCGGGCAGGGGGGATCCCCACTCGCTCTGCGGCTCGTGCAGCGCCAGGACCGTGCCGCCGGTCGGCAGGAAGTCGCGCGTCGGGTCCTCGGCGCAGATCCGGGCCTCGACCGCGTGCCCGGTGAAGGTGATGTCCTGCTGGCGGAACGGCAGCCGCTCGCCCGCCGCGACCCGCAGCTGCCACTCCACCAGGTCGAGGCCGATGATGAGTTCGGTCACCGGGTGCTCGACCTGGAGGCGGGTGTTCATCTCCATGAAGCAGTACGCCGACGGGTCCTTGCCCGGGACGATGAACTCGACGGTGCCTGCGCCGCGGTAGCCGCAGGAGCGGGCCGCCTGCACGGCCGCCTCGCCCATCGCGGCGCGGGTGGCCTCGTCGAGCAGCACCGAAGGGGCCTCCTCGATCACCTTCTGGTGACGGCGCTGCAGCGAGCACTCCCGCTCGCCGAGGTGGAGGACGTTGCCGTGGCCGTCCGCGAGCACCTGGATCTCGATGTGCCGGGGGCGGTCGATCCAGCGCTCGACGAGCAGCGTGTCGTCGCCGAAGGAGCCGCGGGCCTCGCGGCGGGCGGCGGCGATCTCGTCGGCGAGCAGTGCCTCCTCACGCACCAGCCGCATGCCCTTGCCGCCGCCGCCCGCGGACGGCTTGAGCAGCACGGGCATGCCGATCTCGCGGGCCGCTGCGGCCAGTTGGGCATCGCTCAGGCCGCTGCCCGACGAGCCGGGCACGACCGGCACGCCGGCTGTCCGCACCGTCTCCTTGGCGCGGATCTTGTCGCCCATCAGATCGATGGCCTCGGCGGACGGGCCGATGAAGACCAGCCCGGCGTCCGCGCAGGCCCGCGCGAAGCCGGCGTTCTCGGCGAGGAAGCCGTAGCCGGGGTGGACGGCCTGTGCCCCGCTGCGTGCCGCGGCCTCCAGGAGCCGGTCGACGGCGAGATAGCTCTCGGCGGCCGGCGCGGGGCCGAGCCGCACCGCCGTGTCGGCCTCGCGGACATGCCGGGCATCCGCGTCGGCGTCGCTGAAGACGGCGACGGAACGGATGCCGAGGGCGCGCAGTGTGCGGATGACGCGGACCGCGATCTCGCCGCGGTTGGCGACCAGGACCGTGTCGAACATCGTCGTGGACATACCTGTGGACATCCCTCTCACATCCGGAAGACGCCGTAGCCGGTGGCCGCGCCGTCCCGTTCGGGGACCGGTGCGTTGGCGCAGGCGGTGAGCGCCAGTCCCAGCACCTGCCGGGTCTCCAGCGGATCGATCACGCCGTCGTCCCACAGCCGGGCGGTCGCGTAGTAGGCATTGCCCTGGGTGTCGTACTGCTCGCGGATCGGGGCCTTGAAGGCGTCCTCGTCCGCCGCGCTCCACTCCTCGCCGCGCGCCTCCAACTGGTCGCGCTTGACGGTGGCGAGGACGGATGCGGCCTGCTCGCCGCCCATCACCGAGATCTTGGCGTTCGGCCACATCCACAGGAAGCGGGGGGAGTAGGCCCGGCCGCACATCGAGTAGTTGCCCGCGCCGTAGGAGCCGCCGATGACGACCGTCAGCTTGGGCACGCGGGTGCAGGCGACCGCGGTCACCATCTTCGCGCCGTGCTTGGCGATGCCGCCCGCCTCGTAGGAGCGGCCGACCATGAAGCCGGAGATGTTCTGGAGGAACAGCAGCGGGATGCCGCGCTGGTCGCACAGCTCGATGAAGTGGGCGCCCTTCTGGGCGGATTCGGAGAACAGGATGCCGTTGTTGGCGACGATGCCGACCGGGTGGCCGTGCAGATGCGCGAAACCGGTGACCAGGGTCGTGCCGTACTCGGCCTTGAACTCCGCGAAGCGGGAGCCGTCCACGAGCCGGGCGATGACCTCGCGGACGTCGTAGGGGGTGCGGGAGTCGGCCGGCACCGCGCCGTAGAGCCCGGCCGGATCGACCTTGGGCTCCTCGACGGGCCGCACCGACCACGGCAGCGGGCCGCGGTCGCCGAGGGTGGAGACGATGGTGCGCACGATGCGCAGCGCGTGCGCGTCGTCCTGGGCGAGGTGGTCGGTGACGCCGGAGGTCTTGGCGTGCACCTCGCCGCCGCCCAGCTCCTCGGCGGTGACGACCTCACCGGTGGCGGCCTTCACCAGCGGCGGGCCGCCCAGGAAGATGGTGCCCTGGTCGCGCACGATGACGGCCTCGTCGCTCATCGCCGGGACGTAGGCCCCGCCGGCGGTGCAGGACCCGAGCACGGCCGCGATCTGCGGGATGCCCGCGCCGGAGAGCCGCGCCTGGTTGTAGAAGATCCGCCCGAAATGGTCGCGGTCGGGGAAGACCTCGTCCTGCATCGGGAGGAAGGCGCCGCCGGAGTCCACCAGATACAGGCAGGGCAGGCGGTTCTCCAGGGCGATCTCCTGCGCCCGCAGATGCTTCTTGACGGTCATGGGGTAGTAGGTGCCGCCCTTGACCGTGGCGTCGTTGGCGACGATCACCGTCTCGCGGCCGGCGACCCGGCCGATCCCGGCGATCACGCCGGCCGCGGGCGCGCCCCCGCCGTACATTCCGTCGGCGGCCAGCGGCGCCAACTCCAGCAGCGGCGAGCCCGGGTCCAGGAGGGCGTCCACCCGGTCCCGCGGCAGCAGCTTGCCTCGCGCGGTGTGCCGCGCTCTGGCCTTGTCACCGCCGCCCAGCCGGGCCGCGGCGAGCTTCTCGCGCAGCCGGGCGGTCAGCTCGCGGTGCGCGGCCTCGTTGGCCCGCCAGGAGTCGGACGCCGGATCGGCGGCACTCCCCAGCACCGGTGCCTGCTCCATCAGTACGAGCCCCCTTGCTCGGTCACCTGCCGCGGCCGCCACGGGTGCGGGGCGACGGCACGTTGTTAATGGGCGTTAACCTCATTTCCTTCAGGTTAACGAGCACTAACCCGGCTGTCTACAATTGGCGGCATGAACAATGCGCATGCGCCCGCCGCGACCAGCCGCCGCGAGCAGATCCTCAAGGAGGCGGCCCGGCTCTTCGCGGAGCGCGGCTTCCACGGCGTCGGGGTGGACGAGATAGGGGCGGCCGTGGGCATCTCGGGCCCGGGCCTCTACCGCCACTTCGCCGGCAAGGACGCGATGCTCGCCGAGCTGCTCGTCGGCATCAGTGAGCGGCTGCTGGAAGGCGGGCGGATGCGGGTCGCGGAGGGCGGCGAGAGCCCCGAGGCGGTGCTGGACGCGCTGATCGACGGCCATATCGACTTCGCACTGGACGACCGCCCGCTGATCACCGTCCACGACCGCGAGCTGGACCGGCTGCGCGAGGCGGACCGCAAGCGCGTGCGGCAGTTGCAGCGGCAGTGCGTCGAGCTGTGGGTGGAGGTCGTGCGCCGGGTGCACCCCGGCTCGACCGAGTCGCAGGCGCGCGCCGCCGTGCACGCCGTCTTCGGCCTGCTGAACTCCACCCCGCACCTGGGCAGGCCGGGCGCACTCCCCGGCCGTACCGAAATGGCCGAACTGCTGCACCGGCTGGCGCTGGGGGCGTTCGGCGCGGTGGCCGCGGAGCCCGTGGCGGCGGGGGCGTAGGCGGGGGGCCGCCGGCCGTCCGGAGCCTCCCGGGCCGGTGCGGCGGGTTCCCGTTGGAGACGTGTCGCACACCGCACGGCGGACCGGGCGCTACCTCTGGACAGCCTTGGTGACCGGCCGGTAGCTTTCGCTGACGAGAGGGCTGAGCAAGCGCTTAGCCATATGCGGCGGTCAAGGAGGCCATGGGCATGCGTCGTACGGTGTTCAACGAGGATCACGAGGCGTTCCGAGACACCATTCGGGCCTTCATAGAGGCCGAGGTCGTCCCCGTCTACGACGAGTGGTACGCCGCCGGCCAGGCGCCTCGCGACTTCTACTACAAGCTCGGCGAGCTGGGCGTCTTCGGTATCCGGGTCCCCGAGGAGTACGGCGGCGCCGGCATCGAATCGCACAAGTTCGAGGCCGTGATGTACGAGGAGACCGCCCGTGCGGGCGTGACCTTCGGTGGTTCCGGCGTCCACGTGCTGCTCGGCCTGCCGTACATCGAGATGCTCGCCACCGATGAGCAGAAGAAGCGCTTCCTGCCGAAGTTCGTCAGCGGCGAGGAGATGTGGGCGCTGGCGATGACCGAGCCGGGCACCGGCTCCGACGTCGCGGGCATGAAGACCACCGCGAAGCTGTCGGACGACGGTACGCACTACGTCCTCAACGGCGCCAAGACCTTCATCACCGGCGGCGTGCACGCCGACCGCGTCATTGTCTGCGCCCGCACCGCCGCCCCCCGCGAGGACGACCGCCGGTTCGGCATCTCCCTCTTCGCCGTGGACACCAAGGCCGCGGGCTACTCCGTCGGTCGCAAGCTGGACAAGCTCGGCCTGAAGGTCTCCGACACCGCCGAGCTGGCCTTCGTCGACGTCAAGGTCCCGGTGGAGGACCTGCTCGGCGAGGAGAACAAGGGCTTCGGCTACCTGGGCCACAACCTCGCCTCCGAGCGCTGGGGCATCGCCTTCGGCGCCTACGCGCAGGCCAAGGCCGCCGTCCGGTTCGCCAAGGAGTACGTGCAGGAGCGCACGGTCTTCGGCAAGCCCGTCGCCGCCTTCCAGAACACCAAGTTCGAGCTGGCCGCCTGCCAGGCCGAGGTGGACGCAGCCGAGGCCGTCGCCGACCGCGCACTGGAGGCCCTCGACGCGGGCGAGCTGACCGCGGCCGAGGCCGCCTCCGCCAAGCTCTTCACCACCGAGGTCGCCCACCGTGTCATCGACAAGTGCCTCCAGCTGCACGGCGGTTACGGCTACATGAACGAGTACCCGATCGCCCGCCTGTACGCCGACAACCGGGTCAACCGGATCTACGGCGGCACCAGCGAGGTCATGAAGACGATCATCGCCAAGAACATGGGCCTGTGAGCCGGTAGCGCCCGTATCACCGAGCCCTGAGCGAAAGCGCACGCACGTGAACGAAGCCCTGCGGTCCCTGCTCGACCTGCTCGACCTGGAGCGGATCGAGCAGGACATCTTCCGCGGCCTGAGCCGCGCCGCGGTCGTGCCGCGGGTCTTCGGCGGGCAGGTCGCCGCCCAGGCGCTGGTGGCGGCCGGCCGGACGGTCCCGGCCGACCGCCCGCCGCACTCCCTGCACGCGTACTTCCTGCGGCCGGGCGACCCCGGCGCCCCGATCGTCTACACGGTCGACCGGATCCGCGACGGACGCTCCTTCACCACCCGCAGGGTGGTCGCCGTCCAGCACGGGCAGCCGATCTTCCACCTCTCCGCGTCGTTCCAGATCCACGAGGAGGGGCTGGAGCACCAGGAGCCGATGCCGAAGGCGCCCGACCCGCTGACGCTGCCCACCGCCGCCGAGATGCTGCCCCGCTACGCCGACCGGTTCGTCGAGCCGGGTGTCGTCGAGCGGCTGCTGGAGGCACGTGCCGCCGTCGACCTGCGGTATGTCGACGAGCCGCCGTTCGGCAGCGTCGGCGAGGCGCGCGAGCCGCGCTCGCAGGTCTGGTTCCGCACCAACGGCGCGCTCGACGCGGCCGTAAGGGAAGCCGGCGCCGACGGCGAGGACGCCCTCACCCGGCCCCTGCTGGACATCTGCCTGGTCACCTACGTCTCCGACATGACCCTGCTGGACTCGGTGCTGCTCGCGCACGGCCGGGGCGGCTGGGCGGTCGGCGACGTGGTCGGCGCGAGCCTGGACCACGCGATGTGGTTCCACCGCCCGCTGCGCGCCGACGACTGGCTGCTGTACGACCAGGAGTCCCCCACCGCCCAGGGCGGCCGGGGTCTCGGCAAGGGCCGCATTTTCACCGCCGACGGGGAGCTGGCAGTCTCGGTGATCCAGGAAGGCGTGATCCGGGTACCTCGCCCGTAGCCGCGGGCCGTGGTGGGGCCGCTTGTGGTCAGCGCAGACCGGCGGCGTTCAGCAGGTAGGCGGTCAGCGGGTCGTAGTGGCGCGGGCTGAGCACGTGGTCGTCCAGCGGGATCGTCACCTGCAGGGTGCCCTCGGCCTCGCCCAGGAACAGCGCCGGGTCGTTGCAGTCCGCGAAGCCCACCGCTTCGATGCCCCGCTGGCCGGCGCAGCCCGCCCAGCCGTGGTCGGCCATCACCAGATCGGGCAGCGGCTGCCCCGCCCGCTCCAGGCCGTCCAGGATCGCGGCCATCGGCGCGGGGGAGTGGGTGTGCCACAGCGTGGCGCCGCGCTCCAGCATCGCCACATCGGCGAACTGGAAGACCATGCCGTCGTCCGCCTGCAGCCCCTCCGGGATGACGACGATGTCGCAGCCCTTCGCGCGCAGCGCCTCGGCCGTCGCCCGGTGCACATCCAGCAGCCCGCCCGGGTGGCCGGTCGCGAACAGCACCCGCTGCCGGTCGGCCGCCGCCTTGCGCAGCACCGCGGCGGCACGGTCCAGCGCGTCCACCGTCAGCTCGGGGTCGATGGTGTCCTGCCCCTGCCGGTGGTGCGGGTCGTCGTTGACCCCGCAGCGCTCGGCCATCACCGCGAGCACGTCCTGCTCGTCGGTCCACCGGTCGCCGAGCTCCAGGCCGAGCCAGTAGTGGCGGTCACCGTTGGCGAGCTTGCGGTAGTGGGAGAGGTTGTTCTCGCGGGGGGTGGCGACGTCACCGGCGATCCGGGTCCGGACGAGATGGTCGACGAGTTCGGCGCGGGTGGGGGCTGCGGCGGCAGAGGCTATGGGCATAGCGCCATTGTGCCCGTACGGATCTCCCGGGGCGGCGGAGTTCCGCAGCGCGGACAGGGGGGCAGCGGGGGACAGCGGGACGGGCGGACAGCCGGACCGGGGCCGGGGCCGGCGGCCGGGGGCGACGGCCCGGAGCCACTGCCCGGCGGAGGGCGGGAGCCCGGCACCGGGCCCCATTGGCCAAAACGTCGAACGCCTCCGTTCCCGTCCCCGCAAATGTCCATGTGCGGATCTCGCGGGCCTCCCTAATGTCAGCCTCATGACCACCGCATCCAGTGGGCCCGTCGGCCCCGTCGACTCCTCCCGCATCCCGCGCTATGCCGGTCCGGCGACCTTCGCCCGCCTGCCCCGTCTCGACGAGGTCTCCCGGGCCGATGTGGCCGTCGTCGGTGTCCCCTTCGACACGGGGGTCTCCTACCGGCCCGGCGCCCGCTTCGGCGGCAACGCCATCCGCGAGGCGTCCCGCCTGCTGCGCCCGTACAACCCGGCCCAGGACGCGTCCCCGTTCGCCCTCGCCCAGGTCGCGGACGCCGGTGACATCGCGGCCAACCCCTTCAACATCAACGAGGCGGTGGAGACCGTCGAGGCCGCCGCCGACGACCTCCTGGGCACCGGCGCCCGGCTGATGACCCTGGGCGGCGACCACACCATCGCGCTCCCGCTGCTGCGTTCCGTCGCCAAGAAGCACGGGCCGGTCGCGCTGCTCCACTTCGACGCCCACCTGGACACCTGGGACACCTACTTCGGTGCCGAGTACACCCACGGCACGCCGTTCCGCCGCGCCGTCGAGGAGGGCATCCTCGACACCTCCGCGCTCTCCCACGTCGGCACCCGCGGCCCGCTCTACGGCAAGAAGGACCTCGACGAGGACGAGAAGATGGGCTTCGGCATCGTCACCTCGGCGGACGTCATGCGCCGCGGCGTCGACGAGGTGGCCGACCAGCTCCGCCAGCGCATCGGCGACCGCCCGCTCTACATCTCCATCGACATCGACGTCCTCGACCCGGCGCACGCCCCCGGCACCGGGACCCCCGAGGCCGGCGGCCTCACCTCCCGCGAACTGCTGGAGATCCTGCGGGGCCTGGCGTCCTGCCACCTCGTCTCCGCCGACCTGGTAGAGGTCGCCCCGGCCTACGACCACGCCGAGATGACGTCGGTGGCCGCCTCGCACACCGCCTACGAACTGACCACGATCATGTCGCGGCAGATAGCGGCGGCGCGCGGCTGACCCGCCGTCGACGATCACTCGCCGGGTGCCGCCGTGGGCGGGGCCCGGCGAGTGGGTAGGGCCGCCGTTGCGACCGCTGTCAGCGCCCGTGCGGGGAAGCGGCCCGGCCGGTGGCGGTCACAGCAGCCCGTCCCACATCTGCTCCACGATCATGGACCACCAGCGGTTGGGCCCGCCGAGGCTCTGCGGGTCCAGTGCGGCCAGCTCCTTCTGGAAGCGGGCGGTGTCCTGCGCGGCGCCGATCGGGCTCAGCTGCCTGCGCGCCTGCCAGCGGTCCTGCAACAGGGCCAGTGACCGGGCGAAGGAGCCCAGGTCGGAGTTGACGAACGAGGCCCAGCCCGACCGCAGTTCGACCGCCCAGACCTTGCCGGTCCCCGGCTCGACGCAGATCTCCCGCCCGCAGTCGTCGCCGATCCGGACGTAGCCGTATTCGTCGTACGACTCCTTCAGGTGCGGCTTGAGGGGCGCGCCCCGCAGCTCGGCGAGGCGCGGCAGGTCCACCGCCGCCGGCTCCTGCTCCGACAGCCGGAAGAAGGGCGCGAAGCGGGCCGGCAGCCCGGCCTGGGTGAGCACGCCGAGGGCATCCGGCGGCAGCGCACTGTCCTGGAGTTCCTCGGCGTCGCGCCGGGTGAGCGCGCCCTCGCCGAACGCGGCGAGCACCTCGCCGCCGACCTCGGACACCGAAGGGGCGGGCGGGGCCCCGGTCTCCGGCCTCGGCGGGAGCGGCAGCCGCGCCGGTCGGGCCGCGAGGGGCCGGCCCTCGCGCCGCGCCAGGTCGGCGGCGTGCTGGTGGAGCTTTTCCTGGCCCGCGTTCCGGGCGCGGGCGTCCGTGCCGTAGTCCACCGTGTGGCTGACCTTGACCCGCGGCCAGGAACGGGTGATCAGCGCGGCGCAGTTCCCTCCCGGCAGGGCGCAGGGCTGCAACTCGCTGTACAGCTCCAGGACGTCCTCGGGGGCGATGCCGCGCTGCGCGAGGTGGTCCACCAACTGCCACTCGGGGTGCGGCCGTCCGGGGCCGCTGCGGGCCAGCTGGGTCGCCTCCGACCCGTCACTGTCGCGGAAGCGGCACACCGCGGTGTAGCCGATGCCCGTGCCCAGCGGCACCCCGTCGTAACTGTCTTCGCTGCTCATCTGGTGAGTCCTCTTACCCGTCGTCGTCGGCGGCCCGCGTCGGGCAGCGGCCGCTTCTGCGCGTCAATCGAGAATGTAGGTGCTGTCACTGACGAGCCGAGGCCACAGGGTGGCCAGTGAGCCCTTCCCCGCACGGCGTGTGCACGCGGGGTCGATCCGGCCGAGCTGTCCCAGGATGTGCTCCCGGAACTCGTCCGCTTCGTGATCGTCACGAGCCTTCGAGGTGAGGACCGCCTTCAGCGCGACCGTCCAGCAGCGCAGAAAGGCGTCCAGCGAGCTGTTGACCAAGCACACGAACTCGCCCGCCTCGGCCAGCAGAACGCGCCCGCCGCCGTGCTCGACGCACAGCCGCATCCCCTCATCGCCCACGAACCCGATGACGGAGGCGCCCGGCCAGGGTGCCCCTTCCCCGGGGGATGCCTCGCCGGGGGCGTCCTCACCGCCGCCCAGCAGAGGCAGCGTCGGCACGAAGCGTTCCAGGCCCTCGAACCAGAACTCGGACGCCGGCAGACCGACATCGGTGAGCAGACGCGCGGTGTCGGGCAGCGACGCCAGCGGGCCCAGATGTGCGGGATCGGCGCGCACCGGCCTGCCGACCACGGAGAACAACGGCTCCAGATGCTCCGGGGCCAGCGTGACGCCGCCCCACAGGGCGTCGTCGACGAGCGCCCACGAGGTGCGTCGGCGCGGTCGCCGGGGCAGCGCCCGCTGCCCCCCGCGGCCCTGCGCCACATCGATGAGCATCATCCCGCTGCGTCCGAGCAGCAACGCGCGCCCGCCGGACAGCGGATGCACCTCCCCGGCATGCTCCTCGGGGCACACCAGCGAGGTCGTGTCGAGCGACTCCTCGCCGACCGGGCGTACCCCGACCCAGCCGTCGATGTCGTCCAGCACGACTTCCACCGGCCCGCTCCGCGCCGTCGCGTCCTTCGCCGGCTCCTCCGAGGCCTCCGGGGGCTCCGTCGACGCGTCTCCGACGGGAGAGCCGTCGGCGAGCGCCCACCACTGGTAGAGCCCGCTCAGCTCGCCGCGCGTGCAGAACTGCTC
The DNA here is from genome assembly GCF_043201875.1 of Streptomyces sp. NPDC048248. Taxonomy (NCBI): domain Bacteria; kingdom Bacillati; phylum Actinomycetota; class Actinomycetes; order Kitasatosporales; family Streptomycetaceae; genus Streptomyces; species Streptomyces sp. NPDC048248. The sequence goes on from NZ_JBICZL010000011.1 coordinate 184,885, forward strand.
GGATCCCTCCACGCTGCGCCAGCCGTGCAGTTCCACCGGCCCGGGCCACTCGCTGTCGAAGTCCGCCGGATCGAAGGCTCCCAACGGCCGCCAGTGCGCCCAGTGGGTGCGCCAGATCCTGGGTACGCCGAGCCGCTGCTGCCAGTCCAGCAGAGCGGTGTCGTCGCAGACCGCGGCGGTCAGACCCAGGCGCGAGGCGTGCTCCGAGACATGGCCGGTGCGCGGTCCGACGTAGAGCCGGTGCGCCTGTACCAGGGCCCGACGGCGCGCGCGGAGCTCCGGCCCCAGCGACCGGTCGGCGTGGCCGTCCGCGTCCTCGAAGGACGGCAGGTCCAGCAGGAACGCCACGGCCGGATCGGCGATCCACTCGTCGAGGACACCCCCCGAGGCGGCGTGGGCCAGCCCGGGGCCGAGGACGTACTCGGCTTCGGGCGAGAGCGACTGCATGCCCGCGGCGGCGCGTTCGGCGTCGGTGAGCACCGCCTCCGGGGCCAGCGCCGTCGCGATCGTGCGCTGCAGGCGGGGCAGCGCCTGGCCGTACGAGCGCCGGGCGGCCTCGGCGAGAGCGGGGTCGCGCAGCCGCAGATGCCGGACGGGCCCGCCCGGCGCACCGGTGGCCGCCGGGCTGCCGGAGTCCTCCGCGTCCGCTTCCTCCCCGGGGGGGCCGTCGGTCACGACCTCCTCCATGACGAAGGCGGCGGCGGCCAGGACCACGCGGTCGAGCGCCGCCTCGGACGTCGACTGTCCGCTGAGCGCCGACACGGCACGCGCCGCGAGGGACACCGGCATGCCCGGCTCGCCCTCGGCCAGCACCACGGGAGTGAGCGCGGTACCCACGTCCTCGGCGGCCTCCTCGAAGGAGGCGAGGAAGAAGCGCCATGCCTCTTCGAGCGTCGTCGGCAGCGGCGCCGACACCTCCGGTGTCCACACCTCTTCCCTGGCTCGCAGATCCAGCGAAATCGTCTCGGCCAGCAGGAAGTTGGGCCAGGAGCTGTGGGTGACGGCTTCGGCGGCGGCCTCCGCGACGGCGGGCTCGGCTTCGCCGTACGCGGAGCCGTGGACCCGCAGCAGGCCGGTGACCCAGCTGCGGAAAGCGGCACGGTCCGGGGAGAAGGCGGGACTGTCCAGATCGATCAGCGCGTGGGCGGGCAACTTGGCCCGGCGCACCAGCTGTTCGGCCTCCTCCCGCGGCAGGTCGAGTAGCAGCCGGAGCGGCTCGGCGCCGTCCCCCACCCGCTTGCGGGTCACGTCGCCCGGCCGCACCAGCGGCAGCAGGACATCCTCGATCAGCTGCTCCGGCACCCGGCTCAGGGACGTCCGGCCGGCCCGCGCCGTGTCCAGCAGGGCGACGGTGAAGGGGGTGCCACGTCGCTTCGCCGCCCGGTGGAGCAGCGGCGCGGGAAACCATGTGCCCTCGGGGAAGGGGCCGTCGGGCTCACGCCCCGGCAGCAGGGACCGCTCGACCTCCGCCGCGATCTCCCTCCGGGTGCGTCCCCGCGAGTCCAGCACGAGGTCGAAGGCGTCGGGCGGCGGGGGAGGAGCAACGGACTGGTCGACGAACGCTCGGGCGTCCGTGTCGGCAGCCATCGCCAGCCACGCCAGAAGCCAGCTCTTTCCGCAGCCGGGGTCGCCCGTGACGATCCGCACATGGTCGTCGGGCGCCTCCGAGGCGAGCCAGGTGACCAGCGCGTGCGCTGCGGTCGAGCGGCCTACCAGGCGAAATTCCATGGTCCGCAACCTTACTAGCCGTTCGACTACTCACTGTCCGAGTCGGCCGGGCCCATGCCCGCCGGGTGTTCGCGGGAGTCGTCCTCCAAGATCTCGCCTCTGCGCGCCTTGAGATCCTTGAGGTGCTCCCGCATCTTCTGCGAACCCGTGCCGTCATCCGGATGCGGCAGGGTGTGCGTCGTCGGCACCTTTCCGAAGACGCGGTACATCAGGGCCGCACAGCCCTTCTGCGCACAGGGCGCCCGCTCGGTGTAGACCTCCATGAGACGGATGCGCTGGCCGGGGGGCAACGTCGTCTGCATGTGCTGGAGGTACTCCACCGCGGCCCGTTCGGAGTGCTTCGACTTGCCCGTCCAGGGCTGGTCGTCGACCTTGTTGACGGCTCCGGAGGTGCCGAAGCTGCGCGCCAGCATCACGTATTCCTGGCTACCGGGCTCCACGACGTACCTGAACGCCGCGTAGTTCGCGGAGGGCGACATTCCGAAGTTGTTCTTGCCGCTGTGCTGGTCGGCGGCCGAGTCCGGTACGGCGTACTGCTGGAAGAACTCGTGGTCGAGCCGCGCGCGCTCGACCATGCGGCCCAGATCGTTGTCGTCCCAGTCCGTTTCCTGGGATCCGACGAGGTCCTGCGCCTCGGACGCGGTGAACTTGCTGGTGTCCGGTTCGTCCCGAAGGCGGCCGTCGTGTTCGTCGTCCGAACCGTCGGCGTCCTCCATGTCGGCGTCGGAGTCTGCGTCGGACTCGGCGTCGGAGTCGGAGTCGTGGTCCGCGTCCGGCATCTCGCTGTCGGCGTCGTCGTCGGTCTGGTCCGGATGCTTGTCGTTGTCGGTGCCCGCCGGTTCGGCCGGGGGCCGGCGCTCGCCCTCCGGATCGTCGTTGACGTCGTCGCGCTTGTCGTTGTCGTGCTTGCTGTCGTCGCGCTTGTCGTTGTCGTGCGCGGGGCCTTCGTTGCTGTTGTCGGGCGTCCGGTCCGGGTCGGCGGAGTCGTTGTCGGGTGTCCGGTCCTGCTGGGAGGGGTCGTTGTCGGCCGGCTCGGGGTGCGGTCGGCGCTCGTCGTCCGACGGCTCGGTGTCGTCGTCCGGGCGGTTGCTGTCCTCGGGACGGTTGTTGTCCGAGGTGCCTTCGTCGGGGCGGTTGTTGTCCTCGGGGCGGTTGTTGTCCGAGGTGCCTTCGTCGGGGCGGTTGTTGTCCTCGGGGCGGTTGTTGTCCGAGGTGCCGTCGTTGCGACCGTTGTTGTCCGAGGTCCCGTTGTCGGGGCGGTCGGTGTCCGAGGGCTGAGTGCGGTCCCCGGGCCGTTCGCTGTCGCCGCGGCGCCCGTTGTCGCCCTGGTTCGTCGTCTCGCCGTCGGGGCGGCCGTCGGGAGTGGACGGTACGGGGCGGCGGTCGGAGTCGAGGGGGACGGCGAAGACGCCGTTGTCCCCGTTGTGGAGGGGCTTGTCGCTGCGCTGGCCGGTCTGGGAGTCGACGTAGGTGATTTTGCCGTTGTGGTTGACGACGTTCCAGGCGTGCGCGCGGCCGTTGTTGTCCTGGGTGATGATGACGGCTTGTGAGCCGTGGCCGGAGTCGCGGAGGGTGTTCTCCAGGCGGTTGAAGGCCTGGGGGCCGTTTCCGTAGTCGTTGAAGCGGGCGCCGAGGGTGTTTTCGATGCGGTCGCGGCCGTTGTTCTCGCCGCGGTCGGAGGGGCTGCCGTCGGGGTTGGTGTCGGGGGTGCGCTGGGCGGCGGCGGTGGGGTTGCCGGAGTAGGTGTCGGCGGTGGCGAGGGCGGCGTCGACGCAGTTGTTGTTGCGGCCGGGGGCGTCGGGCCCGGGGTCGTTGATGGAGTCGACCCAGTTGCCGTCGTCGGGGTCCGGATGCCGCTGCGGATCGCCGTTCTCGTCCTTGGGGACGCTGTCCGCGACCTGCTGCTGGTGCTCGTCGGTGGGCCCTTCGAGACCGCCCGGCTGCTCGCGGTTGCGGGTCTCGGAGGCCGGGGTGGGATCGCCGGTGTCACGATCGCTGTCGCTGTCGCTGTCGCTGTCGCGGTCGTTGGTGGCGGTGTCGGCCGGGTCGTTCTCCGGACTGTCCTGGTCGGTGCGGGTGTCCCCGTCAGGGGCGTTGTCCTGGTTCGGACGGTCGTCCCGGTCGTTGGTGTCGCCCTGGTCCGTGCGGTCGTCCCGGTCCGGCTGCTGGTCGGTGCGGTCGTCGGTTGCCGTGTCCTCGGGGGGCCGGTTCTGCGGGTCGTCCGTGCCCTGCTCGGGGCGTGGCGAGTCCTGCTCGGGACGTGCGGAGTTCTGCTCCGGGCGGTTGGACGCGTCGGAGTCCGGGGTGTGCGTGTCCGGGCTGTCGGTCGCGGGCTCCTGCCGGGACGGCTCCGGGCGTGACTCCGGGCGGTCGTTCCGGGGCTGTTGCTCCTGCGGACGCTGCTCACCGGGGTCGCGCGGCGGCCGCTGCGACGGGAGTTGAGTGTCCGGGCGGCCGGAATCCGGGCGGTTGGTGTCCGGACGGTTGGAGTCCGGACGGCCGGAGTCCGGGCGGTTGGTCCCCGGGCGGTTGGGGTCGGGGCCGTCGAGGCGGGGGTTGTAGGCGGGGCGGTCGGGGCGGCGCTGCTGGGTGATGTCGTGGATGGGCTGGGTGCCGTCGGGGCGGCGGTTCGACGGCGGCGCACCCGTGTTGCCGTTGCCGGCCGGGGGTGTGGTGCCCCGTGGTGGCGCGGTGGGGGGTGTGGCGGTGGCGGTGCCGCCTTGGGGCGGCATGGGGGCGCCCATCATGGGTGCCGCGTTCTGCGGGGTGTTCTGGGGGTTCTGCTGGGAGGGAGCGGCGGGTGCGGTGGGGGTGTTGGGGTCCGCCGTGTGTTGGGTGGGCGGCGGCGCCGTCATCGTGTCCGCGGACTGGGTCGTGACGGTGGTGTCGTCGTCGACGGTGGGCATGGGGTCGCCGGGCGCCGGGTCGCGTTGGCCGATGGGTGGGCCGGAGGAGGTGTGTGGGGTGGCAGCGCCTTGGGAGGGGACGCTGACATGAGGTGCGGACCCGCGCCCGCTGCCCCCGGTGTTGTCCCCGTTGCCGTCACTGTTGCCGGTGTTGCTGCTGTCGCCGTTGTGGGGAGCGGCGTTGGGGCTGGGGGTGTCGTTGGTGGTGGGCGGGTTGCCGGCTACCGGGTCGGGTGTCGACGACGGGTGGTCGGGGGCGGCCGACGGCTGTGGGGACGGCGCAGCGTCCGGGCGTGCAGGACCGTCCGAAGAAGGCGAGTTGGGCTGGTGACCGGACGGCTGGTCCGGACTCGGCGAGGAACGGTCCGGTCCGGCGTCGGGCGTCGGGGCCGCATCGGGGCGCGCGGACGGGTCGGAGGCCGGCTGCGTACTGGTGGCGTCCGCATCGGGACGGGCGCTGTCCGGCGTGTTGTCCGGGGTGGGTTGGGTGCTTGCGGTGTCCGGGTTGGGGCGTGCGTTGTCGGGGGTGTTGTCCGGGGTGGGTTGGGTGCTTGCGGTGTCCGGGTTGGGGCGTGCGTTGTCGGAGGTGTTGTCCGGGGTCGGCTGGGTGCTTGCCGCGTCCGGTGAGGAACCCGAGTCAGGTGCGGGGCCCGAGTCCGGCGTGCTGCCGGAGTCGGGTGTGGCGCCGGTATTCGGCGTGTTGCCCGAGTCGGGGGTGCTGCTGGTGCCCGGGGTGCTGCCGGAGTCGGGTGTGGTCCCCGCGTCCGGCGTGCTGCCTGCGTCCGGTGTGGAGCCGGAGTAGGGGCTGTTGTTGCCGCCCTGATAGCCCTCGTCGAAGGGCGAACGCTGCTCCGGCGGCGGCAGGGGGCGGCTCTCGGGCGTGTTCCCGGAGTTCGACCCGGTGGTGGAGTCCGCCGAACCGTCGGCGGAGCCGGCCGGGCCGCTGGTGGAAGGTGCGCCGTCGGACGCCGAGGACGGTGAGCCCCCACCGTCGCTGGGTCGACCACCCGAGCCGCTCCCGCCGCCTGAGCCGCTCCCGCCACCCACGCCGCTGCCGGAGCCGCTCCCGTTCCCGGACGCGCCGGTGCCGCCGTCCGTACCGCTGCCGCTACCGGACGCGCCGGTGCCGCCGCCCGTACCGCTGCCGCTGCCGGACGCACCCGAGCTGCCATCCGTACCGCTGCCGGATCCTCCCGAGCTGCTGCCCGAGCCGCTGCCGCTTCCCGAGCCGCTGCCCGAGCCACTGCCACTGCCCGAGCCGCTGCCGCTTCCGGAGGCGCTTTCGCTGCCGCTGCTGCCGCCGCTGCTGTCCGAGCCCCCTCCGCCGTGGCCGGCGGCCGAGTCCAGGCCGCCGCGCGCGTGCGCCCCGGCCCTGCCGCCCGCGCCGTCCCGCAGCGCCTCGGTAAAGGTCTGGCCGGAGTTCTTGGCGGCCTCGATACCCGCTTCCGCGCCGGTCTTGACGCTGCGGTTGACGTCGAAGCCCTGCTGGGCCCCGAAGTTCATGTTCATGCCCTGCGCGATGGCGTCGGAGATCATCGCCTCCAGCGCGGAGACGGCGGGCTCCTTGAGCGTCTCCATGATCGCCTCGACCAGCGCCTCGCGTGCCTCCTTCAGCAGGCGGCGCACGATCACGCGGGTGAGCTGGGTGGCTCCGGCCGCTCCGATCTCGGACAGGCCGAGAGTGAAGGGGGCAGCTGCCTGGGCCGCGATGATCTCGGCTGCGAGGATCGCCAACTGGGCGATCACCGCGACTTTCATCCCGATGATGATCCCTGCGCCCACGTCCAGCGCGATGGCGATCAGCTCGGCGGCGGTCCGCGCGTCGTCCAGGTAGCCGGAACCGGTCCCGGAGAACTTCTCCCAGGTCTTGCTGAACCCGTCGATGCTGTCGCCGGAGTTCTGCGACAGGACGTTGCCGGCGGCGGTGACACCCTCCGACTGCAGTTGTTCGACCGCCGCCGCGAAGTCCCGCCACTGCTGGGCGGATTCCATCATCTTGTCCTCGTCGCCCGTCGGCCAGTCGTAGCCGAGCATCTCGAGGACCCATTCGAGCCAGTCCGGAAGCATGAGCGACATGACGGCGATCCCCCGTAGGACAGCAGAGCGAGGTGGAGAGGAGAGGACGGTGGTGCAGGACTATGCAGTGCCGGGCGACTTGAGGCTGGAGATCGACTGGCTCTGTGCCTCGGCGTTCGCGATGTGCTGCTTCATCAGCGAATCGTTGAAGTCCTCGTCGGCCTGATGGTTCTCGCCCATCGTGGTCAGCGCGCCGCCGATCTCCTGGAGCTTGGCCGCGAGGTGGCCCATCGACTCGTACATGCCGTCGCGCAGGCCCTCATAGACGACGCCGAACTTCGAACCGATGTCGTCGTCGCCCCACGGCGGGGTGCCCTGGCCCTCCAGGCCGGTCAGTCCGGTCTGGAGCTTGTCCACAGCGGTCTGATAGCGCTCGCCCACGCTGGTGAAATCCTTGCCACCGGCCTTGAGTGACGGTACGTCGGCCTGCAGTCCGTCTCCCGCCACAACATCCCCCGTTTCGAGACCCTGGTCGTAGCCGAGTGGCTCCAGGTAAGTCTAGGCACGAGAGGCGGCCCGGCCTCAAGACGCCTTCTGTCACAGCCGTGTTACCGGTGCCGAGCGATGCGCGTCACCTCGCCGGGCGCATGGTGCGGCCGGGCGACAACGTTGACATTAGACCGTTCCGGCCGCCGGCAGCGGAAAGTTGGCGAGCCCGGCGAATCCGGTGCCGCGACGGTGCGAGGGAGGTGACGGGGTGTCACGGCTCCTGGGCTGTGCCGCGATCGAGGGTGCGGAGGGCGAACCACAGCTCCATGCGGACGTCGGGGTCGTCCAGGTCGGTGTCGAGGAGGCTCGCGATACGGGTGACGCGCTGGCGGACTGTGTTGCGGTGGACGCCAAGAGCGGTCGCCGTGCGATCCCAATTGCCGTGCAAGGAGAGCCAGTTGTGAAGGGTGGCGAGAAGGGCCGAGGAGTCCGCCAGTGGGGCCAGGAGGGTCTGGGCGTGGTGCCGGGCGTCGGAGGGGGCGACGAGCGCGGTGATGCCGTGGGGGTCGGGGGGCCGGTGTTGGACGAGGGGGACGCGGCCGGCCAGGGCACGCCGGAGGGCGGAGGCGGCGTGCCGGTCGGCGGCCGGCAGCTCGGTGACCGGGACGGCTTCGCTGACGCCGAGTGTCCAGCCCGGGTGTCCGGTGAGCTCGTGGTCGGCGGGGACGAGGGCGCGCAGGGCGGAGGACGGCGGGTGCGGCGCGGTGGGCCGCTCGGACCCGGCCTCGGCGCGGGCCGGGGGCGTGGGGCCCGGTGCGGCTGTGGGGCAGCGGGCCACGAGCGGGGTGTCGAGGGCGGCGGCCAGGGCGGCGGGGGAAGCGGTGGTGTCGCGGCGCGGCTCGGCGTGCACGACGGCCCAGAGCGGGTGGCCGAGAAGCGGGCCGATCTCCGCGGGGCGGGCGCCGAGGAGCAGCTCGGCCAGCGCGGCGGAGTGGTCCGCCCCGACCTGGCCGGCGTTCGCGGCCGGGCCGGTGATCAGGGAGAGGAGTACGGCGGCGACTCCCGCGATGGTGTGGGCGGGCGGATCGAGGGGGTGCGCGGCGACCACGAGGGCGGGTGCCTCGCGACGGGGGCTGCGCCCGGTGAGGGCGTACGCGGTCAGGTGGGCGTCGGGCAGCGTGTCGGTCGCCGAGGACGGGCCGCCGCGGCCGACGACGCCGGCGAGGTGCGCGGCCGCGGCCCGGCAGGCGGCAGTGGGCGGGGGGCCGGCCGTGCCGTGCTCGGTGCCGTCGGGGGAGAGCAGGGCGGTCCAGCCGTGCGCATGGCGGGCCAGGGCACGCAGGACGGCCGGTGCGGGATCGGGGCGGGCGGCAGCCGCGGCCAGTGCCCGCTGGGCCTCGCTGAGCCGGGTCAGCTCGCGGTGCCTGGCCTCCGTCACGGCCTGCCAGACGGCGCTCTCCACGGCGGTGAACGGCGTGGCCGGGGGCACCTCGATCAGCGGCAGACCGTGCCGGTCGCAGGCGGCCACCAGCGCGCGGGGAACGGTGTCGTGCACCGGCGCGATCCCGAAGCCGAGCGCGGCGGCGCCGGCGGCCACTGTCCGGGCGACGTAGCCGTCGAGATAGGCGTCGAGGGAGCCGAGGAGAAGCCCGTCGGGAGAGGCGTCGGGGGCGGGGGAAGGGCCGGTGGCGTCGCTGTCGACCTCGGCGGCGGTGCCGGCTGCGGTTGCGGTGTCCGCCCCGGCACCGGCCGTGGGCTCGGCCTTCTCCTCCGTCCCGCTCGCCGCCTCCGCCAGGTGCATCCCTGCCGTGAGCAGCATCTCGCCGCCCAAGAGGTACGGCACAGGGTCGGCCATCTCCGAGGTGTGCACCCAGTGGATGGCGACGCCCTCCCGAGGTCCCGCGATCTGCCGCAGGCCGAGGTCGGTGCGCGCGAGGAGATCGGACAGCGCGACCGGAGGCGTCGAAGGCGGCACGGTGCGCGCGGCCGCAGCGGGCCCAGGAGCGCCTGGTGAGGGGTGCGGGGCCGGTGGGACCTGCGGCTGCTGCTGCGGCATGTGCGAACCATCCACTGAGGGAGCGGTGAGTGGAGGAAACGTACACTTCAGCGTCGACTTTCAGCCTCCTAGGGTCAACCCCCAAGGCGAGACACACGTACGGCACCCGTCCCCTTCACACCCCACGCCGCACCGCTCTCGCGCCCCCGTTCTGCATTACCCCTCTCCCCTCGGCGTTGCTGGAAGGGATGGCCCATGGCTGTCGACTACGCGGTGATCGTGCTCTACCTGGCCGGAATGCTCGCCATGGGCTGGTGGGGCATGCGGCGCGCCAAGTCCAAGAGCGAATTCCTGGTCGCCGGGCGCCGGCTCGGGCCCGCGATGTATTCGGGCACCATGGCCGCGATCGTTCTCGGCGGCGCGTCGACCATCGGCGGCGTCGGACTCGGCTACCAGTACGGACTGTCCGGCGCGTGGATGGTCTTCACCATCGGCATCGGGCTGCTGGCGCTGAGCATCTTCTTCTCGGCGCGGATCGCCCGGCTGAAGGTCTACACCGTCTCCGAGATGCTCGACCTGCGCTACGGCGGCTCGGCCGGGATCATCTCCGGCGTCGTGATGTGGGCGTACACCCTGATGCTCGCCGTGACCTCGACCATCGCCTACGCGACGATCTTCGATGTGCTCTTCGGCATGGACCGCACCCTCTCGATCGTGCTCGGCGGCGTGATCGTCGTCGCCTATTCGACGCTCGGCGGGATGTGGTCGATCACCCTCACCGACATGGTCCAGTTCGTCGTCAAGACCATTGGCGTGCTGCTGCTCCTGCTGCCCATCGCGGTGGTCAAGGCGGGCGGCTTCGCCGAGATGCGCGACCGGCTGCCGGACGACTACTTCGCGCCCCTGGGCATCGGCGGCCAGACCGTCTTCACGTATGTGCTCATCTACTCCTTCGGCATGTTGATCGGGCAGGACATCTGGCAGCGGGTGTTCACCGCACGCGGCGACAAGGTGGCGCGCCTGGGTGGCACGGCTGCCGGTACGTACTGCCTGGTCTACGCGGTGGCCGGCGCCGTCATCGGCACCGCGGCCAAGGTGCTCTACCCCCACCTGGGGAGCCCCGACGACGCCTTCGCGACGATCGTGAAGGACGCCCTGCCGATGGGTGTGCGCGGGCTCGTCCTGGCTGCGGCCCTGTCCGCGGTGATGTCCACGTCGTCGGGCGCGCTGATCGCGTGCGCGACGGTCGCCAACAACGACATCTGGTCCCGCGTGAAGGGGTTCGTGGCGGCTCGGCGGGCGGCGGTGGACGGCCCGGACGCGGGCCGGGAGCCCGCCGAAGGCCCGGGCGAGAAGGCGGCCGGCGGGTCCGACGAGGTGCGGGACAACCGGCTGTTCATCCTGCTCATGGGCATCGCGGTCATCGTCATCGCGATCGCGCTCAACAACGTCGTCGAGGCGCTGACGCTCGCCTACAACGTCCTGGTCGGCGGTCTGCTGGTGCCCATCCTGGGCGGGCTGCTGTGGAAGCGCGGCACCGCGACCGGCGCCCTGGCGTCCGTGGCGGTGGGCGGCGTCACGGTCATCGGCCTGATGGCCTCGCTCGGCGTCCTCGCCAACGAGCCGATCTACTACGGGCTGCTGGCCTCGCTGGCGGCATACGTCGCCGTGAGCCTGGCCTCGAAGCCGACCGATCCCGCGGTGCTCACCGCCTGGCGTGCCCGCTTGGCCGGCGAGCCGTCGCCGGAAAACGACGGCAGCCAGGAGCCGGCGCCCTCGTCCGCGGTCCACGGCGTCTGAGCCGGGCCCCGGCCAGCGCCGCACCTCGCCTCCCAGCGCCCCGCTCTCCGTCCCCCGCTCCCGTTCCCCGCTTCCCCTCCTCAGGAAGGCAGCACCCACCCATGAGCACCACCACCCCCACGGCGGCACCGCACCGGCGCAACGGCGGCGATCTGGTCGTCGAATCGCTGACCGCGCTCGGTGCGAGCACCGTCTTCGGGCTGCCGGGCCAGCACGCGCTCGGGGTGTTCGACGCGCTGCGCCGGTCCGCGCTGCGCTACGTCGGGCTGCGGGTGGAGAACAACGCGGGCTTCGCGGCCGACGCGTACGCCAGGACCACGCACGGGGTGGCGCCGCTGCTGGTCTCCACCGGGCCCGGGGCGCTGATGACGCTGGCCGCGCTCCAGGAGGCGGCCGCCGGTTCGGCCGCCGTCCTGGCCATCGGCAGCCAGGTGCCGCTGGCCGGTATCGGCGGCGGACGCCACGGCTACCTGCATGAACTCACCGACCAGAGCGCCGTTTTCCGTGGCGTGGTCAAGTCCGTGCACACCGCCAGGACGGCCTCGCAGATTCCGTCCGCGGTGGCCGCGGCATGGGAGTCGGCGCTGACCGTGCCGCACGGGCCGGTGTGGCTCGAGATCCCCCAGGACGTGCTGCTTGCGCCGGTCGAGGTGCCGCCCGTGGTGGAACTCCACGCCACGCCGCGCGAGTTGCCGCCTCGGCCGGAGGTGACGGCGGAGGCCGCGCGGTTGCTGGCGGAGGCCCGGCGGCCGGTCATCCTGGCCGGCGGCGGCGTCGTACGGGCAGGTGCCGAGGCGGAGCTGCTGGCGCTCGCCGAGGCACTGCGGGCGCCGGTGGTGACGACGTTCGGCGGCAAGGGCGCCTTCCCTTGGGAGCATCCGCTCTCGCTCCGGTCCTGGCTGGAGGACCGCTACACGACGGAATTCCTGGAGGACGCCGACACGCTGCTGGTGGTCGGCTCGGGGCTCGGCGAACTCTCCTCGAACTACCACACGTTCCGGCCCCACGGCCGGGTCGTGCAGATCGAGGCGGACCTCGGCAAGCTGGAGTCGAATCATGCCGCGCTGGGGATGCACGCGGATGCAAGGCCCGCACTCGCGGCGCTGGTGAAGGAGGTGGCGGACGGCCAGGCGCGGGCAGGCGCAGGTGCCGGGGCCTCCGCTCCCGAGGACGCGGTGGCGGACCTGCTGGCGCGGGTCCGCCGGCGTATCGACGGGCAGGGACTCGACCTGGAACAGCGGATCCTGGCCTCGGTGCGCGAGGCGCTGCCCGACGATGCGGTCAGCTGCTGGGACATGACGATCCTGGCGTACTGGGCCTGGTCCGCGTTCGACGCGCGCCGCCCGAACGCGCTGCACTCCGCGCAGGGCTCCGGCGGTCTGGGCTACGGCTTCCCGGCGGCGCTCGGCGCGGCCGTCGCCGACCCCGCCCGGCCGGTGCTCGCGGTCTCCGGCGACGGCGGCGCGATGTACTCGATCGCCGAGCTGGCCACCGCCCGGCAGTACGCCCTGCCGGTCACCTGGCTGATCGTGGACGACGGCGGCTACGGCATCCTGCGGGAGTACATGACCGACGCGTTCGGCGAGGCGACCGCGACCGAGCTGGCCCGTCCTGACTTCGTGGCGCTGGCCGAGTCGTTCGGGGTGCCCGCGGTCCGGACGGACCCGGAGCGGCTGCGGGAGGACCTGGCGGCGGCGCTCGCGGAGCCGGGGCCCTCGGTGGTGGTGCTCCCGGCACGGCTGCGGATGTTCGCACCGACGCACCTCGACGACGCACCGGCCGACGGTGCGGGCGTGCCGTAGCCCGTACGCGTCCTTCGGCACGAGCGCTTTCGCCTCACCAACGCCGCATCCCGCGCTTCGCTGCTGCCGCTTCCCCCCTCACCGGCCCGGCGGACCCGCCTCGCGGACGGGGGCGGCGGCGCCGACCCGCCCCTGCAGCAGCCGGGAAAGCGCAGCGTGCACGTCCTCGACGGAACGGTGCGGCTGGAAGGACAGCCAGTCCAGTGCCGCCACCAGGACCATGCCGAGCAGTGCGGAGGCGGTGAGCGGGATGTCGAGTTCAGGGGTGAGTTCACCGCCGTCGACGGCCTCCCGCAGGACCGATTCGACGACCGCCAGCGCCCGGCCCCGCACCGACCGCAGTGTGGCGCGCCACGTGCGGTTGGTACGCCAGAGTTCGGCGACGTACAGCTGGGTGAGGGCGGGGGAGCCGGCGATGAAGTCCAGGCCGGCCCGGATCATCGCGTCCAGGGCGTCCACCCGGGTGCCGCCGCGGGCCGCGGTCGTCTCCGCGGCTTGCCGCAGGGAGGCGGCCAGGAGGTCGATGCCGTCCCGCAACAGCTCCTCGTACAGGACGTTCTTACCGGTGAAGTTGTAGTAGACGGTGCCCTTGGCGACGCCGGCGCGCTCGGCGATCTCGTCCACGGTGGTGGCGGAGAAGCCCTGTTCCGCGATCAGGGTGACGGCGGCGTCGAAGAGCCTGCGCCGGGTGGCCGCTCGGCGCAGGCCCGCGGCGGGGACCTGCCGGCAGGTCCCGGAGGCGGCCGCGTCGCCGGCTTCCGCCGCGGTGCCGGGGCGTGCCCCGGGGGCGGTGCCGTGACCGGCACCGCCCCCGGGACGGGAACGCTCGGTCACAGGCTGAGCTCCGGGTGCAGGTCCTTCATCCGGACGACCTGCCGGCTGCGCGCCGCCAGAGCGGTGAGCGCCAGCGCGCCGAGGGTGAAGGCCGCGAGCACGATGCTGCCCTGCCACACGGGGTCGAGACCGCCACCGGTGATGAGCCGCCGCAGACCGTCGACGACGTAACTCATCGGCAGGAACGGGTGGATGGCCGCGAAGAAGCCGGGGCTGGTCTGCACCGGGTACGTGCCGCCCGCCGAGGTCAGCTGGAGCATCAGCACGACGAGGGTGAGTACCCTTCCGGCCGGGCCGAAGAACGCGCTCAGCAGCTGGATGACCGCGGTGAAGCAGGCGGTCGCCAGCAGCAGGAAGCCGATGGTGGCGGCGGAGCGGGCCATCTCCAGGCCGAGACCCCAGTGCAGGACGGCCATCAGGGCGAGTACCTGCGCCACTCCGATCGCGAACGCCGGCAGCCAGGAGCCGAGCGCGATCCGCCAGCCGGGGGCACCGGCGGCCAGGGCGCGCTTGCTCAGCGGGGCGAACAGCATGTACGCCACCATCGCGCCGACCCAGAGGGAGAGCGGGATGAAGTAGGGCGCCAGGCCGGTGCCGTAGTTGGGCGCCTTGTGCATCGACTTGGAGGCCAGCTCGACGGGATCGGCCATCACCTCGGTGCGGGCGTCGCGGTCGTGCTTGTCGTAGTCCGGAATCTTGGCGACGCCGTTGTGCAGGCCCTCGGCCAGCTGGTTGGAGCCGTCCTTGAGCTTGAACAGACCGCCGTTGAGCGAGACCGCGCCGTCCTTGAGCTTGCCGATGCCGCCCTCCAGCTGGTCGGTGCCGTTCTTGGCGGCGCCGATGCCGTCGTGCATCTGCCCGGCGCCGTCGGCCACCCGGCCCGTCCCGTCGGTGAGCCGGCCCGCGCCGTCGGTGAGCTGCCCGGCCCCGGTGGCGATCTTGCCGGCGCCGTCGGACACCTTGTGCGCACCGGCGTTGAGCCGGTTGATCTCCGCGACGGCCGTTTCGAGGTCCCTCTCGGAGGTCGGTGCGCGGTCGGCGACGGCGGTGGCCACCTTGTCGAGCCTGCGCAGGTCGCCGGTCAGCTTGTCGATGCCCGAGGTGTGCGAGGCGACAAGGGAGTTGACCTTCTCCGCGGTGTCGGCGGCGAGAGCGGTGGCGTCCCGGGCCTTCTTGAGTGCGGGGCAGTCCGCGTCGAGGGAGACGGCGCTCCCGCAGCGCCGGTCGTAGAGGGTGTCGAGCTGGTCGGCCGCCTCGCGTGCCTCGGAGGACGCGTGGGCGGTGTCCCGCGGCAGTGTGCCGAGGTCGTCGGCGAGTGCCCCGGAGGCGCCGGCGACGAGCCGCGCCTTCTCACCGAGGTCCTTGGCGTAACTCTTGAGGAACGGGCGGGCCTTGCCCGCCAGGCCGTTGGCGGTGTCGGCGAGCTTCTGGGTGCCGGCCGCGACCTGTCGGGTGCCCTGGCTGAGCTCCTCGATCTTGGAGTGTGCCAGGCCGAGCTTCTCCTCCAGGGTCTTGGCGCCCCGGTGGGTGTCTCCGGCGCCCTTGCTCAGGTCACCGGATCCCTTGTCGAGCTTGCCGAGGCCGCCGGACAGCTTGCCGGTGCTGTCCTTGGCGGTCCCGAGGCCGTCGGCGAGCTTGCCGGAGCCCTTCTTGGCGTCGTCCAGCCCGTCGTCCAGCTTGCTCGCGCCGTCGGCCGCCTCGGCCGTCCGGTCGTGCAGGTCGGAGAACGACACGAAGATCTTGTCGAGGAAGGCCCGGGAGGACTTCGCCGAGGTCTTGGCGCGGATCTCGGAGAAGACGGTCTTGGAGATCGAGCCGACGATGTAGTTGTTGGCGTCGTTCGTCCGGACCTGGAGCGCGCCGGTCTGCGGGGAGTCGCCCGAGCTGGAGGCGATCCGCTCACTGAAGTTCTTCGGGACCGTCAGGGAGAGGTAGTAGGTGCCGTCCTCGACGCCCTTGGCGGCCTCGGCGGCGCTGACCTCCTCCCAGTGGAAGGTCTTGCTGTCCGTGACGTTCCCCGCCAGCTCCTCGCCCGCGTTGATCTTCTTGCCGTCGGCGGAGGACCCCTCGTCGTTGTTGACGAGTGCCACCGGGATCTTGTCCAGGCGGCTGTAGGGGTCCCAGAAGGAGCAGAGGTACAGGGCTCCGTAGAGCAGGGGGATCAGCATCAGGGCGACGAGCCCCAGCCGGGGCAGCTTCCCCCTGCCGAAACGCCTGAGCTCAAGCGCGGCCAGTCGCGGCGAACGCATGCGCTGCTGCCTCCTCGTCGGTGTCGTTCTCGTCGGTTGCTTCGGCCGTGTCGGCCTTGTCGGCTGTCCCGGGCCTGTCGGTTTCCGCGCTGCCGGGCCCCTTGCGCGCGGCGGTGGCCGGCGCGGTGCGGACGACGAGCGCGTCCGGCGGTGCGTCGCCGCCTGCGGCCACGACCGTGGTGCCCGCCAGCGCGAGGTCCCGCAACAGCTGCCAGGCCAGGGCGCGTTCGTCCGCGGAGAGCTTGAGGTCGACGTCGTCGACGGCCAGCAGCCGGGGGTCGTGCATGACGGCGAGCGCGAGGGAGAGCCGCAGGGCTTCGAGCCGCTCCAGGTCGCGTACGGCGGTCCGCAGCCCCTTGGGCAGCGTGTCCGGGTCGAGCCGGACGGCGGCCAGCGCCGCCTCGATCCGTGCCCGGGTGGTCTCCTTGCGGCGGCGGCCCCAGGGCAGCGCGCCGCTGAGGGGACCTTGCAGGCGGTTCCCCAACAGGGCCTGCTCCTGGAGGTGTTCGCCGGCGGTGAGCGCCGGTTCGAGATCGGCGACGCCCGGTACGTGTGCCAGGGCCGTGCGGCCGCGCACCGCCCCCATCCGCTTGGGCAAGGGGAAGCCGGCGACCGTCGCATGGCCTTCGGTGATCCGCATCCGGCCGGTGAGCGCGAGCAGCAGGCAGGTGCGGCCGGAGCCCGAAGGCCCCTGGACGGCGATCAGTGCGCCCGGTTCCGCGGAGACGTCGACACCTCTGAAGGCCCATCCCCGTGGGCCCTCGACTCCGATCCCCCTGGCGTTGACCGCCGCCCCCTGACGGGTGGTGTCCACAACCCCTCCTTTGTTCTGACTGGTCAGTCTAAAAGTGTGCCGTAAGTGTGGCCCTATTGACCAATCGGGGGAGTTTCGTGCGAGCGCGCCGGAGCGGGGCGCGGAATTCGTGCCGTGGACTCCGTGACCCGGACGGGGGTGTCGTTTTAGGGTGCCTTCACGGCGGGGGCCGATGTATTGCCATGCTCAAGGCGCAGTCCGTACCGCATGACCCGGGTACGGCTGTGCACGTACCACGGAGAAACATGGATCGCTCGACCCATCACCCCGCGGATCCGTCCCCGCAGGCACCGTCGAACCACCCCGCCCGGCCGGGGACGCGCCTCCCGCGCAAGGTCGTCGCCCCGCTGCTCGCCGGAGCCCTCGTCGCGGTGCTCGCGCCCGCCTCGGCCTCGGCCAGGACCGAGACGGCGCCCGCGGCCACACCGCCCGGCGCCGCACACGGATCCTGCACGAAGGGCGCCGGCGCCTCCGGTGGCGACGGCTGGACGGCCACTTCCACCCGCATCGACCCGGAGGACAGCCACCACGCCTACGTCGGCAACGGCTACCTCGGGCAGCGGGTGCCGCCCAACGGAACCGGCTATGCCTCCTCCGGGGGCAAGACGGGCTGGCCGCTCAAGACCCCCGAATACGACGGCTCATTCGTCTCGGGTCTCTACGCCAAGGGCCCCAAGGAGCTCAAGGGCCGCCAGGCCATCGCGGCGCTCCCCACCTGGACCACGCTCGACGTCGCCACCGGCGGCGCGCACTCCGAGACCTTCTCCTCCGCCACGAAGCCCGGCCGGATCTCCGACTACCGCCAGACCCTCTTCCTGCGCTGCGGCTTCGTCCGTACCTCCCTGACCTGGACGGCCGCCGACGGACGGGCCACCGACCTGGTCTACGACGTCCTCGCCGACCGCACGCACGCCCACACCGGCGCCGTACGGCTGCGGATGACCCCGCACTGGAGCGGCTCGGCCACGGTCACCGACGCCCTCGACGGCCGC
The DNA here is from genome assembly GCF_043201875.1 of Streptomyces sp. NPDC048248. Classification (NCBI taxonomy): domain Bacteria; kingdom Bacillati; phylum Actinomycetota; class Actinomycetes; order Kitasatosporales; family Streptomycetaceae; genus Streptomyces; species Streptomyces sp. NPDC048248. The sequence continues at coordinate 202,511 of NZ_JBICZL010000011.1, forward strand.
GGCGCCCGCCGGATGACGCAGGCCGGCGAGCCCGCCGGCGGCCAGGGCTCCCGCGGCACGATGGACGTCGCCTTCCGCACGGACGGCACCAAGACGGACGGCGCGGTCGCCTCCACCCTGCGCGCCGACCGGAAGGTGCACGCCGAACGCCCCCGACAGGGCGCGCGGAACGCCGAGTTGAGCAACAAGCAGCAGCTGCGCTTCCCGGTCAGCAGCGGCCGCTCGTACGAGCTCACCAAGTACGTCGGCGTCGACACCGCACTGACCTCCCGCTCCCCGCGCGCCACCGCGCACGCCGCCTCCCGGCAGGCCGCGGACCGCGGTTGGGACGCGCTCTTCGCACGGCACACCGCCGCCTGGCAACGGCTGTGGCGCAGCGACATCGAGGTCCACGGACGCCGCGAGCTGCAGTCGTGGGTGCGCTCGGCGCAGTACGGCCTGCTGTCCAGCACCCGGGCCGGCAACCGCAACAGCATCGGCCCCACCGGCCTGACCAGCGACAACTACGCCGGTGAGGTCTTCTGGGACGCCGAGACCTGGATGTACCCGGGGCTGCTGGCGAGCCACCCCGACCTCGCCAGGTCGGTGGTCGACTACCGCTACAAGACCCGGGCCGGCGCCCGCGCCAACGCCGAGAAGCTCGGCTACGACGGGCTGTTCTACTCCTGGACCAGCGGCAGCAAGGGCGATCTGAACAACGAGTGCCACAGCTGGGACCCGCCGCACTGCCGTACCCAGAACCACCTCATGGGCGACATCTCCCTCGCCACCTGGCAGTACTACCTCGCCACCAAGGACACCGGATGGCTGCGGTCGCGCGGCTGGCCGGTCCTCAAGGGGATCGCCGAGTTCTGGGCCTCCCGGGCGACCCGTAACGACGACGGCAGCTACTCGGTCAAGAACGTCGCCGGGCCCGACGAGTACAGCAACGGCGTCGACGACGGGGTGTTCACCAACGCCGGCGCGGCCACCGCGCTGCGGCACGCCACCCGCGTCGCGGACATCCTCGGCGAGCGGGCGCCCGCCTCCTGGCGCACCATCGCCGACAAGCTGCGTATCCCCTACGACGCGAAGAAGAAGGTCTTCGAGCAGTACGCCGGATACAAGGGCACCACCATCAAGCAGGCGGACACCGTCCTGCTGATGTATCCCCTGGAATGGCCGATGAAGCCGGACCAGGCCGCCGGCACGCTGGACCACTACGCCGCGCGCACCGACCCGGACGGCCCGGCCATGACGGACTCCGTGCACGCCATCGACGCGGCCGGCATCGGCGAGGCCGGCTGCTCGACGAACACCTATTTGATGCGCTCCATCAAGCCGTTCGTCCGCGGCCCGTTCAAGCAGTTCTCCGAGGCACGCGGCGACAAGGCCGGAGCCGGCGACCCGCACGCAGGCCGGCCCGCGCAGGACTTCCTCACCGGCAAGGGCGGCTTCCTGCAGACCTTCACCCACGGGCTGACCGGCCTGCGGCTGCGCGAGGACAAGGTGCGGCTCGACCCGATGCTGCCGCCGCAGCTCTCGCGGGGCGTCACACTGCGCGGGCTGCGCTGGCAGGGGCGGACCTACGACATCGACCTCGGCGCGCACCGCACGACCGTGCGGCTGACCGACGGTGCGCCGATGCGGATCGACACGCCGGAGGGCGAGAAGGTCGTGAGCCGGGGCATGCCCGCGGTCCTCAAGACCCGCCGCCCGGACCTGACCCCGACCGACAACGCCGCCCGGTGCACACCGGCCCACGCCACGTCGGAGGAGCCCGGGATGTACGCGGGTGCCGCGGTGGACGGCAATGCGACCACCGCCTGGGTGCCGGACGCCGCCGACGGCACGCTCACCGTCGACCTCGGCCGCACCACGCGCGTCGGCCGGATCACCCCGCACTGGACCGCGACCCGCCCGAAGTCCTACGCCGTGCAGACGTCGCAGGACGGAAAGCACTGGCACGGGACGGACGGGGCGGACCGGGTACGGGCGAGGTACGTACGCGTCGAGGTCCACGGCGACGGAGCCGCCAAGGGCGACGGCAAGCCGGCGAAGCACCCGGGGATCTCGGAGCTGACGGTGGACAAGGGGGAGTGAGCCGGGAGCGCCGTGGGCCGGGCCGGGCAGTACGGCCGACCCGGCCCGCGGTGCCCGGCACCTCCACATGGCGCCCCGAGCCGGCCGGTTCGGGGCGCCGTCTCCCGCTGGGCGAGCACCCGGCCGGCGGTGCCCGGCTGCCGGCGCCGGGCTCCCCGGCGTCCGGTCACCGGCTCAGAAGACGACGCGGGCGGCGGCGACGGTCGCACGGGCGTCAGGGGCGCCCTCGTACGCACTCTCGTCGAGCGGAGCCCGGCCGGACAGATGCCGCATCAGCGCGACGGCGTCGGCCCTGACCGTCACGGCGGGAGCTCCCGTGCTCAGACTCCAGCGGCCACCGGCCGGTCCTGAGAGGTCCAGCAGGATCGGCGGGCCGCGCCAGGAAAGGGCGAGGTCCAGCAGCACCTGCCCGACGATCTCCTTGTCGTGATCGTCGAGGACCAGCTCATGGCCGGCCGCGTCGGTGATGTCCACCCGGTGCATCCAGGGGTCGCGAGCCAACAGGATCCGGTCCATGTAGTCCATGGAGTCCTCGGGCAGCTCCTTGGACTCGGGGAAGAGCGGACTCAGGCGTATCCGCCGCCGCACCGCGGCCGGCATGCGATCCGCCGCCCGCACCCCCTGCGGGCCGAACCGGCTCAGCAGGGCGATCAGGTCGCGGGCAAGGACGGACCGCCGGTCGTCGACCTGGCACTGGTTGTGACCGTGCAGGGGCGTCAGACGCGGGTAGCGCTTGCGGGCGCGCAGGGTCCGGCCGATCATCAGCCAGGGCCGCGGAAGCTCCTCGTACTGCCCCACCATGTGGGCGGTGACATCCCGGACGGTCCACCCCGCGCAGGCCGTATCGCGAGTCCAGTCGGCCGGATCCAGCGCGCGCAGGGCATCGACCACCGCGCGGGCTTCCGCGAGGTTCACCTCACGGGCCCGGGCGGGCGCGATGCGGGGGATGTCGATGGCCGGGGCCGGGGCGGTGGTGACCATGGCGCACTCCCTGGGCAGGACCCCGAGACACCGCCCACGCTACGCCGACGGCCGGGCGCGGCAAGGCCGGGCGCTCACCCCGCGAGGCGCCCCGCAGCGGACCCGGTCCCGGATCTCGGGCCCGGCCCGCGCCCGTACCCACCGCCCGTGCATGCCCGCCCCGGGAGGCGGGGTGTGGCCGGAACCGTGCGGTGAATTGTTGCAGCGGGATGAAATCCGCCCGGCTCGGCGTTGGTGACAGCGGCAACGGTCGAGATGCGGGAGGCATCGGGTGGCGGGGACGGATACGGCACGACAGGGCTGGGCGCGGCGGCTGTCGCGCGACTGCTGGCAGTACAAGAAGGACGTGCTGCTCGCGCTCGGCGCCTCCCTCGCCGGCATGGCCGTGATGGCCCTGGTCCCGCTCGTCCCGAGGCTGATCATCGACGACGTCATCATCCAGCACGAGCGCTCCCTCGCGCCCTGGGCAGGCGTCCTCGTCGTCGCCGCGATCGCCGTCTACGTCCTCACCTACATCCGCCGCTTCTACGGCGGGCGCCTCGCCCTGGACGCCCAGCACGATCTGCGCACCCGCATGTTCGGCGCCATCGCCCGGCTCGACGGCCGGCGGCAGGACGAGCTGAGCACCGGCCAGGTCGTCGGCCGCGCCACCAGCGACCTGCAGCTGATCCAGGGCCTGCTGTTCATGCTCCCGATGATGATCGGGAACGTCCTGCTCTTCGTGATCTCCCTCGTCGTGATGGCGATCCTGTCGCCGCTGCTCACCGTCGTCGCGCTGGCCGTCGCCCCCGCCCTGTGGTTCATCGCCAAACGCAGCCGCACCCGGCTGTTCCCGGCCACCTGGTACGCCCAGGGCCAGGCCGCCGCGGTGGCCGGTGTCGTCGACGGCGCGGTCTCCGGCGTCCGCGTGGTCAAGGGCTTCGGGCAGGAGGAGCAGGAGACCGGCAAGCTGCGCGAGGTCAGCCGCCGGCTCTTCGCGGGACGCCTGCGCACGGTCCGCCTCAATGCCCGCTACACCCCGGCGCTGCAGGCCGTACCGGCACTGGGCCAGGTCGCGATGCTGGCCCTCGGCGGTTGGATGGCCACCCAGGGCCAGGTGACCCTCGGAACCTTCGTCGCCTTCTCCACCTACCTCGCCCAGCTGGTCGGCCCGGTCCGGATGCTGGCGGTGATGCTGACCGTCGGCCAGCAGGCCCGGGCCGGTGTGGAGCGGGTCTACGAGCTGATCGACACCGAGCCGTCGATCCACCAGCGCCCCGACGCGCACGAGCTGCCCGCCGACGCCCCCGCCACCGTCACCTTCGACGCCGTGACCTTCGGCTACGCCCCGCTGCCCCCGTCGGAGCACAGCACCGCCGACCGGTTCTCCAAGGACGCCTCCTTTGACGAGGCGCCCGTCGTCCGCCCGGTCCTGGAGGACTTCTCCCTGCGCATGGAAGCGGGCGAGACCGTCGCCGTCGTCGGCACCTCCGGCAGCGGCAAGTCCACCGTGTCGTTGCTGCTGCCACGCTTCTACGACGTCTCCGCGGGCCGCGTCCTCGTCGGCGGCCACGACGTACGCGACCTGACCCTGGACTCCCTGCGGGCCGCCATCGGCCTGGTCCCCGAGAGCAGCTTCCTGTTCTCCGACTCCGTGCGCGACAACATCGCCTACGGCCACCCGGACGCCACCGACGAGCAGGTGCGCGCCGCGGCCCGCGCGGCGCAGGCCGACGGCTTCATATCCCAGCTGCCCGACGGCTACGACACCGCGGTCGGCGAACAGGGCCTGAGCCTGTCCGGCGGTCAGCGGCAGCGGGTGGCCCTGGCCCGCGCCATCCTCACCGACCCCCGGCTGCTGGTCCTCGACGACGCCACCTCCGCGGTCGACGCCCGCGTCGAGCACGAGATCCACGAGGCGCTGCGCGGGGTCATGGCGGGCCGCACGACCCTGCTCATCGCCCACCGCGCCTCCACCCTGGCGCTCGCCGACCGGGTCGCCGTCCTCGACGGCGGCCGGCTGGTCGACATCGGCACCCAGGAAGAGCTGGAAGGCCGCTGCGCGCTGTACCGCAGGCTGCTGACCGACCCGGAGGAGCTCGGCGGCGTCGAACACGACCCGGCGGGCGAACTGGCCGGCGCCTTCACCGGCGACCACGCCACCACCGGACTGCTGGACGGCGACGCCGAGACCGCCGAGCCGGACCGCCGAAGGGCGGGCAGCGAGGTGCCCGGCACCATCACGCCCGAGCTGTGGGTGCGCCGCGAACAGGAGACCGAGGAGGACGCGGCCGGGGCGATGCCCGGGGCGGCCGCCGCGGCCGGCCCAGGGATCGGCGCCGCCATGGCCGGGCTGCCCGCGACACCGGAGCTGCTGGAGCAGGTCGCCGCACTGCCGCCGGCCACCGACGCCCCGGACGTCGACGAGGACCGCGCGGCGCGCGCCGAGGATTCCTACGGCCTGCGCCGGCTGCTGCACGGTTTCGGCGCACCGCTCGCCGTGGCCCTCGCCCTGGTCGCGGTGGACGCACTGGCCGGACTGCTCCTGCCCATCCTGATCCGGCAGGGCATCGACGACGGCGTCCGCCGCGGCGCCCTGATCGGCGTCTGGACGGCCGCCGCGCTGGCCCTCGGCGTCGTCCTCGCCCAGTGGGCCGCACAGATCGGCGCCAACCGCATGACCGGGCGCACCGGCGAGCGGGTTCTCTACTCCCTGCGCGTCAAGATCTTCGCGCAGCTGCAGCGCCTCGGCCTCGACTACTACGAGCGCGAGCTGACCGGCAAGATCATGACCCGGATGACCACGGACGTGGACGCGCTGTCCACCTTCCTGCAGACCGGCCTGGTCACCGCCGTCGTCTCCGCGCTCACCTTCTTCGGCATACTCGTCGCCCTCCTCGCCCTCGACGTCCAGCTGGCGCTGGTCGTCTTCGCGACCCTCCCACCGCTGATCATCGGCACGTACTTCTTCCGCAAGCAGAGCGTGAAGGCCTACGAACTCGCCCGCGAACGGATCAGCGTCGTCAACGGCGACCTCCAGGAGAGCGTGGCGGGGCTGCGGATCGTCCAGGCGTTCCGGCGCGAGGGCCTCGGCGCGCAGCGGTTCGCGGCCCGCAGCGACGCCTACCGCCGGGCGCGGGTCCGCGGCCAGTTCCTGATATCGATCTACTTCCCCTTCGTCCAGCTGCTCTCCTCCGTCGCGGCGGCGCTGGTTCTCATCGTCGGCGCGGGCCGGGTCGGCTCCGGCACCCTCACCGCCGGTGCGCTGGTCGCCTACCTGCTCTACATCGACCTGTTCTTCGCCCCCGTCCAGCAGCTCTCCCAGGTCTTCGACGGCTACCAGCAGGCGTCGGTCTCGCTGGGCCGCATCCAGGAGCTGCTGCGCGAGCCGACCACCACACCGGCCGCTGCGGCGCCGCGCAAGGTGCCGGCGCTGCGTGGCGAGATCACCTTCGACAAGGTGCACTTCCACTACGGCGAGAACGACGAACAGGCCCTGGCGGGCGTCGACCTGACCATCCCGGCGGGCCAGACCGTGGCCTTCGTCGGCGAGACCGGCGCCGGCAAGTCCACCCTCGTCAAGCTGGTCGCGCGGTTCTACGACCCCTCCTCCGGGGCCGTCCGCGTCGACGGCACCGACCTGCGCGAACTGGACCTCACCGGCTACCGCCACCGCCTCGGCGTGGTCCCCCAGGAGTCGTTCCTCTTCGCCGGCACGGTCCGCGACACCATCGCCTACGGCAAACCGGACGCCACCGACGCCGAGGTGGAGGCCGCAGCCCGGGCCGTCGGCGCGCACGCCATGATCGCCACCCTGGAGGGCGGCTATCTCCACGAGATCGCCGAACGCGGCCGCAACCTCTCGGCGGGCCAGCGTCAGCTGCTCGCCCTCGCGCGCGCCGAACTGGTCGCCCCCGACGTGCTGTTGCTCGACGAGGCCACCGCCGCCCTGGACCTCGCGAGCGAGGCCGTCGTCAACCAGGCCACCGACCGCCTCGTCGGCCGTCGTACGACCCTGGTCGTGGCCCACCGGCTGACGACCGCGGCCCGCGCCGACCGCGTCGTGCTGATGGACCACGGCCGGGTCGCCGAGGACGGCACCCACGCCGAGCTCCTCGCCCGCGGCGGACGGTACGCCGAACTGTGGCGCTCCTTCACCGGTGAGGAGGAACCCGTGGCGGCCTGACGAACGCCACACCGCCGCCCGCCCCGCGGCCGCCCCTGCGCACCGTCCGCCCGCGCCTCGATGTCACCCGTTCGCCCCACGCCGCCACCCGCCCCGCGACAAGGGCTGGTGGCGGTCTCGTTGCGCGGATAGGTTCAGCCCGACCTTTGTCATCCCAAGGGGAGGGTGCATGCGCAAGGCCATCAGATGGCTGCTGTCGCTCGTCGTGCTCATAGGCACGGTAGGAGTCGGCGGCGCGTCGGCAGGGGCGGCCACCGCCGCCGAGCCGAAGAGCAAGGACATCAAGGACCGGATCCTCGCAATACCGGGGATGAGTCTCATCGAAGAGAAGCCGGTCGACGGCTACCGCTACTTCGTCCTGAACTACACCCAGCCCATCGACCACCGCCACCCCGCGAAGGGGACCTTCCAGCAGCGGCTGACCCTGCTGCACAAGTCGGTGGACCGCCCGACGGTGTTCTTCACCTCGGGCTACAACGTCAGCACCACGGCGTCCCGCAGCGAACCCACCAAGATCATCGACGGTAACCAGGTCTCCCTGGAATACCGCTACTTCACCCCGTCCCGCCCCACGCCGACCGACTGGAAGAAGCTGGACATCCAGCAGGCGGCGTCCGACCAGCACCGCCTCTTCAAGGCGCTGCACCGGATCTACGACCGGAACTGGATCGCCACCGGAGGCAGCAAGGGCGGCATGACGGCGACGTACTACCGCCGCTTCTTCCCGCACGACATGGACGGCACCGTCGCCTATGTCGCGCCCAACGACGTGCGCAACGACGAGGACTCCGCCTACGACAAGTTCTTCGCGACCGTCGGCACCGCGCAGTGCCGCGCCGACCTCGCAGCCATCGAGCGCGAGGCGCTGGTGCGCCGCGAGGAGATGGTCGACCGCTTCCGGAAGTGGGCGGAGAAGGAAGGCAAGACCTTCACGACCGTCGGCAGCGCCGACCGGGCCTACGAAGTCATGGTCACCGACCTGGTGTTCGGGTTCTGGCAGTACCAGCCGGCCGAGACCGCCTGCCCCCAGGTGCCCGCGCCGACCGTCTCCACGGACGCGCTGTGGGCCTGGATGGACGAGGTCGGCGGCTTCGCCAGCTACACCGACCAGGGGATGGCCCCGTACACGCCGTACTACTACCAGGCCGGCACCCAGCTCGGTGAACCCGGCTACGGCTACCCCCAGCTCTCGGACCTCCTGAAGTACCCGGGCATCAACAACTCCCGGACCTTCGTGCCCAAGGACATCCCGATGCGCTTCGACGCGCGCGCCATGCCGGACATCGACCGCTGGGTGCGCCACCACGCGAACAAGATGATGTTCGTCAACGGCCAGTACGACCCCTGGAGTTCGGAGCACTTCGAGCTCGGCAGGGGAGCCCGGGACTCCTACCTCTTCACGGTGCCCGGCGGCAACCACGGCTCGAACATCGCGAAGCTGAAGGAAGCCGACCGCACCAAGGCCACCGCCGAACTCCTGGAATGGGCCGGTCTCCCGGCCCCCGCGAACGGCAAGGCCACTCCGCAGGCCCCGTACGACAAGAAGCTGGACAAGCAGGAGATCCGGCGGATGCCGCTGCTGCGGCCGTAGGCCGCACGTCGACGCGGGGGGCCCCCCCCCCCCCCCCCGGCCGGGGCCCCCCCCCCCCCCCGGGCCCCCCCCCCCCCCCCCCCCGGCGGCCCCCCCCCCCCCCCCCCGGGGGGGGGGCGCCCCCCGCGTCCGGCACGTCAGTACGTCAGCCCGTGCCCGATCGGGTAGAGGGCGGTGGACGGGGCGTCGGCGCGCATCACCGGCACGGGCAGCTTCCCACCCGGTTTCGTCCGCCCGGCGATCACCCGGGCCGCGGCCCGCAGCTCCACATCCGTCCAGGAGTAGCTCGCCAGCCCCGCCTTGACGCCGGCGAGCTGGGCGATGTCGTACGGATTGCGGACGGCCAGCTGGACCACCGGCTTCCCGGTGTCCAACAGCGCGGACACCAGCTGCCGTTGGGACGACGCGGCGGTGACGTTGTAGGTGGCCACCACCACCGCGTCCCGCTCGCCCAGCGCCGCCACCGCCTCGTCGATCTGCGCCTGCGTGGGCGTCATGCCGGTGGGCAGGGCGGTGGCCGTGAAGCCCAGCTCGGTCAGAGCCGCCGCCAGGACCTTCGTGGGCGGGCCGCCGGTGCCGGACGGCGCGGCGGCGTCGGCCCCCACCACCAGCACCGTGCGCTCCCGCCGACGGGACAGCGGCAGCACCCCGCCCTCGTTGCGCAGCAGGGTGGTGGTGCGGTCCGCGATCCGGTCCGCGGTGGTGAGATGGCTACGGGTGCCGACCACCCGGTCCACCGCCGCGTGGGTGGTGTACGGGTCGGCGAACAGCCCGCGCTTCTCCTTGAGCAGCAGGATACGCAGCAGCTTGGTGTCGAGCTCACGCTCGGTCAGCTCGCCGTCCTGCAGGGCCTTGAGGACCGCGCCGTGCGCGACGGCCAGATCCGGGGGGTTGAGCAGCTGGTCGACGCCCGCCTTGAGGGCGAGGACCGGCACCCGGGCGTCGCCGTATTTCACCCGTACGCCTTCCATGCCCAGTGAATCCGTCACCACCACACCGTCGTAGCCCAGGCGTTCGCGCAGGATGCCGGTGAGGATCGGCCGGGAGAGGGTGGCGGGGTCCTCGCTCGGGTCGAAGGCGGGCACGACGATGTGCGCCGTCATGATCGAATCGATGCCGGCGGCGATCGCCGCGGTGAAGGGCGGCGCGTCCAGCCGCTCCCATTCCTCGGCGGTGTGGTGGATGTACGGCAGCCCGACATGGCTGTCGGTGTCGGTGTCGCCGTGCCCGGGGAAGTGCTTGGCGCAGGCCGCGACGCCACCGGCCTGATACCCCTTCACCTCGGCCGCGACCATCCGGGCCACTGCCTGCGGGTCGGCGCCGAAGGAGCGCACCCCGATGACCGGGTTCGCCGCGTTGACGTTGACGTCCGCGTCCGGGGCGTAGTCCTGCCGGACGCCCATCGCGAAGAGTTCCTCGCCGGCGATCCGGGCCGCCTTGCCGGCGTCCTCCCGGGAGCCGGACGCGCCGAGCGCCATCGCCCCCGGGAAGAGGGTGGCGGGCGCTCCTATACGGGCCACGATGCCGTGTTCCTGGTCCGTGGAGATCAGCAGCGGGACGGGGACGCGCTGGGCGGTGGCGGCCTTCTGGATGCCGTTGGACAGATCGGCGATCTGGTGCGGATCACGGGTGTTGTGCGCCCAGCCGAAGTAGATGATGCCGCCGACGTGGTACTTGGCGATCAGCTCGGCGGCGTTGGCGACGCCGATCTCCTTCTGGTTGGAGGCGACGTCGGCGGGGTCGGGGTCGGTGGCGGAGTGCCCGAAGACCCGCATCACGAAGAGCTGGCCGACCTTCTCCTCCGGCGTCATACGGGAGATGAGGCGGCGCAGCTCGGTACGGGTGGCGGCGGTGGGAGGGGAGGGCGTCCGGCGCCCGGCAGGGGGCTCGTCGGCGTGTGCGGGCACGGCGCCCGCGGCGCAGGCGGCGGCAGCGGCGGCAGCGGTGGTCAGGACGGTACGTCTGGAGTGCATCTGCGCTCCTTCCGGAGGGCTTCCTCGGCTGAATGAAGGAAACTTCCAAGGAGACACGGATAGCCGGAAAACTATTGCCGGTCAATGACTGGGGACGTGGTGGCGCTCAGGTATTGCGGTGCGGCCAGGGCTGTGTGAGGGGCCGTCGGTCGCCTCCCGGGCCTCGAACCGGGCTGCCGCGGGTGCCCTTCAGGAGACGGGTCGCGCGTCCAGCAGGCGCTGGAGGTGGGCGCGCCCCGGGGCCAGCAGGGGAGCGAGGTCCTGCGCCTCGGGGTACCAGCGCTTCTCGTACTCCCAGCAGAGCCAGCTGCCGGTCTCCTGGCCGTCCGCGCCCGCCGGGCCCTCGCCCAGTGTGGCCAGCACCGACGCCAGCGGCAGCCGGCCCGCGCCGAGCGGCAGCGGCGTGGTGTCCTCGGCCGACGCGACGTCCTTGACCTGGATGTAGCCCAGGTGGGGGGCGAGCGCGGCGTGCGTGTCGACGGGGTCCTCGCCGCCGAGCCAGCTGTGCAGCACATCCCACAGGGCACCGATACTGCCGTGGCCCACGGGGCCCAGGATGCGCGCGGCGTCCGCACCCGTGCGGTGCGAGTCATGGGTCTCCAGCAGGACCCGGACGCCCCGGTCGGCGGCGAGCGGTGCCACCGCACCGAGCCGCCGCGCCGCGTCGGCCTCCGCCTCGGCGGCCGGACGGTCACCGGCACCGGGGAAGACCCGGACGAACGGCGCCCCCAGATCGGCGGCGAGCAGCACCAGTTCGGTCAGTTCGTTCGCCAGCTTCTCCTCGTCCGCCTCGCCGTGGGCGGCGACCGCGACCTGCTCGTATCCGGCGAGCGCCAGCACCTGTACGCCCGCGTCGGCGAACTGCTCACGCACGGCGGCCCGCTCGCGCATCCCGAGGAGCGGGTGCACCGGCTCCTCGGGGTGGGCGCGCAGTTCCACCCCCTGGTACCCGGCGTCGTTCGCCAGCCGCAGCACGTCCGGCAGCGGCATACCGGGCACCCCCAGGGTCGAGAACGCGAACCGCACCGCGCTCCTGGTGTCGTCCCTGCCGCTTGTCATGCCGCCTCCTGTGCCGTAGCTCGCCGTGCCGTCGTTCGTGCCCGCGATCCCGCCGTCCATGCCCGTCCCGCGACGGGCCGGGGTCGTCCACGGGCCCGGCCGGTCCATGGTGCGCTGCCCCGGCGACCGCTCCGGTCCGGCGCGCCGGTGGACGCTCTCGGGCCGCGATGCGCCGGCCGGAGCCATCGGCCGGGCCGGGGCCATCGGCCGGGCCCGGCGCGCGTCCCGTCCCGCGGCTCCGGCGTGCCCAGCCCGCGCGCATCCCCGTCCCGCGGCCGATTGTCGCCATCCGGGCCGGGTCGTCAGGCGTGCGGGACCGCGGTCGACCGGCGTACCAGCAATTCCGCGCGCAGGGTCGCCAGTCCGCCCGGCGGCGGCTCCTCGCGTCCCGTCGCCAGCCGCCCGGCACGGGTCCCGGCTTCCTGGAGCGGCAGCCGGACGGTCGTCAGGGCGGGCGCGGCGTCCATGCTGAACGGCAGGTCGTCGAAGCCGGCGACGGACACGTCCTGCGGGATCCGCAGCCCCCGGTCCCGCAGCGCCGCGCAGACGCCCAGGGCGGCGGTGTCGTTGGCTGCCACTATCGCCGTCAGGGCCTCGTCGCGGCGCAGCAGCTCGACGGCCGCGTCGTAGCCCGACGCGCGGTCGTAGGCGCCCTGCACGGTGCGCCGCGGGTCGTCCTCGATGCCGTGCGCGGCGAGCGCGGCGCGGTGGCCGGCCAGCCGTTCGCCCGTGGTGGTGCGGCCGGCCGGCCCGGCGACGCAGCCGATACGGACGTGCCCGAGCCCGGCGAGGTACGCGGTCAGCTGCTCGGCGCCGCCCCGGTTGTCGAACGCGAGCGTGGTGAAGGGCGCGGCGGCGTCCGGGCCCGGGTCGCCGGCCGCCGGCCGGCCGCACAGCACGACCCGGGTGCCGGCGCCGGACAGCCGCGCCAGCTTGGCCTCCAGTGCCCGCGCGTGCGCGGCGTCCTCCGAGGCGCTGCCGGTCAGGACGACGGCGGCCGCCCGCTGCCGCTGGAGCAGCGTGAGGTAGGTCAGTTCCCGCTCGGGGGAGCCGCCGGTGCTGCACACCACGGCCAGCTTCTCGCCGCCGGGCCCGGCCGCACCGCCCAACTCCGTCTGGACGGCGCCGGCGATGACTCCGAAGAACGGGTCGGCAATGTCGTTGACCAGGATGCCGATCAGGTCCGAACTGGCGGCGGCGAGCGCGCTGGCCGGACCGTTGACGACGTACTCCAGCTCCTCGACGGCGCGCAGCACCCGGCTGCGGGTGCTCTCGGCGACCGGGTAGTTGCCGCTGAGCACGCGGGAGACCGTCGCCGCCGAAACCCGCGCCCGCGCCGCCACATCCGCAAGCGTCACCCCCACGGCGCGCTCCGCAGGGCCCCGGCGCTCCTCGTGCTCTTCATGTCCCACCTCTTGTCCGTGTCCTGAGCGCAGGCTAGCTTCTGCTGCGGTAGAAAGCGCTTACTGATTCAAGACCCGCTCCGCTCACACACCGGCGACGACTGCCGACGGCGCACGGCCACCCGGCGACGGCCGGCAGCGGGAGGGGGATCCGACCGCGACACGCACGACCGTACGCATCGCCGAGAACGGCGTGACCGGACGCATGGGATACCGCCCGCGTCCGGTGAACGCTCCCTCCTCGCCCTGCACGAACCGGGCGGACTCGACCCAGGGGGCGGGACGGTGATCCGGCCGGAGCCGGTGCTCGTCGGCCGGGCGGAGCACAGGCCGCGAGCCATCGCCGAGCGGCACGGCCCGGACCACCGGAGCACGGGCCTCGATGCCGTCCTGTCCGAGGACGGCATCGACATCTCATTCGACGCCAGGTCACCGTGGCTCGCGAGGAGGCCGTCAAGAAAGCGGTTGCGGCAGACAAGCGCCTGTACGTCGAGAAGCCCACCGCGAGCGACCTGGCCGGCGCCCTGGCCCGGCCGGGCCGGCTCACGGGCGTCAAGCACGGAGTCGTCCGGGACAAGCTCCCGCACGAGCTGCACGAGCTGCACGGCCCGGTCATCCGTACAGGAGCATGCCACCGCGCACGTCCCGCGACGCCGGGACGGGTCGGGCGAACTGGCGAGGCCGGACGCCGAGCGTGCGCCGCGACGAGGGCTCCGCCGTCGCAGGGCTGCGTGGCTGCCGCCTCCTGCACCGTGCCGGCACCCACGAACCGGTCCGGAACCCCGCCACCCCGGCGGCCGAACCTTCGCCGGGCGCAATGGCAGGAGGCGTCCGACGACGACGACTTCGATGCGCGCACGTCGGCCGCCGTACCCTCCCGCGAGCCGTACCTGGCGGTGACCGGAAAATAACTCACCGGATACGCACAACCGTTGGCGGTGCACGGAAGTCATAGCTGGCGTCGGTCTCGTGAAGGGGAGGGATCCGGGGGGATCCGGGGGCTGACGCGGAGGGGGAATCGAGGGGCCCGGCCATCGGACGGGCCCCTCGATGACGGCCGGGACACGCAGGCCGGGCGGCGGTCGCGGGACGCACTGTCGGACCCCGGAGGTACCGTCGGGACATGGTCAACGCAGCGGTGGTGGAAGGGGTCCTGGAGCGGATCACCTACGCCAACGAGGAGAGCGGCTACACCGTCGCCAGGGTCGACACCGGCCGCGGCGCCGGCGACCTCCTCACCGTCGTCGGGGCACTGCTCGGCGCGCAGCCCGGCGAATCGCTCCGCATGGAGGGCCGCTGGGGCTCCCACCCGCAGTACGGCAAGCAGTTCACCGTCGAGAACTACACCACCGTGCTGCCCGCCACCATCCAGGGCATCCGCCGCTATCTGGGCTCCGGCCTCATCAAGGGCATCGGCCCGCGGATCGCCGACCGCATCGTGGAGCACTTCGGCACGGACACCCTCGACGTCATCGAGCAGCAGCCCGCACGGCTGGTCGAGGTGCCAGGTCTCGGCCCCAAGCGCACCAAGATGATCGGCGCGGCCTGGGAGGAGCAGAAAGCCATCAAGGAGGTGATGGTCTTTCTCCAGGGCGTCGGCGTCTCGACCTCCCTCGCCGTGCGCATCTACAAGAAGTACGGCGACGCCGCCATCTCCGTCGTCCGCAACCAGCCCTACCGCCTGGCCTCGGACGTCTGGGGCATCGGCTTCCTGACCGCCGACCGCATCGCCCGCTCCGTCGGCATCCCGCACGACAGCCCCGACCGCGTCAAGGCGGGCCTCCAGTACGCCCTCTCCCAGTCGACCGACCAGGGGCACTGCTTCCTCCCCGAGGAACAACTCATCGCCGACACCGTGAAGTTGCTCCAGGTCGACACCGGCCTGGTCATCGACTGCCTGGGCGAACTGGCCGCCGACCCCGAGGGCGTGGTCCGCGAGCAGGTGCCCGGCGGGGAGGGCGGCGCGCCGCTCACCGCCGTCTACCTCGTGCCCTTCCACCGCGCCGAGATCTCCCTGGCCGGCCGGCTGCTGCGGCTGCTGCGCACCGACCAGGACCGGATGCCCGCGTTCCAGGACGTCGCCTGGGACCGGGCGCTGGCCTGGCTCGCGCAGCGCACCGGCGCCGAGCTGGCCCCGGAGCAGCAGGCGGCGGTGCGGCTGGCGCTGACGCAGAAGGTGGCGGTGCTCACCGGCGGGCCGGGCTGCGGCAAGTCCTTCACCGTCCGCTCGGTGGTCGAACTGGCGCGCGCCAAGAAGGCCAAGGTGGTGCTCGCCGCGCCCACCGGCAGGGCGGCCAAGCGGCTCTCCGAACTGACCGGGACGGACGCCTCCACCGTCCACCGCCTGCTGGAGCTCAAGCCCGGCGGGGACGCCGCGTACGACGCCGACCGCCCCCTGGACGCGGACCTGGTGGTGGTCGACGAGGCGTCGATGCTCGATCTGCTGCTGGCCAACAAGCTCATCAAGGCCGTGCCGCCGGGTGCCCATCTGCTGCTGGTGGGCGACGTCGACCAGCTGCCCTCGGTCGGCGCCGGCGAGGTGCTGCGCGACCTGCTGGCCGGGGGAGGGGCCGCGCACGGCGCGTCCGATGGGGAGGGTGGTCGGGTGTCGGGCGGGGCCGTGCCCGCCGTCCGGCTGACCCGCATCTTCCGGCAGGCCCAGCAGTCCGGCGTGGTCGCCAACGCCCACCGCATCAATGCCGGCATGCCGCCGCTGACGACCGGGCTGGCCGATTTCTTCCTGTTCGCCGAGGAGGACACCGAGGAGGCGGGACGCCTGACGGTCGATGTGGCGGCCCGCCGGATCCCGGCGAAGTTCGGCCTGGACCCGCGCCGGGACGTCCAGGTCCTGGCCCCCATGCACCGCGGTCCGGCCGGAGCCGGCGCCCTGAACGGCCTGCTTCAGCAGGCCGTCACCCCGGCCCGCCCCGATCTGCCGGAGCGGCGCTTCGGTGGCCGGGTCTTCCGGGTGGGTGACAAGGTCACCCAGATCAGGAACAACTACGAAAAGGGCCGCAACGGCGTCTTCAACGGCACCGTCGGCGTGGTGACCGCCCTGGACGCCGACGAGCAGCGGCTGACCGTGCTCACCGACGAGGACGAAGAGGTTCCCTACGACTTCGACGAACTCGATGAACTCGCGCACGCCTATGCCGTGACGATTCACCGCTCGCAGGGTAGTGAGTATCCGGCGGTGGTGATTCCGGTCACCACCGGTGCCTGGATGATGTTGCAGCGCAATTTGCTGTATACCGCCGTGACCCGGGCAAAAAGACTGGTGGTGCTCGTCGGCTCCCGAAAGGCTCTGGGGCAGGCCGTGCGCACCGTATCCGCCGGTCGGCGCTGTACGGCGCTCGATCACCGGCTCGGCGGAGTGTTGTGATGTGCCACCTCTTTCCCAATCGGGGCGAAGGGGAGCAGGATGGGCACTCAGGCGGCACTCAGTGCCGCGATGAGGCCCTATGGCCGACCCCGAGTGCACATCCAAGGTCCAAATGGGGGAAGGTATAGGCAGTCAGGGCACCTCGAAGTAGAGGCACAACGTCGGTGAGGGATGACGTGAGCGACAACTCTGTAGTACTGCGTTACGGGGACGGCGAATACAGCTACCCGGTCGTCGACAGCAGCGTCGGCGACAAGGGCTTCGACATCTCGAAGCTGCGCGCACAGACCGGTCTGGTGACCCTGGATTCCGGTTACGGCAACACCGCCGCGTATAAATCCGCCGTCACCTATCTCGATGGTGAGGCGGGCATTCTCCGCTATCGCGGCTACCCGATCGAGCAGCTCGCAGAGCGCAGCACGTTCATCGAGACCGCGTATCTGCTGATCAACGGTGAGCTGCCCACCGTCGATGAGCTGTCCTCGTTCAAGCAGGACATCACGTACCACACGCTGCTCCACGAGGACGTCAAGCGCTTCTACGACGGCTTCCCGCGCGACGCGCACCCGATGGCCATGCTGTCCTCGGTCGTCAGCGCGCTGTCCACCTTCTACCAGGACAGCCACAACCCGTTCGACGAGGAGCAGCGCTACATCTCCAGCATCCGACTGCTGGCCAAGCTTCCGACGATCGCGGCCTACGCCTACAAGAAGTCGGTCGGCCACCCGGTCGTCTACCCGAGCAATGACCTCGGGTACGTCGAGAACTTCCTGCGCATGACCTTCTCGGTGCCCGCCGCGGACTACGACCTCGACCCCGTCGTCGTCAACGCCCTGGACAAGCTGCTGATCCTGCACGCCGACCACGAGCAGAACTGCTCGACCTCCACCGTGCGCCTGGTCGGCTCCTCGCAGGCGAACCTCTTCGCCTCGATCTCGGCCGGCATCAACGCGCTGTGGGGCCCGCTGCACGGCGGTGCCAACCAGTCCGTGCTGGAGATGCTGGAAGGCATCCGGCGCGACGGCGGCGACGTCGACACCTTCATCCGCAAGGTGAAGAACAAGGAAGACGGCGTGAAGCTCATGGGCTTCGGGCACCGCGTCTACAAGAACTTCGACCCCCGGGCGAAGATCATCAAGGCGGCGGCGCACGACGTCCTCTCGGCGCTCGGCAAGTCCGACGAGCTGCTGGACATCGCCCTGAAGCTGGAGGAGCACGCGCTCTCCGACGACTACTTCGTCGAGCGCAAGCTCTACCCCAACGTCGACTTCTACACCGGCCTGATCTACCGGGCCATGGGCTTCCCGACCGAGATGTTCACCGTGCTCTTCGCGCTCGGCCGGCTGCCCGGCTGGATCGCCCAGTGGCACGAGATGATCAAGGAGCCCGGCTCCCGCATCGGCCGCCCGCGCCAGATCTACACCGGTGTCGTCGAGCGTGACTTCGTCCCCGTCGAGCAGCGCTGACGACGGACGCCGCACCCCATCGGCAACGGCTTCGGCCCCCGCCCCCTGACCGGGGCGGGGGCCGAAGCCGTTCCGGGCGTCATCACAGGGCAGAAGAAAAGCGCCCCGCCTCCAGATCCCCCCACGGGTCCGGAGTGCGGGGCGCTTCCCGTGTCCCGGGTCGGATTCCCCCCACGGGATCCGTCCGGGCGTTCTCGGGTTGCACCGCGATCTGCCGGGACGCGCACATTCGGGAGGGCCGCTCAAAGCTCCCCGGGCGCGTCGCCCCGGCCACGCGTAGCCGGGCACGATCCCCCAAGACCAGCACGGCTGTTGCAGTGCAAGCCCCGCCGGGGTGCCTGCACTGTCCGGTTAGACTCACGACCCCCCTCAATGGTTACGTTCGGATGAGTGTGATCTGGGTCTCTTGCCATATCGGGCCTAATGCGGTCAAGGGCCGCGATTTGAAGATCGCGGCCCTTGCGTATGGGTGTTGTGTCGGTTGTGTGGCCTATGTGAAAATCCGCGGTCGCGAGCGGTGAATTGATCACGAAGGCGCGCGCCCGTCACGGCACCGCGATCGTCGTGGCAAGAGGCCGGCCCTGCGGCCGCCGCGCGAGACGCTCGCCGCGGCTCGGCAAGGTCTGCCCTCGCCGCGCGAGACCGTCGGGGGGAGTGGGGTCAGGCCCGGCCTGCGAGCTCGTAGCCGGCCTCGTCCACCGCCGCGCGCACGGCCTCGTCGTCGAGCGGGGCCTTGGAGGTGACGGTGACCACCCCGGTGTCCGCGGCCGCCTGCACCGAGCTGACGCCCGCGATCTCGGAAATCTCGGACCGCACCGCACCTTCGCAGTGGCCGCAGGTCATACCCGTGACCCGGTAGGTCGTGGTCACCTCGCCGGCCCGGACGTCGATGCCGGAGGAGTCTTCAGGGGTGCAGCAGGAGCCGTTCTCGGTCATGGGGGTTCTCCTGATCGTGTCGAAGTGCCGATGTGTTCCGTTGAGTGCCGAAGAGTCGCGCAGGGCCACCACTGAGGACGATGACTCCCGACACTCCGACTGTATACCCCTGGGGGGTATCAATCCAACTCTGGGGGGCGCCCGGCCGCGCGGAGTTCACGGCACCACCACCGACCGGGCACGCGTTGCCGTAGCTCCCCCCACGCGTCAGCCTTGGGGTACGGACTCGGGGCGAGATCCGAGGAGGCGGCCGGATGGACGTACTCGCCTACGGCCTGCTGGCGCTCACCACGCTGCCGCCGCTGGTACCCAACTCCGCCCTGCTCGTCACCGCCGGGGTACTCGCCTCCCGGGGAGACGCCCACCTCCCGCTGATCCTCCTGGTCGTCGCGGGCAGCGCGCTGCTGGGAGACGTCCTGATGTACCTCGCCGCACGGCGGTTCGGCGGACCCGTACGCTCCTGGCTCCGGCGCGAGGACCACCGCCGGGCCCTGCTGGAGCGCACCTCGCAGCACATCGAACGCTACGGACTGCCCTTCCTGATCGGCGTACGGTTCCTGCCGAGCGGACGGATCGCCGGCGCCCTGACCTCGGGGATCCTCCACTACCCGCTGCGCAGGTTCGCCCTCGGCGCCGGCATCGCCGAGGCGATCTGGGCGACGTACTCGGTGGGCCTCGGCTACCTCGGCAGCGCCGCCGCGGGCGACCCGTTCGTCGCGGCGGGCATCGGAGTCGGCGTCTCCCTCGCCGTCGCCGCGGTGGCGACGACGGTGCAACGCACCGCCCGCCGCCGCTCCCTGCGCCGCCCGCCCACCGGAACCCGGGAGACCGCGAGCGGCCCGCCACCCAAGGACGAGAAAGCGGGGGAGGAGCCCGGCGACAGCCCGGAGGAACCAGGACACCGGACCGCACCACCGGCCCCCACTGCGCCGCGGACTCACCCCCGGCCGCCCGGCGCCACCCCCGCGCCGCCGGCCCCTTGCACCGGAAACCACCGTCGCGGGTAGCGCACCCGCGTCCCGGACGTGTCGCAGCCCGCCATCGAGAGCCCCGGCGGTCCGCACCGAATGCCCACCCGCGCACTGCACCGCGCCGACCACGGCACTGAGGGAGGCGCTCACCACGCTTGACGGTCATCCCGAAAGCCGCGGGCGGCGAGGGCCGTCACCCGAGCGGGAAACCGCTGAATGACGGGGAACCGCCGCGCGCCAGATGACCCGCAGCGGACTCGGCCAAGGTACGGACCGCCGGATGCCACGGGCGGCCGTGCGGACCGGTCAGAACGAGGCGACACGAAGTGTGCGGCCTCAGCGGCAGCAGAACCAGGTCAGCGGGAACCAGCGAACGGGACACCTCGGACAGGATCGTCACGCCGATACCGGCCTGCACCATGCTGATCAAAGTCGCCAGGTCCCGCACACGATGCGCGGGGTCGAAGCACAGACCGGCCAGGTCGTGGATCGTACGGATGCGCGCTTCACAGGCGTTGGGGGAAATCAGGAACGCGTCGTCCTCCAGATCGCGGAGTTCGACGAACGGCTCGTCCGCCAGGGGATGATCCCGTGGCAACAGCGCCCGGTAGCAATCGACGGCGAGCGGCACACCGCACCCGGACGGCGGGTCGATCAAGATCGCGGCATCGGCCGTCCCCTTCTCCAGCCAGGCCGACACCTCGGCGCTGTCCCCCTCGAAGGTCCGTACCGTGACCCCCGGCAGACCCTCGCGCCAATGCCGGAGCAGATCGGGCACCAGGCCCTGGGAAACCGTCGGTGTGGCGGCCAGCAGCACAGTGCCGGACATCTTCGCGGTGGCATCGGCCGCGACCCGCTCCACGGACCGGGCCGCCGACACCGCGACACGGGCGTGCGGCAGGATCCGCTCACCGAGCTCGGTGGCCCGCACCGGGGCGGCACGCACCAACAGCGGGGCGGACAGCTCGCGTTCCAGCGACGCCACGGCATGCGACACCGCCGACTGGCTCATCCCCAGCTCCGCGGCGGCCGCGCTGAAACCACCCGCATCGACGACGGCGAGAAAGGCCCTCAGCTGAGGGAGATTCACGGTCATGCGGCGGCCTCATGAAGCGATGACATGTATGCGTTGGATCCATCGTGCCATGTCCGCGACGCTTGCTCCGTGCCGCCGACCCGGCGCAACCACACCGAACACCCACCGAGGAGAGCCATGCCGCACATCCGCGTCACCATCCCCGACCCCGGCCTCCCGGCCGACATCCGGCGCACCCTCGCGGAGGACCTGACCCGGCTGGCGGTCTCCGCCCTGCACAAGTCCGACGCACGAACCATCGTCCACATCGAACTCGTCCCGGCCGACAGCTACTTCATCGGAGGCAAGCCCCTGACGAACGGCCGCGACGCACACATCGAGGCGAGCATCACCGCGGGCACCAACAGCGCCGAGGAGAAGGCCGCCTTCATCGCCGGCGCCGACGAGCTGCTGTCGAACGTCCTCGGCCCGCTTCCCCGGTCAGGCGTCGCCCTGCACGAACTGCACCCCGAAAGCTACGGCTACAACGGCGTGACCCAATTCGACCACTACCGCGGGGCCGGCGACACGCCAACCGCCCCCGCTGCCCGCTGAGCCGCCCGACGCCGGCCGGGCAACCGCGGGCACCGGCCACCGCACCTGCCGGGCCACCTGAGCCGGTCACGCCCCGGTAGCCGCCCCTGCCGCGGTGCCACCCCCGGCGCCCGCGTCGACGCGTACATCCGCCACCTTCACCGGTTCACCGGTCCGCCGTGAGCGCTCGCACGCCTCCGCGACGTACAGCGCCTCCAGCGCCTCGTCCGCCGGGCAAGGATTCGGCGTCCGCCCCCCGGCGACCTCGGTGAACACGCCCAACTCCGTGACATACGCGGCGTGGAAGCGCTCCATGAACGTGGCGTACGGCGCCGCCTGCCGCCAGGACAGCGAAGGCTCCGCCGACGGCAGCGGCGCCCGATCGTCCAGGCCGACGACACGGGCGCTCCGCGAACCACAGACCTCCAGGCGGACGTCATGGCCCGCGCCGTTGTACCGGGTCGCGGTGACCGTGGCCAAAGTGTCGTCATCGAAGCGCAACAGCGCCGCACAGGTGTCGACGTCACCACCCTCGGCGAAGAAAGCCGCCCCGCCATTGGCGCCCTGGGCATAGACCGAGACCACCTCGCGACCGGTCAGCCAGCGCATGATGTCGAAGTCGTGGATGCTGCAGTCACGGAACAGACCGCCGGAGGTGGGGATGTACTCCGCGGGCGGCGGCGTCCGGTCACTGGTGCAGGCCCGCAGGGTGTGCAGCCGGCCCAGTTCGCCGGAGCGCACCGCCTCGCGGGCGGCCCGGTAGCCGGCGTCGAAGCGCCGCTGGAAACCGATCTGCACCGGCACCGTCCCGGCCCGCGCCCGCTCCACCACACCGACGGTGCCCGCCACATCCAGGGCGACCGGCTTCTCGCAGAAGACCGGGACCCCCGCATCCAGCGCCTGGTGGATCAGCGGTGCATGGGCACTGGTCGCCGCAGTGATCACCACACCGTCCGGACCGTCCGCATACATCTCCTCGATGCTCCCGGCGGCCCGTACGCCAAGGCTCTCCGCGAGCGCCGCGGCGCGGGCGGTATCGGCATCCGCGACCAGCAGGTCGGTGACGCCGGGGACGCTGCGCAGGGTCCGGGCGTGAAACGCGCCGATGCGCCCGGTGCCGATCAGGCCGATCTTCATGCCGCGATGTCCTTTCGAAGGGGGAGGAAGCGGGGGAGTGGCGAAAGGGAGGAAGGAGGAAGGGCGTTGGGGGAGGTAAGAGTGCTTCTTCGTCCCGGAGTTCGGGACCGGGCCCGCCGCGCCCCGGCGCACGTCGGCCCCACGCCGGGCAGGCGCGGGGCCGATGACCGAGCCCTGCGGACCCGGGGAACGATGTGCGGTGCGACCGGTCAGTCGGCCCGGTCCCGCCGGCCACGATGCCCGGGCCTGCGCGCCACCCAGGCTCTGACGGTGTCGGCGAACCAGAACGGCTTGCCGCCCTCCACCAGGTCCGGATCCGGCAACAGGCCGTGCTTGCGGTACGAACGCACGGTGTCCGGCTGCACCTGGATATGTGCGGCGATCTCCTTGTACGACCAGAGCCTCCGGTCGGTCATCTCTGCGCACCTCCTGAGAGCCGTACGCGGGGTCGGCCCGGGGGAGCCGGCGGGGACCGCGTACGGCGTGATGATCACTCACCCTTCGTCCGGTGAACGACAGCGCCGGGAGGGCGGGGAGGGGCTGTTGACGGGCTGTGACGAAAGACCCGTGCAACGGTGACAGCCGTGACGCGGGCAGGACCCCGGGACGGCCACCGGACCGCTGCCCACCGGGACCGGACCAACGCGGCTCCGAGCGGAGGCGCTGGGCCCCACGACCGGGGCGTTGTGTTCCCAATACGGGGCATTCGGTCCCCGGGACGACCGCAGCGTGGGCCGTACCCAGAGATGACGGGGCGTCAATTCCCCCTGGCAGCGGTGCGCAGGGCATCCTCCAGCTCCTCCAGGGCCAAGCCCTTCGTCTCCGGCGCGTACCGCTTGCAGAACAGCAAGGACACCACGCACATCACACCGAACAACCAGAAGGTGACGCCGGCCCCCACAGCGTCGAGCAGGACCGGAAAGGCCAGCGCCACGGCGAAGTTCACCAGCCACATCACGAACACCGCCGCCCCCATGGCCAGCCCGCGCACCCGCAACGGGAACATCTCGGCAAGCAGCAACCAGACCCCCGTGTTGAGAGTGGCCTGCATGAAGGCCATGTACAGCACCATCAGACCGAGCACCAGAACACTGACCGCGGTGGACGGCGGCAGACGGAACGACGCGCCCAGCAGGGCCAGGGAGATCGCCATACCGGCCAGCCCGCCGATCAGCAGGGGCCGCCGCCCGACCCGGTCGATCAGCGACATCCCCACCGCGGTCGCGAGAACCGAGACGGCACCGACGGCGATGGTCGCGGTGATCGAGGCGTTGGTGCCCAGGCCCGTGGTGGCGAGGATCTTGGGCGCGAAGTAGATGACGGCATTGACGCCGGTGATCTGCTGGACGACGGCAAGACCGATGCCCACCAGCAGCAGCCGCCGCACCCACGGGGTGCGCAGTTCCTGCCAGGCACCGCGACGGGCCTCGGCCTCCAGATCGCGGGCATGCGCGATGCGGGCCAGCTCGTCGGCGACATCCTCCACCGGCAGGGTGCGGCGCAGCACCGCGGCGGCATCCTCCGACCGGCCCTTGCTGATGTACCAGCGAGGAGTGTCGGGGAGGAAGAAAAGGCCGACGAACAGCGCCACGGCGGGCAGCGCTGCCAGGCCCAGCATCCAGCGCCAGGCTTCCCAGTGCGCCAGGACGGCGTTGACGAGGTAGGCGAGCAGCTGACCGCTGACGATCATCAGAGAGTTGAAGGAGACCAGGCGCCCACGGACGTGCGGAGGCGCGATCTCCGACAGATACAACGGCGTGATGACCGAAGCGCTGCCCACGGCGAGGCCGAGGACGAACCGCGCCACCACCATGAACGGCACGGTCGGGGCGACCGCCACGGCCACGGCGCCGCCGATGAACACGGCCCCGGCCCAGAGCAGGGAGGCCCGGCGGCCCAGCGCGTCGGACATCCGCCCGCCGGCCAGCGAACCGAACGCCGCGCCGATCAGCAACGCGCTGGTGATGACCCCCTCGCCCAGAGAGGTGAGGCCGAAGTGACCCTCCATGAAGGGCAGGGCGCCGGAGACCACTCCGGTGTCGTAGCCGAACAGGGCACCGCCGAGCGCGGCGATGGCGGCGATGCCGACGATGAAGCGCTTGGCGTTGCGAACAGGCGCGCTCTCGCGCGGGCCTGCGGACGCCGTCCTGCTGGTCGGGGCGGCCATCGTCAGCTCCCGTTCGCCTTGGCACAGCGGTCGACATCCAGGAGCCGGCGAACGCGTACCGACGAGCCCGGCGAGGTGACGACGCGGCGCAGGCCGGAGGAGCGGGTCATGACGGGGTCGCGGGCAACACACATGGAGCGAAGGGCCTTTCGGGCGGAACACGAGACTGGCGGCGCGAGCGGCGCGGGGTGGCGGGTGGCGGGCGGCGTCGGGTGAGGAGCGGTGCGGGTGACGAGCGGTGCGGGGTGGGCGGGTTGGGGGCGGGGCGGAGCTCCGGGTGGGCACGAGGCCGCGTCGGGGCGGGGCTTCGGGGGAGGGCGCGGGGCTTCGGGGGGCGCGAGGCCGGGAGGGCCGCTGCTTGCGGGCGCGGGGCTCCGGGAGGGTGGTTTCCGGGGACGGCGGGGCTCCGGGAGGTGGCTTCCGGCGACGCGGGGGCCTGGGTGCGGCGGGGTGACGGCGGGGTTCCTACCGACCGCAGCGATGCGGCGCCGGCCGACCCGGCGCGACCCCGTCTCACTGGTACGCGAGCCTCATGGCCGGCCAGGCCCGGCCATAGCGATCCGTCGCCCGTCGCCCGACGCCCGACGGCCGACGGCCGACCTGGCCCACCTCAGCACTACGGGCGCCGACCGACCGACCAACTAACCGGCCCCGCCCAGCCTCAGCGGTACATATCGGGCCGCTCGGTCAGCTCCACGGGCACGCGCTCGCCACTCGCCTGCGCGCGGACGCCGGCCTCGCACACCACGGCCGCGGCATAGCCGTCCCAGCAGCTGGGGCCCTCGACCTCGCCGCGCCGAGTGGCGTCCACCCACCGCTGCACCTGCCGGTCGTAAGCCTCCTCGAATCGCTCGACGAATCCGGGCGTGATGGCCCCGCCCCACTTGCCCGCGGTGTTCACGAACACGCCACGGTCATCGCCGATGCGGGCGGTGCCGCCCTCACAGACCGCCTCGCAGCTGACCTGATAGCCGAAGCCGCAGTTGACGAACAGTTCGGTGTCCACGACCTGCCCGGCCGCGGTCTCGAAGAGAATCAGCTGCGGATCGCTGAGCCCCTCGGGAGCCTTGCCGGTGGGCGCCGGGCGCAGCACACGGACCGCGGTGATCTCCTCCTCCAGCAGCCAGCGGGTCACATCGATCTCGTGCACCACCGAGTCGTGGATCATCATCGCGTTGGTGAAGCCGGGCGGAGTGTCGGCGTTGCGGTGCTTGTTGTGCAGCATCAGGGGCCGCCCGTAGGCGCGCTGCGCCAGGAGAGCCTTGAGGTGCAGGTAGTCCGTGTCGTAGCGGCGCATGAAGCCGACCTGCACACGGCGGTGGCCCAACTGCTGCTCGGCGTGCAGAACGCGCAGCGCGGAGGCGGGGTCCGGGGTCAGCGGCTTCTCGCAGAGCACGGGCAGGTCCCGCGCGAACGCCTCCAGCAGGGCCGCCTCATGGGCGGGGCCGGGCGAGGCGATCAGGACGGCGTCCACGCCGGGGTCGTCCATGGCGGCGGCCGGGTCGGTGTAGGCGCTACACCCCTCGATGCCGTCGGCGAGGTGCTTGACCCGGGCCGCGTCGATGTCGGCCACCGCCGCCACCCGGGCCCCGCTGATCACGTCGTTGATCCGGCGTACGTGGTCGGCGCCCATCCGGCCGGTGCCGATGACCGCAACGCCGAGGGTTCCGTGCGAAATCATGAGGTCCTCAAGTCCGTAGTTGCTACAGCGTGTCATATACCCTGGGAACTGATTACTCTCCGTAATCGTTGCCGGGGTGTGAGGAGGTGCCGCGAGGCGAACCTGTGAGGCGCGAGCACGTGAGGCGCGAACGCATGAGGCGCGAACGCATGAGGTGCGAGCGCAGTGAGTGTGAGTGCGTGCGGTGTGAGCGCATGGGGTGTGGGGCGGGTGCGTGAGGTGCGAGCGTAGGAGGTGCGGGCGCAGGAACGGTGGCGGCGCGAAGGGGGAGCGCCCACGCGTCGCGCGCGGAGGTCGAGCGCGCGAAGGGCGAGCACAGAGAGGCGGGTGCGCGAGCGGCCGGCCATGAGGTACGCGCCCCAAGCTCCGCCCGAGTGGCAGGACCAAGGTCCGCCCTGGCCCCGACTCCCGCCCGCCCCCCGCCCGAAGCATCACCCGAGCCCCACCCCAAGCCCTACCGAGCGCCCACCCCCACCCGCATCCCCGCCCCAACCCCCGTCCCAACTCACCCCTCCAGCTCATCCCTCAGGTCCTTCACCGCCTCAGGCCCCGCAGGAGCTGAGGAAGCGGCGGGTGCGCTGGGCGATGGGCAGAGGCTGGTCGGGCGGGCACGGGTACATGTCCTGCTCGACGATGGCGAAGAGGTCGACGTCCAGCTTCTGCGCGGCCTCCAGGACGGGCGGCAGGGCCGGTACGCCGAGCGGCGGCTCGCACATCACGCCCTGCTTGACGGCGGGCCCGAAGGGTGTGCCCTTGGCGTGGACGTCGGCGAGGATCTCCGGGTCGACCTGCTTGAGGTGCAGGTAGCCGATCCGCTCGCCGTAGGTGCGGATCAGCTTGACGCTGTCGCCGCCGCAGTAGGCGTAATGGCCGGTGTCCAGGCAGAGGTTGACCAGGTCGGAGTCGGTGACGTGGAGGAAGCGCTCGACGTGCTCCTCGGTGTCGATGTGGGTGTCAGCGTGCGGGTGCACCACGATGTCCAGGCCGAATTCGTCCTGCACCCGCTTGCCCAGCCGCTCCATGCCGGTGGTCAGGTGCTTCCACTGCTCCACGGTCAGTTCGCGCGGCTCGATCTCCTCGGCGGTCTTGTCGTCCCGCCAGAAGGAGGGGATGACGACGAGGTGCTTGGCGCCCATCGCCTGCGTGAGGGTGGCCACCTCGTGAACATGCGCCCAGGTCTCGTCCCATACGGCGGGGCCCCGGTGCATCGAGGTGAAGATGGTGCCTGCGGAGACCTTCAGGTCGCGGCGGGCGATCTCCTCGTGGAGGACGGCGGGGTCGGTGGGCAGGTAGCCGTACGGGCCGAGTTCGATCCATTCGTATCCGGCCTGCGTCACCTCGTCGAGGAAACGCTGCCAGGGGACCTGCTGCTCGTCGTCGGGGAACCACACGCCCCAGGAGTCGGGGGCGGAACCGACGCGAATACGGTCCAGAACGGGCGCAACGGCACGGGGTGCGGACATGCTGCGGCTCTCCTCTCGCCGGTCGGCGGTGACCGGGAGGCGCTGGTGGGGTCGTGGGGCTCAGCCTCTCTGCCGCCCTCACGAGTGTCAAGACTTCGTCCTGACATAAGGACTTAAGGACTTAAGAGCTGAAGGGCTGAAGGCTGAAGGGCCTTGTGATTCGCGCGCCGGCTGCGCCGGGCCCATGCGCTTGTGCTCGTATGCCCGGGCCCGTATGTCTGAGCTCGCGCGCCCGGGCCCGTACGTCTGAGCGCCCGCGCCCGCACGCCCGCGCCCGCCCCCGCGCTCGTGCGCCCCGTACTGGCGCGCCCACCCCCGTAAGCCCGCGCTCGCGCGCCTGTTGCTCTAGGGGCGCTCCAAGGGGCGCCCTCTCCACCTCCCCCCTTCGGTCGGCCCCGCCCCCACCCCTCCATCGCCTCCATCGCCTCCATCGACCCAACGGCATCTCGACGTCATAATGTAAGGACAAACTGTTGACAGGGTCTGATTCTGCCGGTTAGACCTGTGCGCAGAGCCGAACCGCCGACCCGCCGCGGCGGACCGACCGAAGGGGCGCACATGACCGAGCCGTACGACCTGATCACGATGGGCCGCATCGGGGTGGATATCTACCCGCTGCAGACCGGCGTGCCGCTGGCCCAGGTCGAGACCTTCGGGAAGTTCCTCGGCGGCTCCGCCACCAACGTCGCGGTCGCCGCCGCCCGGCTCGGCCGTCGCTCCGCCGTCATCAGCCGGACCGGGCGCGACCCGTTCGGCGACTACATCCACCAGGCCCTGCGCGACTTCGGTGTGGACGACCGCTGGGTGACGCCGGTGGACAGTTACCCGACACCGGTCACCTTCTGCGAGATCTTCCCGCCGGACGACTTCCCGCTCTACTTCTACCGACGCCCCAAGGCCCCGGATCTGGTCATCCACCCCGAGGAACTCGACCACGACGCCCTGCGCGCCGCGCGGATCTTCTGGATGACCGGCACCGGGCTCTGCGAGGAGCCGAGCCGCGGTGCCACCCTCGCCGCACTCCGGGCCCGCGCCGCTGCCCCGGATGCGGGCGCCACCGTCTTCGACCTCGACTGGCGGCCGATGTTCTGGGGTGGCGAGGGCGGCGCCTCGAAGGACGGCGGCGCGTCCGGCGCCTCCGCCATGGCCGCCGCCCGCCCCCACTACGAAGCCGCCCTGCGGCACGCCACGGTCGCCGTCGGCAACGTCGACGAGGCCGAGGTCGCCACCGGGCTGCGCGACCCCAAGGCGTGCGCCCACGCGCTCCTGGACATGGGCGTCGAACTCGCCGTCGTCAAACAGGGCCCCAAGGGCGTCCTCGCCGTGCACCGCGACGGCCGCACCGCCGAGGTCCCGCCCACCCCCGTCGAGGTCGTCAACGGCCTGGGCGCGGGCGACTCCTTCGGCGGTGCGCTCTGCCACGGCCTGCTGAGCGGCTGGGAACTGGAGCCGATGATGCGCTACGCCAACGCCGCGGGCGCCCTCGTCGCCGGCCGGCTCGCCTGCTCGTCCGCGATGCCGACGGCCGACGAGGTCGAGACCTTCCTCGCCGGCCGGTGACAGTCGTGGCCCCGGCCGCCGCCCTCCCGGCGGTCCACCCCCGCACCCCGCCACACCTGCGCGCCCAAGAAGGTGAGTAACCCCTTGACCCCTCGGATCAGTGACCTCGCGACGCTGCGGGCCCGCCACCCCGAAGCCGTCGCGGAGGCCGCCGCCCGCCGCACCCGCCGCCCCCTCATAGGCGACAGCGGCCGGCTGATGATCGTCGCCGCCGACCACCCGGCACGCGGCGCGCTCGCCGTCGGTGACCGGCAGTTCGCCATGGCCAACCGTCTGGACCTGCTCGAACGTCTCGTCCTCGCGCTGTCCAGGCCAGGGGTGGACGGTGTCCTCGCCACCGCCGACATCCTGGAGGACCTGCTGCTCCTGGGCGCACTCGAACGCAAGGTCGTCATGGGCTCGATGAACCGCGGCGGCCTGGCCGGCGCCGCCTTCGAGATGGACGACCGCTTCACCGGCCACCGCCCCCAGGACCTCGCCCGGCTGCGCTTCGACGCCGGCAAGCTCCTGCTGCGCATCGACTACTCCGACCCCGGCTCGCTGGCCACCCTGGAGGCCACCGCGCGCACCATCGACGCGATGGCCGAGCGGGAACTGCCCACCTTCGTCGAGCCGTTCCTCAGCCGCCGCATCGACGGCCGGGTCCGCAACGACCTCGGCGCCGAGGCCGTCACCCGCTCGGTGGCCATCGCCTCCGGCCTCGGCGGCACCTCCGCCTACACCTGGCTGAAGCTGCCGGTCACCGACGACCCCGACGCGATGGCCCGGGTCTGTGAGACCTCGACGCTGCCGACCGTGCTGCTCGGCGGCGACATCGGCACCACCGTCCGGGACCAGGAAGCCGCGTACGAGAAGTGGCGCAAGGCGCTGCGGCTGCCGACGGTGCAGGGGCTGGTCGTGGGCCGCTCCCTGCTCTACCCGGCCGACGGCGATGTCGCGGCCGCCGTGGACACCGCCGTCGGGCTGCTGTGAGGCTCCACCGGCACGGCGAAAAAGGCAGGGAAATCCGCCATCGCGCAGGAGACTTGAGATATGAGCTGTGACTTCCATCTGACGGCCGACGACGCGGCGCGAGGCCCCTACGCCCTCGACATCGACCCCGAGCGGGCAGGCTGGGGCCACTCCTCGCTGCGCGTCCTCGACCTGCCGCCCGGTGGCCGGCACGCCTTCGCCACCGGCGACAGCGAATGGATCGTGCTGCCCCTGTCCGGCGGCTGCGCCGTCCGCACCGGAACCGGCGAGACCTTCGAACTGACCGGCCGGGACAGCGTCTTCAGCGGCGTCACCGACTTCGCGTACGTACCTCGCGACGCGCAGGTCGAGCTGACCACCGACGCCGGCGGCCGTTTCGCGCTCACCGGAGCACGCTGCACCCGCAGCCTGCCCGCCCGCTACGGTCCCGCGAGTGACGTCCCCGTGGAGCTGCGCGGCACCGGCAACTGCTCCCGCCAGGTCAACAATTTCGGAGCGGCGGGCGTCTTCGACTGCGACAAGCTCATCGCCGTCGAGGTGCTCACCCCGGGCGGCAACTGGTCGTCCTATCCGCCGCACAAGCACGACACCTGCCGGCCCGGCGAGGAATCCGAGCTGGAGGAGATCTACTACTTCGAGATCGCCGCCGCGCACGGCACCGAAGGCGTCGGATACCAGCGCGTCACCCCCTCAGGGCACGGCCGCGGCACCGACGTCCTCGCGGAGGTCCGCGGCGGCGACGCCGTGCTCATCCCGGACGGCTGGCACGGCCCGTCCATCGCCGCGCCCGGCCACACCATGTACTACCTCAACGTCATGGCAGGTCCCGGCGAGACCCGCGAGTGGCTGATCTGCGACCACCCCGACCACGGCTGGATCCGCGGCACCTGGCCCGACCAGCCCGTCGACCCCCGCCTCCCTCTCTACACAGCGCCCGCAGGAGACGCCCGATGACCGTCCCCACGCCCCCGCCCGGCACCCGACGCCTGACCGTGGCCCAGGCTCTGGTGGAGTTCCTCGCCCACCAGTACACCGAGCGCGACGGCCGCAGGCACCGCCTGATCAACGCGTGCTGGGGCATCTTCGGCCACGGCAACGTCGCCGGCCTCGGCCAGGCCCTCCTGGAGTCCCGGGCGGCGTCCCCCCGGGGCACCACCCCCGAACCGCCGGGGCTGCCCTACCTCCAGGGCCGCAACGAACAGGCCATGGTGCACGCCGCCGTCGGCTACGCCCGGCAGTGCGACCGGCTCTCCGCCCACGCCGTCACCACCTCCATCGGGCCCGGCGCGACCAACCTCGTCACCGGCGCCGCCCTCGCCACGATCAACCGCCTCCCGGTCCTGTTGCTGCCCGGCGACAGCTTCGCCACCCGCCGGGCCGACCCCGTACTCCAGCAACTCGAAGTCCCCTACGCGGGCGATGTGTCGGTCAACGACGCGCTGCGCCCGGTCTCCCGCTTCTTCGACCGCGTCACCCGTCCCGAGGCCCTGATCCCCGCCGCCCTCCAGGCGATGCGGGTGCTCGCCGACCCCGTCGAGACCGGCGCCGTCACCCTCGCCCTGCCGCAGGACGTCCAGGCCGAGGCGCATGACTGGCCCGAGGAGTTCTTCGCCGACCGTGTGTGGCGCGTCCCCCGTCCCGCCCCGGACCCGGCGGCCCTCGCCGACGCCGTACGCGCGGTCCGCGGCGCCCGCCGGCCGCTGGTCATCGCGGGCGGCGGCGTCCACCACAGCGAGGCCGAGGACGCGCTGCGCGCCTTCGCCGACAGCACCGGCATCCCCGTCGCCGCCACCCAGGCGGGCAAGGGCGCGCTGCGCCACGACCACCCCGCCGACGTCGGCGGCATCGGTCACACCGGCACCGCCACCGCCGACGGCCTCGCCCGCGAGGCCGATCTGATCCTCGGCGTCGGCACCCGCTACACCGACTTCACCACCGCCTCCGGCACCCTCTTCGCCGCACCCGGCGTGCGCTTCGTCAACCTCAACATCGCCTCCTTCGACTCCCACAAGCTCGGCGCCCTGTCCCTGGTCGCCGACGCCCGCACCGGACTCGAAGCGCTCACCGCGGAGCTGGCCGCCCACCGCGTCGACCCGGCGTACGAGGAGGCATACACCGCCGCGAAGTCCGAGTGGGAGACCCGCGTCGACGCCGCCTATGCCGCGGACGACGAGACCGCCCGCCCGTCCCAGACCCAGGTCCTCGGCGCCCTCGACGCCGTCGTCGACGACACCGACATCGTCCTCAACGCCGCCGGGTCCCTCCCCGGTGACCTGCACAAACTCTGGCGCGCACGGTCCCGCAGGCAGTACCACCTCGAATACGGGTACTCCTGCATGGGCTACGAGATCCCGGCCGCGATCGGCGTCCGGCTGGCCGCCCCCGACCGGCCGGTGTGGGCGTTGGTCGGCGACGGTACCTATCTGATGAACCCCACCGAGATCGTCACCGCGGTACAGGAGGGACTGAACATCAACATCGTCCTCATCCAGAATCACGGCTACGCCTCGATCGGCGGGCTCTCGCAGCAGACCGGGGGCGAGCGGTTCGGCACCGACTACCGCTTCCGGGCCGAGGACGGCACGTACACCGGGCCGCCGCTGCCCGTCGACCTCGCCGCCAACGCCGCCTCGCTGGGCATGCACGTCCTGCGTGCCGGCACCGTCGGTGAGCTGCGCGCCGCGCTCGCCGATGCGCGTACCGCGAACCGGCCCACATGTGTCTATGTCGAGACCGAAACGGCTGACACTGTGCCGGGCGCGCCGGACTCCCAGGCCTGGTGGGATGTTCCTGTTGCCGAGACCGCGACGCGTCCGGCGGCGGTCGCCGCCCGAGAGGTGTACGACCGGCATGCCGCAGGACGCCGCCGCCACCTCTGACCTCAGCTCGTTGTTGTCACCAGAAAGGTCCCCCGCATGAAGACCATCAGCCACTGGATCGGCGGCAAGCCCGTCGAGGGCGTCTCCGGCAACTTCGGCCCGGTCTACAACCCGGCCACGGGTGCCCAGGAGAAGCAGGTCGCCTTCGCCTCCGTGGACGAGGTCGACGCCGCCGTGACCGCCGCCAGGGAAGCGTTCCGCACCTGGGGCACCAGCTCGCTGGCCAAGCGCACCTCGGTGCTGTTCAAGTACCGCGAGCTGGTCGACGCGCACCGCGACGAGATCGCCGCGCTGATCACGGCCGAGCACGGCAAGGTGCACTCCGACGCGCTGGGCGAGGTGGCCCGCGGCCTGGAGATCATCGAGCTGGCCTGCGGCATCCCGGAGAAGCTCAAGGGGGAGCTGTCCACCCAGGTCTCCACCCGCGTCGACGTCTCGTCGATCCGTCAGTCCCTGGGCGTGGTCGCCGGCATCACGCCGTTCAACTTCCCGGCGATGGTGCCGATGTGGATGTTCCCGATCGCCGTCGCGTGCGGGAACACCTTCGTCCTCAAGCCGAGCGAGAAGGTGCCGAGCGCCGCCTTCAAGCTCGCCGAGCTGGCCGCCGAGGCGGGCCTGCCCGACGGTGTGCTGAACGTCGTCAACGGCGACAAGGTGGCCGTCGACGCCATCCTGGAGCACCCGGGCATCGCCGCCGTCTCGTTCGTCGGCTCCACCCCCATCGCCCGTTACATCCACACCACCGGTACCGCCAACGGCAAGCGCGTCCAGGCGCTGGGCGGCGCCAAGAACCACATGCTGGTGCTGCCGGACGCGGACCTCGACCTGGCCGCCGACTCCGCGATCAACGCGGCGTACGGCTCGGCCGGCGAGCGCTGCATGGCGATCTCCGTGGTCGTCGCGGTCGGTGACACCGCCGACCCGCTGATCGGCAAGATCAAGGAGCGCGCCGACAAGCTGCGGATCGGCCCCGGCGACGACCCGGCCTCCGAGATGGGCCCGCTGATCACCAAGGTCCACCGCGACAAGGTCGCCTCGTACGTCGAGGGCGCGGCGGCCCAGGGCGCCGATGTCGTCATCGACGGCACCGGCTACACCGTCGAGGGCTATGAGGACGGCCACTGGATCGGCGTCTCGCTGCTGGACAATGTCACTCCCGAGATGGACGCCTACCGCGACGAGATCTTCGGTCCGGTGCTGTCCGTCGTCCGCGTCGAGACCTACGACGACGCCATCGCCCTGATGAACGCCTCGCCCTGGGGCAACGGCACCGCGATCTTCACCCGGGACGGCGGCGCGGCCCGCCGCTTCCAGCTGGAGGTCGAGGCCGGCATGGTCGGCGTGAACGTGCCGATCCCGGTCCCCGTCGGCTACCACTCCTTCGGTGGCTGGAAGGACTCGCTCTTCGGCGACCACCACATCTACGGCAACGACGGTGTGCACTTCTACACCCGCGGGAAGGTCGTCACCACCCGCTGGCCCGACCCGTCCGACGGCGGCATCAACCTCGGTTTCCCCAGCAACCACTGACGCCGCGGCGCTCCGACGCCCCGTCCCGCCGACCGACCGGCCGCCGCCGGTCGGTCGCCGGCCGAACCCCCTGCAGGCCGTCCGCCGGCAGGGGGTTCGCGCTGTCCCAACGGGCAGGGCAGCGGTGGTTTCCCCACCACCGATCCGGGGGGCTGGCGTGACCGAAAACGATTGCTACCGTGCTCCTTCGCGGACACACGGAATCCAACGGGGGGCAAAATGCCACGAAGTATGGCCCTGGCCAAGGGCGCGCGGATCACCGGCGGGGCGTTCTGCCTGCTGTTCTTCCTCTACACCGCCTACTGGCTGGCAATCGACGTCGACGCGTTCGGGCTCGACGGCCTCTTCGACATATGGACCGGCGGGCGCAGGGGCGGTCCTGACCAGGTCACCATCCCCTTCCACCTCGGCCTCGCCGTCGTCCAGCTGGCCGCTGCCTGGGCGGCGTTCGCCGGGCTGCGGACGGCCGGCGGTCTGCTCGCCGTCGCCGGCACCTTCACCTTCGTGATGTCCCTGCAGGCCATCGCGAGTACCGGCAGTGCCACCGACCAGAACCGCTGGTTCCTCATCCCCTTCGAGCAGGACTCCTCGACGTTCACAGGTGTCTTCCTCAGCGCGTTGTGCCTGGTTCCGCTGGCCCTCGCGGCGTGCGTCGTGCTGCTGGCCGGGATGCGCTCCTGGCCGCGTCAGCGCCCCAGCGATCCGCCGATGCGTCCCGCCAAGGTGCCCGGCACGGTCGCGGGGCTGATCCTCGGCGCCATGGTGCTGCTGTACGTGGCCTGGAACATCTACTGGCTGGTGGAGAACGGGCTCGGCTCGGCGGACGTGTTCTACCTCGGCACGGGCATTCTCACCTCCCTGCTGGATGTGTCGCCCGGCCTGTACTACGTGACCCTCATCGGGCTGAGCGCCGCGGCCGCCCTGAGCTGCCTGGCGCGCGGCGGCGCGGCCCGTGGCCTCGCCATGGGCCTTGCGACGCTGCTGCTGCCGAACGCCCTGCTGAGTGTCATCGGGATGGGCAACAGCGGCACGCTCTTCGAATTCGGCTCCGCCAACCCGGGCTTCTCGGTTCTCGTACACCTCGGCCTGGTGCTGTCCCTGTTCGGCTCGCTCGCGCTCTTCGCCCTGATGGGCCGCGGTGAGCCGGTCGCCCCGGGCTGGCATCCCCCGGTCCCGGCACCGCAGTTCGGCGTCCCCGGCATGATGCCGCCCGGCCCGCAGGGCCCGCCGCCCGCCGGCTGGCAGCAGCCCGGCCCGCCGATGCCGCAGCAAGGCCCGCCGATGCCCCAGGTCGGCAACCCGCCGCCCATGCCGCCGGGCAACCCGCCCGCCCCGCAGGGTGGTTTCGGGCCGCCGCAGTACTGACCGGCTGACGGCCGCCGCCCCGTGAGCGGGCGGCGGCTGCGCCGGTTTGCGTCGTTGGACGCTCCTGAAGGCCCACCGGTTGGTAGCCTGCGCATGCGCCCGAGAGGGGCGATCGCCGCTGCGGCAAGGGAGGTTGATGAATATGGCCCGCCACGAGCCTCATCAGCATGCCCTTGTCCGGGTCGCCTGACGAAGAGCGCGACCCGGTCGTTTCACCGACGACCAGGAGTGTCGAGTGTCTTCCCCTTCTTCTCCTTCTTCCTCTCCTTTCTCCGCTGCCCCGACCGGCGCGGACCTGACCACCGAGCGGCTCGTGCTGCGGACGTGGCCCGCGGACGAGGTCGCCGCTGTGCTCGGTGACGAGCGCAGGACCCACTGGGCGGCGGACTTCCCCGCCGACGGCGACCGCGCCATCGCCGGCTACATGACCGAACGGCCGGACGCGCTGGGCGTGTACGGCCAGCGGCAGGTCATCGAGCGCGACAGCGGCCTGGTGGTCGGCGCGATCGGCCTGTTCTGGCCGCCCGTCGACGGCTGCCTGGAGTTCGGGTACGGGATCGTCCCCTCCCGGCAGGGCCGCGGCTACGCCACCGAGGCGGCCCGCGCCGTCGTCGAGTTCGCCCTCACGGCCCCGGGGGTGCACACCGTGGGAGCCGGCGTGGAGCTGCCCAACCCCGCGTCCGCGCGGGTGCTGGAGAAGGTCGGCCTGGAGTGCTTGAGCAGCGACGGCGCCGTGGCCCGTTTCGGCACCACGGCGCCCGAGCCGGACCGGAGGTAGCGCACAGGGCCGGCGGCGGGGCACATCGCCGTCGGCCCGCGCCACAAGTGGCGTGTACCACAGGCGCGGTACGGCCCCCCGGTATCTACTTCGCCGGGAGGTGGTGAGGTTCACCCCGCGGGGCGGGTCGTGGCCACCGGGCCGTACCTAGGATTCAGATATGGATCTCCCACTTCGCCGCGGTCCGCGGGCCGCTTCCGGCACGCGCCGGAAGCGGCTCTACGCGACCGGGGCCGCCCTGGCAGTACTCATAGGGGGCGGCACCTGGGCCTCCGCCTCCTCGGACGCCGCACCCGCAGTGCACCGCGAGGACCGGGCCATGGCGATGCCCGAAAAGCCGGGAAGTGAGAAGAAGGTCCGTATCGACACGTCCTTCTTCACCTCCGACAGCGCCCGTGGGCGGCGGCCCGCGGTGCTGCTCTCCCATGGTTTCGGCGGCAGCAAGAACGACGTCCGGGCGCAGGCGGAGCAGCTGGCCCGGGACGGCTACGCGGTCATGACCTGGTCCGCGCGCGGTTTCGGCAAGTCGACCGGGAACATCGGACTGAACGACCCGGACGGCGAGGTCGCCGACGCCCGTCGGCTGATCGACCGGCTCGCCGAGCGGCCCGAGGTGGAGCTCGACAAGGCCGGCGACCCCCGGGTGGGCATGGCCGGCGGGTCCTACGCCGGCGCGATCTCGTTGCTGACGGCCGGCCACGACCCGCGGGTCGACGCCATCGCCCCGCAGATCACGTACTGGAACCTCGCCGACGCGCTGTTCCCGAACGGCGTCTTCAAGAAGCTGTGGGCCGGGATCTTCTTCACCACCGGTGAGGCCGGCACCCCCACCGGGGCGCCGGGAGCGGCGCCCACCGCGCCCTCGGACACCGGCTGCCAGAAGTTCGAGGCGGAGCTCTGCGAGATGTACGAGCGGGTCGCCGTCGCCGGAAAGCCGGACGCGGCGGCCGAGAAGCTCCTGGAGGCCCGCAGCCCGTCCGCCGTCGGCGACCGCATCAAGGTGCCGACCCTGATCATGCAGGGTCAGACCGACTCCCTCTTCCCGCTGGACAACGCCGACAGGATCCAGAAGGCGGTGCGCAAGAACGGCGCGCCGGTCGACGTCGACTGGATCGCGGGCGGGCACGACGGCGGGGACCGCGAGATGCCCCGGCTCGAAGCCCGCACCAAGACCTGGTTCGACCGGTATCTGAAGAACGACAAGAGCGTCGACACCGGACCAAAGTTCCGGGTCAGCCGCAGCGGGGGAGTGGACTCCACCGACGGCGCGGTACGGCTGCGCGGTGCGAGCGGTGACCGCTACACCGGCCTGGACAACGATCCTCGGCGGGTGCGGCTCGCCGGTCGCGAGCAGACCTTCGCCAACCCGGCCGGCGCCGGACCGCCCGCCATCTCCGCGGTGCCCGGCGTCGGTGCGCTCGGCAACTTCTCTTCGCTGGGCGCAGGCGGCCTGTCCCTCGAATTCCCCGGCCAGTTCGCGCACTTCGACTCGGCGCCGCTGCGCGAGTCCACCCACCTCACCGGCAGCCCCACCGCCACCGTCGACGTCCGCTCCAGCTCCTCCGACGCGGTGTTCTTCGCCAAGCTCTACGACGTCGCGCCGGACGGGAGCCGGCAGGTGCTGCCGTCCCAGCTCGTCACGCCGTACCGCGTCAAGGACGCCAAGGACGGCGAGCGCGTCCGGCTGCGGCTGCCCGCCGTCGACCACGACTTCGCGGCCGGCCACCGGATGCGGATGGTGCTCTCCGCAACCGACCTCGCCTATGCCTCCCCGGACAAGCCCGCGAAGTACACCGTCTCGCTGCACGGCGGCGGCCTCGACGTGCCCACCGCCCCCCAGGTGCGCAGCGCGGCCGCCCCGCTGCCCGCCTGGACCTGGAGCCTGCCCGCCGGAGCCGCGGTCGTCGCCGCGCTGCTGCTGCTCACCGCCCGCCGCCGGACCTCCGCCCCGGCGCCCGACCCGGCGCTCGCGGGCGTACCGCTGCAGATCACCGATCTCAGCAAGCGCTACGCCAAGTCCGCCGACCGGTATGCCGTGCGGGACTTGTCCTTCCGCGTGGAGCAGGGCCAGGTGCTGGGCCTGCTGGGACCCAACGGCGCAGGCAAGACCACCACCCTGCGGATGCTGATGGGCCTCATCCGGCCCGACGCCGGCGAGATCCGGATCTTCGGCCACGCCATCCGGCCGGGCGCGCCGGTGCTCTCCCGGGTCGGCGCGTTCGTCGAGGGCGCCGGCTTCCTGCCGCACCTCTCGGGCCGCGCCAACCTCGACCTGTACTGGCAGGCCACCGGCCGGCCCGCCGCCGACGCGCACATCGACGAGGCCCTGGAGATCGCCGGCCTCGGCGACGCGCTGCAACGCGCGGTCCGCACCTACTCCCAGGGGATGCGGCAGCGCCTGGCCATCGCGCAGGCCATGCTGGGCCTGCCGGATCTGCTGATCCTCGACGAGCCGACCAACGGACTCGACCCGCCGCAGATCCGCGAGATGCGTGACGTGATGACCCGCTACGCCGCCGCAGGACGCACGGTCATCGTCTCCAGCCACCTGCTGTCGGAGGTCGAACAGACCTGTACGCACCTGGTCGTCATGGACCGCGGCCGGCTCGTCCAGGCGGGTCCGGTCACCGAGATCGTCGGCTCCGGCGACACCCTGCTGGTGGGCGTCGCGGGTGCCGAGCCGCTCTCCGACGCCCTGGTGGAAAAGGCCGACGCGCTTCCCGGGGTCGTCTCCGCCGTCCGCGCCGAGGAGGGACTGCTGATCCGCCTTGCCGACCCGGCCGGTACGCCCGAGCTGCTCGCCGACCTCATCCGGCTGGAGATCCCCGTCGACCGCGTCGGCCCGCACCGCCGCCTGGAAGACGCCTTCCTCACCCTGATCGCAGGTGACCGATGACCGCCCCCGCCACCCCCGCACCGCCGGAGCCGTCCACGCCAGGCGCGCCCGCACCGCCGGAGCCCTCGGCGCCCTCCGCGCCCGGCTACCGCGCGCGCCGCACCCTCCCGCTGCGTGTCGAGGCGCTGCGCCAGCTCAAGCGGCGCCGCACCCTGGTGATCGCCGCGATCCTCACCCTGCTGCCGTTCGTGCTGGTCGCGGCGTTCGCGATCGGCGGCGACCCGAGCAGCCGCGGCAACGGCCGGGTCACCCTGATGGACACCGCCACCGCCTCGGGCGGCAACTTCGCCGCCACCGTCCTCTTCGTCTCGGCGGGCTTCCTGCTGGTCGTACCGGTGGCCCTGTTCTGCGGGGACACCGTCGCGTCGGAGGCGAGCTGGTCCTCGCTGCGCTATCTGCTCGCCGCGCCCGTCCCGCGGGCCCGGCTGCTGCTGAGCAAGCTCACCGTCGGACTGCTGTTCAGCGCCGCAGCGATGGTGCTGCTCCCGCTGGTCGCGCTCGCCGTGGGCGCCGCCGCGTACGGCTGGGGACCACTGCAACTGCCCACCGGAGGCGCGCTGTCGGCGGGTGACGCGGTACCGCGGCTGGCGGTCGTGGTCGGCTACCTCTTCGTCAGCCAGCTGGTCACCGCGGCCCTGGCGTTCTGGCTGTCGACGGTGACCGACGCACCGCTGGGCGCGGTCGGCGGCGCCGTCGGGCTGACCATCGTGGGCAATGTCCTCGACCAGGTCACCGCCCTCGACACCTGGCGCAACGTACTGCCCGCCCACTGGCAGTACTCCTGGGCGGACGCGCTGCAGCCCCACATGGAGTGGGCGGGGATGATCCAGGGCTCGGCGGTCTCGGTGTCGTACGCGCTGGTGCTGTTCGCGCTGGCGTTCCGGGGCTTCGCGAAGAAGGACGTGGTGTCGTAGGGAGCGTCGCTCCAGGGGCCTTGCCGCCCAGGGGCCAGGCGTCCGCGCGTCTCTGCGTCCGGGGCGGATTCGGTCCGCGGGGCCGGGCAGTCGAACCGAACGGGTCCGACTCCCCGGCCCCGCGCCGCAACCATTCGGCGTGGCCGGATGTCTCACTCACCGAAGCCCGGTTCCTGCGCAGAAGCGCTCTTGATGGCGACAAGCCCGGTTGGTGGGCGAATAACTGATTCATGCGCGCACCCGCCGGAAGCCCCTGACGCGTTCCGACGCCTGAAGTTGAGGACAGCCCATGCTCCGTACCGCTTCGCGTAACGCCGCCGTCGCCGCCTGCGCCGCCGCGTTCGGCCTGACCCTGACCGCCGCTGCCGCCCCCTCGGCGGCGGCCGCACCGGCTCCCGCCCACCAGCGGGCGGCTGCCGACACCGTCCGCTCCGACCCCAACGGCCGGCACACCGCCACCGAGATCCGCCGCTTCCTGACCACGTTCTACGGCCACCACGGCCCCAGCGCCTGGGCCCGCGAGAACCAGGTCTCGGACCACCTCAAGGACCGGGTCGCCCAGACCGAGGGCTACGACCTGCTGCTCTGCGCCCAGAACACACCGCGGGAGATCGCCATCGGCAAGGTGACCACCGCGCAGTCGGCGGGCATGGGCTGGGCGACGGTCACCACCATCTGGGACGGCGCGGAGCGCGGCACCTTCACCGCCTACGTGGACCTGGACTCCCACCCCATCGAGCTGCAGGACGTCGACTGCGGGGAGTGACCCGCGGCCGGGCCTTGGCCGCGAGTCCGGAACCCGGCGTTCCGCGCTCGCGGCCGGCACCCGGCACCCCGCACGGAAGACCGGCACCGACCCTTCCGGAAGGCCGGGCTCCGGACCGTATTCTCTGGCCATGACGTGGTCGCGCGCGCTGAAGCAGACGGCCCGCTCCGGGCTGACCATCGAACGGATCAAGCTCACCCCGCTGATCGCCATCCGCGGCTCGGTCGGCGTCGCCATCGTCATCGCCCTGTGCCTGTGGCTGGGCGACCCGATCCTCGCGGTCTCCTCCGCCTTCG
The DNA here is from genome assembly GCF_043201875.1 of Streptomyces sp. NPDC048248. Classification (NCBI taxonomy): domain Bacteria; kingdom Bacillati; phylum Actinomycetota; class Actinomycetes; order Kitasatosporales; family Streptomycetaceae; genus Streptomyces; species Streptomyces sp. NPDC048248. The sequence continues at coordinate 244,533 of NZ_JBICZL010000011.1, forward strand.
GCGCCTTCTCCTCCGGCATCGTCACCTTCCAGCGCAGCATGCGCCCGCGCCCGGTCCTCGCGCTCGCCGCCGCCGGGGCCCTGGCGGTCTCCACCTTCTTCGGCTACCTCGCCGCCGACCATGTCCTGGCGTTCGTCCTGCTGCTGGCCGGCTGGACGCTCCTCGCCGGCATGGCCTGGGCGATCGGCCCGGTCGCCGGCCTCACCGGCACCCAGACCGTCGCGGTCATGCTGATCACCGTCACCCTGCCGACATCCACCCTGGGCGCCCTGCAACACGCTGCCCTGATCGCGTTCGGCGGCCTCGTCCAAGCCCTCCTCATCGTCGTCTTCCCGGTCCGCCCCTGGGGGGTGCAACGCGACGCACTCGCCGATGCCCTGGCCGCCGAAGCCGACTACGCCCGACGGCTGCGCCACGACCCGGTCGCCCCCTTCGACCCGGCCCCCCTGATGGACGCCAGGCTGGCCTCCGCCGTCACCCCGCGCCAGGCCAGGCGCCGCCCCGTCCAACTCCACGGCCCCCGCGGTCTCGCCGAACAGCTCAGGCCCGTCCTCGCCTCGCTCGCCGACCCGGTCGTCGGCGCCCCCGTGCACGGCCCGCAGCGCGACCGCGTCCTCGATCTCCTGCACGCCGCCGCCACCGTCCTGGACGCCGTCGCGCACGCCGTCCGGCACGCCAAGCCCGTCCGGCTGCCGCCCGAGGCCATGGCCACCCTCGAAGTCCCCGAGAGCGGGCCGATGCTGACCGGCGCCGCCCGCCGCTCCGCCTACCGCCTGATCTCCCTGCTCGCCGACGCCGTCGAACTCACCGACGAGCCCGTCCAGGCCACCCGCCCCACCACCGAAGCCGAACGCGGCCACCTGCTGCGCCCCAGTGTGCCCCGGCTCGTGCCCGCCGCCCTCCGCGCCCTGCACCGGGAAACCCGCTGGTCCTCGCACATCTTCCGGCACGCCCTGCGCGTCGGCGCCGTCGCCGCGGCCGGCTACCTGCTGGGCACGGCGCTCCCCTTCGGCCACGGCTACTGGGCCCCGCTCACCTCCGTCATGGTCATGCGCCCCGACTTCGCCCAGACCTACTCCCGCGGTGTCGCCCGCTTCAGCGGCACCCTCGCCGGCGTCGCTGTCGCCGGTGGGCTGATGGCCCTCACCCACCCCGGCATCCACGTCAGCGCCGGACTCGCCGTCGTCAGCGTGGCGTTCATGTATCTGCTGATGCGCACCGGCTTCGCCGTGACGTCCGCCTGCGTGGCCGCCTATGTCATCTTCCTGCTCGGCATCGCGGGGGAGGGATGGGAGCAGACCGTTCAGGAACGCATCGTCCTCACCCTCATCGGCGGGCTCCTCGCCATGCTGTCCTACGCCCTGTTCCCCGCCTGGGAGACCCCCAGGCTGCGCGACCGCCTCGCCGAGTGGCTGGAGGCCAACGGGCGCTACGCACTGGCGGTGTACGGCCTCTACGCCCGCCCCGCGGAACGCCGCCCGCGGCAGGTCCGCGAGTCCCTGCTGGACGCCCGCGCGGCCCGCGCCGCCTGGGAGGAGACCGAGGCCCGCGCGGAGAAGGAACCCGTACGCCACCGTGGCCTCTCCCGCACCGCGGCGACCACCGCCGGCTCCGCGCTGGCCACGATGGGCCGGGTCACGATGATCCTGGAGGCCCACCTGCCCGCCAAGGACGCCGAACCGTCCCCCGGAGCCGACGCGTTCGCCGCCGCGCTGCGCCCCGCCCTGGAGCGCGCGGCCCACGCGGTCCGCGAGCGGGAGGAGCTGGACTGGAGCGCGCTGCGCGCCGTATGGGAGGAGTGGGACGCCGGGAGCGACGGCCAAGGCGTCGCCCTGCGCGCCGCCGACCTGCTCCTCGATGCCCTCGACGACCTCGCCGGTGCCCTCTCCCGCGGGCCGGGCGGCCGCAACCGTGCGGCGCGGGGGAGCCGGCGCAGCATTTGAGGCGGCTTGCCTCCCGGCGTGCGGACGCGGAGTGCGCGCAGTGATCTCCACCGGCGTGGTCCCGCGTGCAGGAACCATTCGGCGCCGCCAGTAGTCTAGATAATTGCCCGCAATTGCCGCCTTTCGTGACCCCCGTGGAGCCGCCTGGACGACACGCCCCCCAACTCCCTTACGGGACGCCCTGATCCGACCGCCGACCGCCGACCGCCTGCAGCCGGCCGCGGACGGCTCATCGCCCGACAGCGACCCACGCCCCACCGCTCCGTCACCCACCCTTCCGAGCACCTGCACCCGAGACGGTCATCGTCCCGGGCACCACAGACCAAGCGACCGAGAAAGCAGCCAAACTCCCCATGGCGTCCAGCACTTCGTCCGGTACGTACGACATCGGCATCGACCTCGGCACGGCCAACACCCTGGTGTACGCGCGCGGCAAAGGCGTGGTGCTGAACGAGCCGTCCGTCGTCGCCGTCAACGCCGCGGGCGAAGTCATCGCCGTCGGCGCGGACGCCAAGCGCACCATCGGCCGCACCCCGTCCGGCATCACCGCCATGCGCCCCCTGCGCGAAGGAGTCATCGCCGACTTCGACGCCGCGGAACAGATGCTGCGGGCCCTGATGAAGAAGGCCCTGCCCGGCAGCCGGCGGCTGTCCCGCCCGCGGGTCGTCATCTGCGTCCCCTCCGGCATCACGGGCGTCGAGCGGCGCGCCGTGGTCGAATCCGCCCGGGGCGCCGGAGCCCGCGAGGTGCACCTCATCGAGGAGCCGATGGCCGCGGCCATCGGCGCCGGCCTCCCGGTGGACGAGCCGGTCGGCTGCATGGTGGTGGACATCGGCGGCGGCACGACCGAGGTCGCCGTGGTCTCCATGGGCGGCATCGTCACCGCCCAGTCCCTGCGCGTCGCGGGTGACGCCCTCGACACCGCGATCATCACCTACATCAAGAAGGAGCACTCGCTGGCCATCGGCGAGCGCACCGCCGAAGAGATCAAGATCGCGATCGGCTCGGCGGCCTGGACCCCCCTCGAGACCGACGAGGACGGCGTCCCCACCCGCCGCACCTCCTTCACCGTCCGGGGCCGCGACCACATCAGCGGGCTGCCGCGCATCCAGGAGATCACCGAGGAGGAGATCCGCGAGGCCCTCACCGAACCGGTCGACGCGATCGTCCGCGCCGTACACCGCACCCTCGACGCCTGCCCGCCGGAACTCTCCGGCGACATCATCGAACGCGGTATCGCCCTCACCGGCGGCGGTGCCCTGCTCCGCGGCCTGGACCAGCGGCTGGGCGAGGAGACCGGCGTACCGGTCGTCGTGGCCGACCAGCCCCTGGACTGCGTGGTCAACGGCACCGCCAAGTGCGTCGACGAATTCGCCTCCCTGCACGGCCTGCTGACGGGAGCGAAGCAGCAGCCCCGCAAAGCGGTCCGGCTGTGAGGGCGAAGCTCTGAGGCGGCGGCCGCCCGCCGTGTGACGTCACACGGCCAGCGGCCGGTCCCCCGGCGAGACGGGGGACGGGAGCGCGGTCGAACCGGTCAGATAGCGGTGCGCGGCCGCCGCGGCGGCCCGCCCCTCCGCGATGGCCCACACGACGAGGGACTGCCCGCGTCCCGCGTCGCCCGCGACGAAGACCCCTTCCACCGGGGCGCGGGCGCCCGACCGTGCCGGCTCTCCCCGTTCATTCCACTCCTCCCGCTCCGCCCGCGCAGCCGTCCCCGTCCCCGCACCCGGTATCCGCTCGGCCGAGAAGCCGCCGTCCCGCGCGAAGTTCCCGCGCTCGTCCAGGCTGAGCCCGAGCTGCCGCATCAGCCCCGTACCCCGCTCCGGGCCGGAGAAGCCGAGCGCGAGCACCACCAGCTCCGCCGGTATCCACCGCTCGGTTCCCGGCCGCGGGCTCCTGACTCCCGGCTCGACCTCCGTCAGGCACATCGCGCGCACGTGGCCCGCCTCGCTTCCCACGAAGCGGAGAGTGGCCGAGGAGAAGATCCGGGGGTCGGCCCCCTCCCGGCCGCGGGCCTCCTCATGGGCATGGGAGATCCGGTAGACCTTCGGATACGTGGGCCAGGGCTCGGCGTCCGCCCGCGTGCCGCCCGGCTCCGGGTTGATGTCCAGCTGCAGCACGGAGACAGCGCCCTGGCGCAGAACGGTGCCCAGACAGTCCGAGCCGGTGTCCCCGCCGCCCACGATCACCACATGCTTGCCCTCGGCGGTGACAGGCGGCGAGGCGTAATCGCCCTCCGTGACCCGGTTGGCGAAGGTCAGATAGTCCATGGCCTGATGTATGCCGCCCAGCTCGCGGCCGGGAACGGGCAGCTCCCGCCGCTCCCCGGCTCCGACCGCCACGACCACGGCGTCGTGCCGCTCCCTCAGCTCCGCGGCGTCGAGGTCACCACCGATGTCCGCCCCGGTGCGGAACGAGGTGCCCTCGGCCCGCATCTGCTCCAGGCGCCGGTCCAGGTGCCGTTTCTCCAGCTTGAACGCGGGGATCCCGTAGCGCAGCAGCCCGCCGATGCGGTCGGCACGCTCGTAGACGGCGACGCGGTGTCCGATACGCGTCAGCTGTTGCGCCGCCGCCAGCCCCGCGGGTCCGGATCCGATGACGGCGACGCTCTTCCCGCTGAGCCGCTTCGGGGGATGGGGCGGCGCGTACCCGCGCTCCCAGATCTGGTCGGCGATGGCCTGCTCGACGTTCTTGATCGTCACCGGGTCGGCGTTGATGGCCAGGACACAGGCGTCCTCACACGGCGCCGGGCACAGCCGCCCGGTGAACTCGGGGAAGTTGTTCGTGGCATGCAGCCGCTCCGCCGCGGCCCGCCAGTCGCCGTGCGCCGCGTACACATTCCACTCGGGGATGAGATTCCCCAGCGGACACCCGTTGTGGCAGAACGGTATGCCGCAGTCCATACAGCGCCCCGCCTGCTCGGACACGACCGGAAGCAGCGCCTGCCCCGCGTAGACCTCGCACCAGTCGCCCAGCCGCTCCTCCACCGGGCGCGGCGGCACGGGGCGACGCGGGCTCTTGAGAAAACCATGAGGATCGGCCATGCGCCGCCTCCATCGCTCACCGGCGCTGCAGTAAGGCGTCCTGATCAGCAGGTCGTCCTGATCAGCAGGTTGTCCTGATCACAAGGCGCTCTGACCAGATTACGACCGCTCCATGGTAATTATTCCGCTTTTTCTGGACGGTCAGACAACCGCTCCGCCGAAAACCGAGAGAATTCCGCCCCCACAAGGGCCTCCGCCCCCACATCGCCCTCCGGCACTCCCGCAAACCGAAGGCGAAGATCCTCCATCCCCTCCCGTATCCCTTCCGGGCACTCCCGACCGTTTCCCGTCTCCTGCACCCGGGCACGGCACCGCTCGCGCTCATGCCCATTGCACGGCTCACCGGACCACTGTGACCACGGCCTTACCACCGGCTTACGGGAGTTCCGGGCACGATGGTCGCGGACTCGCTCCGGACGAAAGGACACGTGCCCACCGTGTGCATAACCGAATGCAGCGGTCATCATCGACCGACCCCGAGCACGGGCCGGTCACACGGTGTGATCGATCCCCGGTCCGGCCGCGATTCTTTGTCGCGTCGTGGCTGAGGCGCGTCCGCTTTCTCTCCCGCCGCGTCCGGAGCAACCTCCGCACGCGGGCCGCGGCGAAACCCCCGCGCGCCCGTGGCGCCAACGCGAGCCCGCCAGGGACTGTTCACAACTGCGCCCCACCATCCGGATAAGACTGACGTTGTTGTACGGCGGCATGTTCCTGATGGCGGGAGTGGTGCTCCTGCTGATCATTTATCTCCTGGCCGCGCAGGTCCTGCGCAACAGCGGCGCGGCCTTCCACATCCTCGACGGCAATGAACTGAGGTTGTCCAGCGATGTCTGTCCGCAGGTCCGCCGGGCGCAGGACATCGGAGAGTTCAACGCCATCCTGGACGCCTGCATGGAAAATCAGCGCGCCACCACACTCAGCTCGCTGCTGAACCGCTCGCTGGCCGCTCTGCTCGGCCTCACGGTGCTCGCCTTCGCGGTCGGCTACATCATGGCCGGACGCGTCCTTTCACCCCTCGGCCGCATCACCCGTACGGCGCGCAACGTGGCCGGTTCCGATCTGCACAAGCGCATTGAACTCGACGGACCGGATGACGAGTTGAAGGAGCTCGCGGACACCTTCGACGGAATGCTCGAACGGCTCGATCGGGCCTTCAACGCCCAGAAGCGATTCGTCGCGAACGCCTCACACGAACTACGCACCCCGCTCGCGATCAACCGCACCTTGCTCGAAGTGCAGTTGTCCGACCCGGATGTTTCCCCGGAGCTGGCTCAGTTGGGGAAATCCCTTCTGGCCACCAACGAGCGCAGCGAACAACTCGTGGAAGGGCTGTTGCTTCTCGCACGCAGCGAGAACGAGATCGCCGAACGAAAACCCGTCGATCTGGCCGAGGTGGCCTCACTGTCGGTCGACCAGTCCCGCAGCGAGGCAGCGGCGGCCGGCGTGGAGTTGCGCGGAGTACGCCGCTCCGCGTTCGTCAAAGGAAACGGCGTTCTGCTCGAACGGGTCTCGATGAATCTGATGCAGAACGCGATCCGCTACAACGTTCCGGATGGCGGATGGGTGGAAGTGGTCACCACAGCCGACTCCGACCATGTTTCACTGACCGTCTCCAACACCGGACCGGTGGTCCCGGCGTACGAGGTGGACAACCTCTTCGAACCGTTCAGGCGATTGCGTACCGAGCGGACCGGCAGCGACAAAGGCGTTGGGCTGGGCCTGTCCATCGTCCGCTCCGTGACACGCGCTCACGGCGGATTCGTGAACGCCGTACCGCGTGCGGGCGGCGGCCTGGAGGTACACGTCAGGCTGCCGAGGCACTGATCAGCCCGGAGACCGGTCGACCAAACGAATACCCCCGAAGAGCAAAGCCCCTCCCGAAGTTCCATCGAGACCCTCCCGAAGCCCTCCCGAAGGAGGGTCTTCGAGTCGGCAGCGGCGGGGGCCGGGCGGTCCATGGGGAGTTCACGTTCCCGACGGAGCCCAGGACGCCGCCGGCGCACTCAACGAATCCGGATACCGCACCGCGCCCTACGCCGCCGGGCGCGGGTCACGGAATCGGGTCCAGGTGACTCAGACGGCGGGGGAACAGGCCCGCGAAGGAACTCCAACCGCTGCCCGTGAACCGCACCGTGGCCCAGGAACCGTCCACGAAACCGATCTCGTGGGTGCCGCCCCGGAGGTCCGAGCGGTCCCTGACCCAGGCCAGCTGACCCAGGTCCACCGACCAGCCGGGCGCCGCTTGGCTGCCCAGCCGCCTGGTGAGCAGCGAGTGCTGGAGGTAGGCGACGTGCATTTTGCGATCGGTCAGCAGCAGCACGGTCTCCACACCGGTCTTGGCGCGGGGGCGGAGCGCGCCGGCCAGTTGGCCGGCGAGGCTGTCCCAGCCGCCGAAGAACGGCTGCCCCTTGAAGCGCTCCCGCTCCGTCACGGCCTCGACGGCCGCGTCCACCGGCTTCCACTCGATGGACGCCACGAGCAGCGCAAACCCCAGAAACCGGGCGAGCCGGTCGCCAGGCATCCGCTTCCCCTGGAACACCACTGGACAGCGCTTCCTGCGCGGCCTGGGCATCCGGTCGAAGAGTCCCGTGTGGTGCGCCCCCGCCAGGCGCTCGCCGGGCGGCAGCAGGGCGGCAGCCCGCTCCAGCGCCTGCCGCGTGCGCGCGTCGTGTCCGCGGGTCGCTGTCGTCATCCGAAGGTCTCTCTCACTGTCTGGCCGGCCTGCGCGGGAGTCCGGCTCGTCCGTTCGTCGAAGCTCTCGGGGTCCGGCCTGGAGTGGTATTCCGCGCGCTCCTCCGCCACTCCCGGAGCCGCTTCCAGGGCCGCGTCCTGTATCGCGCCACCGGGATCCACCCCCATGACGTCCTTGACCACTCCCTTGACGCCCTTCTTGGCCATTCTGTACGCGGCGTACATGGCAAGGTCGTTGGGGTTACGGGACTGCCCCGGCTCAGGCTTGAGGAACCGCTTGAGGCCCCCCTTGAAGTGCTTGGGCCCCTTGCGCAGCGCGCTACGCAGCTTCGCCAGCTTGCGGAGGGCTTGCATCCGCTTGGCGAGGTCGGCGAGCTTGTCCGCCAACTTCGCGGTGATCTTCACAGCCTTCATGGCCTTGTGCGCGATGCCCGCCGCGGCCACCAGCGGACCGATCGCCGCCGCGGCGCCCGCGGTCAGCAAGGACAAGATCGCCGTCGTCGCGGCGGCCGCCAGCGCCGCCTCGACGATCTCCACGATGAGGTCGAGCATCAGCTCTTCGGCGGCGGCACACTCCGTGGCCGCCATTTCGAGGAGTTCGGCGACGGTGTCCATGTCGTCGGCCTCGCCGAGCAGCGCCTGCTCCAGCTCGGACATCATCGACCCGAAGTTGGCGGATGCCTCGCCCTGCCACGACGACTGCAGCGTCCTGCGCTCGGCGATGAGGTCCTCGACCACTCCCCGCATGTCCGTGGCCGAGGCCCGCCAGTCGGCCGCGACCTGGGCCAGTCGCTCGTTGTCGCCGCTGACCTGTTCCAGCAGCTCGTCCAGGTTGAACTGCTTGATGATGCCCCGGACGATCTCGTCCAGCACGCCGGCGAGCGGGTTGCTCCAGTCCAGCGCGTAGTTGACGCGGCTCAGCGTGTCCCCGGCCTGCTGCCCGATACCCATCAGGCACCCCCGCCGAGGGCCTGGACCTGGCTCTCCTCATTGGCGTCGTACGCCTCGGCGGAGTCGCGCATGGCCTCAGCGATCGACTCCAGGGTCTCCACGGCGCTGTTCAGGTCGTCGGCCGATTCCGTGCTCTGGGTGTCGTAGTCGGCCTTGAGGTTGTCGGACTCCGGGAGCTTGCCGAACGTCCCCTGGTCGAGCGTGAGCCCCAGATTGCGCTTGCGTATCGACTCGATCTTTCCCGTCGCGGCCTCCACCGCTCTGGCGTAGCGCCGCAACGCCTCGCTCTCGACGTCGAAACCCTGCCCCATCGTGCCTCCCCGTTTCCCCGTAGCGCGCAGGTGAGCGCGCATACCACAGGCACGACAGCAACGCGTGCTTGTCGTGCGCAGGTCGACATCATAAGAGCGAAAGCGAACTGAGTGATTGCTGTTGCTTTAACTGACCGTGGTCTGCACTTGACCAGGTCGGCTGCGATCCACGATCCGCCGCATACCCGACTGACCAACGTCCTTGCCGATTGACAGCCCGTCGGGCCCTGGCTCGTGAGCTGCTGGGCCAAAGGGCGCTCGGGGGCGCTACGTTCGGCCGCATGATCAGTCAGATAGTGACCCTGGTCGGTGTGCTCGTCGGCGCCCTCACCTCGTTCGTGGCCACGACTGGAGCCGAACGCGTCAGGCACCGGCACACGCTCGCGACGCGCTGGGATGAGAAGAAGTTTCAGACGTACGTCGACTACGCCGCTTTCGTGAAGGCGGCGGCGGAAGCCGCTGGGGCTGCAGCCAGGGCGGAACCGGGCTCCGAGGCGCGGGCGGAGTACCTGTCGACGATGGAGGCCGCGGAGCTGAAGCGGTCCACGACGTTCGAGGCGCTCATCCTCCTGGCGGACCCCGCCGCCGTCGAGGTTGCTCACAAGGTGAACCGTCTGCTCTGGACCGCTTTCGACCGCGCGCGTGACCCCGGTACGCACTCAGGCCCTGGCCTGGAATTGACGAAGACGTTGAACGCGCTGCACGAGCGCGCCCGGAAGGATCTGGGCATATCGCTCACCTGAGCCCGCACCTCCAGGCGACTGTGCAGGGCCTCCGGAGAACGTAGCCGTGCAGCCACCGTGACCACCCGAAGAAACCTGTCCGGAGTCGGACGGGCGCCGAACCTTCCACCGATCCTCACGGTGCGGCCCGGCTGCGTCGCGCGCGTGCTCGCACTCGCCCTGACCAGCAAAAAGACCCTCCCGAAGGAGGGTCTCGAAAAGCGCCCCCGGCAGGACTCGAACCTGCGGCCAAGTGCTTAGAAGGCACCTGCTCTATCCACTGAGCTACGGGGGCCGGGCGGTGGACGTGGATCACGGACCGCGGACAAGGATAGAGGTCCGGGTGCCTTGTCCCGGTTGCTTCACCTCCGTGGCACGTTGTGGAGGTTCCGTGAAGCGGTCCAAGAATCGCAGGCAGGTACGAATCCTGCACCGGTTTTGGCGCCCCGCGCGCCGGGTGTTGTGCACTCGTTATGCCTGCGTCTCAATTGTCGCGTACGCCTCATGCGCCACTTATCCCGTTCTGTAGGGGTTCTTGCGGGGCACACGAGGGGTTATACGCTTCAAAAAGCCAACGAAATTGGGCATTCTGCACATGTGGCGACCTTGGACGTACGACCGCGACTGATCGAGGCACTGTCCGTACTGCGCGACCGTGTCGACGCCGCACGCTTTCCGCTGCCACTACGGGGCGCCGCCCGCGCCCGGCGGAGCCGGGCCGAGCTGCTCGCCCAACTCGACGACTATGTGATTCCCCGCCTGCGCTCACCTCAGGCACCGCTCCTCGCGGTGATCGGCGGATCCACCGGCGCGGGCAAGTCCACGCTGGTCAACTCGCTGGTGGGGCGGCGTGTCTCCGAAGCGGGGGTGCTGCGCCCGACGACGCGTACACCGGTGCTCGTCTGCCATCCGGACGATCAGCACTGGTTCGCGGGCCAACGGGTGCTGCCCCGCCTCACCCGCGTGTGGGTGCCGGAACAGGAAGGCGGCGACGGCCCGGACGGCACGTACGCGGCCGGCGGCCCGCCCTACGGACCCGGCGCGCAGCGGGAGCCGGCGTACGGGGACGGGTTCGGCCACGGGGCGGGCGAGGGCCGCGATCACGGATCCGGCCACGGACCCCGGAATGACGGGGTCCGTGGCGACCGGCGCGGACGGGGGCACGATTACAGCCGACCCGGCTCCGGCTATGGCCTCCATGACGGGTACGCAGTGGGCGCGGGCGCCGACTCCGGTATGCCGACGGTGCGGATCGAGACCGATCCGGCGCTGCCCTGCGGACTGGCGCTCCTCGACGCCCCGGACATCGACTCCCTCGTCGCCGGCAACCGGGAACTGGCCGCCGAGCTGATCTGCGCCGCGGACGTATGGGTGCTGGTCACCACGGCCGCCCGCTACGCCGACGCGGTGCCCTGGCACCTGCTGCGCACCGCGAAGGAGTACGACGTCACGCTGGTGACCGTGCTGGACCGGGTGCCCCACCAGATCGCCACCGACATCGCCGGGCGGTACGCCGAACTGCTCCAGCGAGCCGGGCTCGGCCATGTGCCGCGGTTCACCATCCCCGAACTCCCCGAGTCGGCCGGCGGCGGCAGCGGACTGCTGCCCGCCACCGCCGTCGCCGCCCTGCGCGCCTGGCTGGAACAGCACGCCCAGGACCCGGTGGCCCGCGCCGCCGCCGCGGACCGCACCGCCACCGGCGTCATCGCCTCCCTGCGCAGCAGGGTTCCCGCCCTGGCCGGAGCCGCCGCCGCCCAGCACGCCGCGGCGCTGCGGCTGGCCTGCCGCGTGGAGGAGGCGTACGAGGAGGCCGCGGAGCGCGTACGCCGGGAAGTCGCGGCCGGCGAGGTGCTGGCCGGCGACGCGCGTGCCCACTGGCACGACCACGAGCTGGGCGGTCGGCCCGACGAACTGCTGGAAGCGCTGACCAGCGGACTCACCTCCCTGCTTGCCTGCGCCGTCGAGGAGGCCGACGAACGGGCGGCCGACGCCTGGCGGCGCGATCCCGCGGCGGCCGAGGTCGTCCGATCGGTCGCCGCCGGCGCCGCGGGCGCGGGCGAACGCCTCGGCGTCCTCGCCCGCCGCTGGCGCCGCTGCCTGGAGGAGCTGGCCGACGAGGAGACCCGTGAGGCACGCGGCGGCCAGGCCGGCGAGCGACCCGGCTCGGTCGAGCCCGAGGAGTCGGCGGCCCTGCTGGCCACCTCCCTGCTCGGTGGCCGGCGGGCCCGCACGGCGGGTGAGAACCTCGCCGACCTGCTGGGGGCACAGAGCGCGCTGAGCCTGTGCGACCGGGGCGGCCGCCTGCTGACGACGTACGTGGAGTGCGCATTGGACGCCGAGCGTGAGCGGCGGCTGGTGCCACTGGACAAGCTGGCCGTGCCACCGGATCAGCAGGCCGAGTTGATCGCCGCGCTGTCCGTATTGCAGAAGGAGAAGGTGTCGGGGTGACCGCTTCCACGGAGCACGCAGGACAGGCGGGACAGGAACACCAGGAGCAAGAGGCGGTTTCGCGGGAACGGGTCGCTCCGGCTGCTCCGGGCGCTTCAGGGCCGGGCGGTCCGACCCAGGGCGCACTCAAGCCCGGCGACGACACTCCTGGCGACGCCACTGCGACTGCACCCTCTCCCGGCGGCCCCGCTCCAGCCGACCCCGCTCCAAGTGACCCCACTCCGAGCGCTCCGGGGCCGCGCACCCCAGGGGACGTCGGCGGTGGCATCGGCGGGGCTCGTGCGGCTACGGGGGCCGAATCGGTCGACGGAAGTGTTGCGGTCGTCGGGAATGAGGCGTCCAAAGGTGCCAACGGGCCGAACAGAACTGATGGGACTGAAGAGGTTGCGGGGGCTGATGGGGTTCGGGCGATCGGCGACCGGGCGCCCGAGGGGGCGGCGGCCGGCCCGGGGGACGGGCGAGGCGGGCCCTGGGACGACGGGTTGATCGCGCGCCGGGCACGGGTGGGAGAGTTCCCGCGCCCCGGAGGACGGCGGCGAGCGCTGGAGGCGGAGGAGTCCCGGACGGCGGCGACGGGGGACACGGCGACTCAGGAACAGCTCCTCACGGCAGGCGTGCAGTGCGGCTCCGGCAGCGGCACGTGCAGCAGCACGCGTGCGGGTGTGGGCGGGGACGTCGCCGTCGACCTGGCCGCGGCCAGGCAGGACGCCGTGCACGAGGACCTGAGGTCGGGCGGCGGGACGGTCGGTCTCGGCGGGCAGGTGGCCCGGGGCGGCCGGGCGGTCGCGCGAGGCGGAGCGCCCCGGGGCGGCGGGGAGACCACGGCGACGGACCGGCCCGGTCCGTACGGGCGGGGGGCGGACCGGCGCGCCGTCGGTGACGAGCTGCGGCCCCGGCTGGACGCGTTGCGCGAGCTGATCGCGCTCTCCCGTACGCGGTTGGACGCCGAGACGCTGGAGGACGCGGGCCGGGTGCTGGAGGCGGCGAACGAGCGCTACCGACTCTCCGGTGAGTACACCGTCGTCGCCATCGCAGGCGCTACCGGCAGCGGGAAGTCCTCGCTGTTCAACGCGCTGGCGGGGGCCAGCCGTTCGCAGGTAGGTGCCCGGCGGCCGACGACCTGCCAGCCGGTGGCCTGCGTCTGGTCGGACGGCCGACCCGGCGCGGAGGGGCTGCTGGACCGGCTGGGCGTGCCGGCGCATCGCCGCCACACCCCGATGGACGAAGCCCCCGAGCTCAGCGGGCTCATCCTGCTCGACCTGCCCGACCACGACTCGGCGGCCACCGAGAACCGGACGCAGGTCGACCGGATGCTGGAGCTGGTGGACGCGGTGATCTGGGTCGTCGACCCGGAGAAGTACGCCGACGCGGTGCTGCACGAGCGGTATCTGCGGCCGTTGGCGGGCTACGCCGAGGTCACTTTCGTCGTGCTCAACCAGGTGGACCGGCTGCCCGGCGACGCCACGGACCAGGTGGTGGACGACCTGCGCCGGCTGCTGGACGAGGACGGTCTGGCACTCGGCGAGCACGGCGAGCCGGGGGCGGTGGTGCTGGCGTTGTCCGCCGCCACCGGCGAGGGCGTCGTGGAACTGCGCGAGACGCTCGGCCAGTTCGTCGCGGAACGGGGCGCGGCGAGCCGGCGGCTGATGGCGGACGTGGACGCGGCGGCCGAGCGGCTGCGGTCGGTGTATGTGGCGGACAGCCGAATCGGGCTGACGGAACGGGCCCGTGAGGAGTTCGACGACCGGCTGGCCGAGGCGGTCGGCGCGGTGGCCACCGGGCGCGCGGCGGAACGCGACTGGCTGCGGCACGCCTACCGCGCCTACGGCTCCCCGTGGTCGCGGCTCAACGGCTGGCGGCGGGGACGGCGGGCGGAGGAAGGACACACCGGGAGTGGACTGACCGGGGGCGGGCCGCCCGGGGGCGGGTTGGCCGGCGCGGCTCGCACCGGGGCAGCCGATCCCGGGGCCCGCGCGGGGAATCCGTATGCCGGGCCGCCGCGCCCCGGGCGCGGGCACGTCGGGCGACAGGGGCAGTACGGGCAGGTGAGCGGGGTGACCGGCGTACCGGGGCCCGGGGGCGGCGAAGGAGCGGCGGACGAGCGGGCGGCGGCCCGTCCGGTGGTGGAGCAGGCCGTACGGGCCGTGGCGAGCGATGCCGCGCGTGGGTTGCCGGCGCCCTGGGCCCAGGCCGTGTGCGAGGCCGCGAGCCGCGGAGCGGCCGGACTGCCGGGTGCGCTGGACAAGGTGGCGGCCGACGCCGAGGAGTCCCTCAGGGGCGGACCGGTGGTGAAACCGCGGTGGTGGAAGGTGGCTGCCGCGTTGCAGGGCCTGCTGTTCGCCCTGCAAGTGGTGGGCGTGCTCTGGTTGCTGGGCGCGGCGACGGGGCTGACCGACACGACGGTGTGGCTCTCCGCACTGCTGCCCGCGGCCATCGGTTCGGTGGGCGGACCGGTGCTGGCCTGGATGTGCCGGGTCGCGGCCCGCGGCCCGGCCCGGCGGTACGGGCAGGACGCCGAACGGTGCCTGAGGAATGCGGCGGCGGGCTGTGGACGGGCCAGGGTCCTGGAGCCGGTCGCAGCCGAGCTGTTGCGCTACCGCGAGGTTCGCGAGCGGTACGCGGTGGCCTCGGGGGCTTGACGGCGTGGCGCCACGCGAGCCGGGAGGAGGAACCCGGCAGGCGTGCGAGGCATCTGGGGGCGGCCCGATATCGGCCGCCCCCTTTGCGCGTTGCACGCCCCGCGCGCCCGCCGGCCGTCCCCCGCCCGCTCGCCTGCCATCGGATGTCCCCCTCCTGTGCTCGGACTTGCCCCTCCCGGGTGGCGGGGTTATCCACAGCCGGGTGTTCGTCCACAGGTCTCTGCGGCCTGCGCCGATTCGCTGCAGCATGAATCGCAGGCGGATCGCGACGCGGTCACGCACCCGAGAAAGCTCGGGGAGAGCGAACGGGGGAGTGGGTTCGATGAGCGAGACGATGGTGACCTTGGTGGGAAACGCCGCGACGGCGGTGGAGCACCGGCAGACGCCGACGGGGGTGTCGGTCGCCAGGTTCCGGCTGGCGTCGACAACCCGGCGCTGGGACAGGACGCGGGAGTGCTGGACCGACGGGGACACGAGTTTCTACACGGTGCGGTCGTGGCGGACTCTCGCCGACAACGTCGCCGCGTCGGTAGCGGTGGGGGAACCCCTGGTCGTCCAGGGAAGGTTGCGGCTGCGAGAAGGGGAGAAGCCGCCGGAGCAGGGCGGGCAGCGTTGGTTCTCCGCGGAGGTCGACGCCGTCGCGATCGGTCACGACCTCTCCCGGGGCACCGCCGCCTTCCGTCGCGCCGCGCGGCCGCGTATGGACGTGGTCCCCGCGCAGCCCGGCACCTCGGGTCCCGACCCCTGGGCAGCCGGCGCAGGCACCGGCACCGGCACGCGAACGAGGACGGGAGGGGCACCGACGGCGGCAGGGGCGGCGGCGAGCGCGACAACACCTGAGCCGGCCCCAAGTGGGGCGGAGGCGGAGCGGGAAGAGGCGGACGGGAGCGCTTCGGCACCGGAGGCGGGCATCGAGGCCGAAGGAGAGCGAGCACGAGTCGAGCAGTCCGGCGAGGGAGCAAGAGCCGAAGAATCCCGCGAGGGCGCCAAAGTCGAGAAGGACGGCGCCCGGGCGGAGTACGTCACCGCTTCGCCTCCACAGGCAGCCGCGCTGCCCGCCCCTCTCCACGGCCCCTGGCCTCCCGTTCCTCCCGTACGGCAGGCGTCCCCACGACCTCCGTACGCCGCCCCGTCCCTCCTGCTGCAGATACAACTCCCCGCCGGAGCAGTGCGCCTGAGAAGGCGTCAGTGCCCTGAAAAGTCCCGTTGATTTGTCGATAATGCCAGGTCAGGGTGCCCGTCATCGATAACGATTGCGATTCGGATCGGTTATGGAATGCCATTACCGGGGACCCTGATGCGCCTGCTCCATAGGATCCGTCGAGTACTCACGGGGGCTGACTTTTTTCGGCTGTTGAGTTCTTCAGGATCTTTCCGGCGAGGCACCCTCCCCACTCGATCGCCTCGCCCAGAGGGGAAATCATGCTTTCGATGAAGAGGCGGGGCGCAGCCCGCCTTGCCGCCGCGGTTGTGGCCTCAGGCCTGGTCGCTGCGGGTGCGATAGCCACCGCGGGAACTGCCGCGGCGGATGAGACGACTCCCACGCACGGGGGTGCCACCGCAACGCTCGGTGGTCTGAAGACCTTCGACCAGGCAGTCGTGCACGCCGACGGCCAGGACCAGCGCGTCGGCGCCGGCCTGTTCGAGATGGCGGTCGACAACGGCGGCACGCTCCAGACGTACTGCATCGACATCCACAACCCGACGCAGCAGCAGGCGAAGTACCAGGAAGTGCCCTGGAGCGCCTCGTCGCTGCACAACAACGGGGACGCGGGCAAGATCCGCTGGATTCTGCAGAACTCCTACCCGCAGGTGAACGACCTGGCGGCGCTCGCCTCCAAGGCCGGCGCCGGCAACCTCACCGAGAAGACCGCAGCGGCCGGCACCCAGGTCGCGATCTGGCGCTTCTCCGACCACGTCAAGGTCGACGCGGTCGACCCGGCGGCCGAGAAGCTCGCCGACTTCCTCGAGAAGAGCGCGCAGAACCTCGCCGAGCCCAAGGCGTCGCTGACGCTGGACCCGCCGGCCGTCTCCGGCAAGTCCGGCAGCCGTCTCGGCCCGGTCACCGTGCACACCAACGCCGACAGCGTGACGGTCTCGCCGGCCGCCGACGTGCCGGCCGGTGTCAAGGTCGTGGGCAAGGACGGCAAGCCCGTCACCAGCGCCGCCGACGGCACGCAGCTGTTCTTCGACGTCCCCGCGGGCGCCGCGGACGGCAGCACCTCGCTGACCGCCCAGGCCGCGACCAAGGTCCCGGTGGGCCGTGCCTTCACCGGCATAGGCCAGCACGCCAAGAGCCAGACGCAGATCCTGGCCGGCTCCAGCGAGTCCACCGTCTCCGCCGCGGCCACGGTCTCCTGGAAGAAGCAGGGCGCCATCCCGGCGATCACCGCCGAGAAGAACTGCGCCAAGGGTGGTGTGGACGTCACCGCCAGCAACAAGGGCGATGAGGCGTTCCGCTTCCAGCTCTCCGGCAAGGAGTACGAAATCGCTCCGGGCAAGTCGCAGACCGTGACGGTGCCGGTGGCCGAGGACCAGCCGTACTCGATCACGATCAAGGGCGAGGGCGGCTTCAAGAAGTCCTTCTCCGGGGTCCTGGACTGCAAGACCGCGGGCAGCGGCGGCGGCAAGCCGTCCTCGCAGCCGAGCCCGGCCACGGCCGGCGGCAGCGCCGGTGGCGACAACGGCGGTGACCTCGCCGAGACGGGTTCCAGCAACGCCACCCCGATGATCGCGGGTATCGCGGTCGTCCTCGTGCTGGTCGGCGGCGGCTCGGTGTTCTTCCTTCGCAAGAAGAAGGCCGGCACCCCCGCTCAGTGACCGATTCGCCGAGCGAGCGCGGTGACTGTCCGCATGGTGACAGTCCCAACGGTGACCGCCTGGTGACAGGCCGCTGATCGCTCGCCGACGGACGGTGGACCAACCCGTGGCCCCGGAGCGCACAAGCGCTCCGGGGCCACGGGCGTCCTCCGGAGGCCCTGCCCAGGGCTCCCTGCCCAGGGGGCCCCGCTCAAAGGCCCCCGCCCTGTCCAAGGGCTCGGTCGCGGAGAGTCGCGGAGAACAGGGGGAGACGCGTCGCGGCCGTCTGTGGGCCGCCCGCGGGCCATCAGCGAACCTCCCGCACGCGACCCTCCTGCACCCCTCCAGAACCCCCTGGACGATCCCTCCGGGACCCTCTCCGGCCCGCCCATGCCGGGCCCATGCGCTGTCCGCCCAGTGGCACCCGTTTCCCCCGGGGGATGGACGTACGGCAAGATGGGGTGTATCTGCCCTCGCGCGGCCACGCCGCACCATGGCCCAGGCGGCGGAGCCGCACACAGACCTGATAGATCCAAAACTGCCGGACGGTTTCTCTTGGCTGAGTACATCTACACGATGCGCAAGGCGCGCAAGGCGCACGGCGACAAGGTCATCCTCGATGACGTGACGCTGAGCTTCCTGCCTGGCGCGAAGATCGGTGTCGTGGGTCCCAACGGCGCCGGTAAGTCCACGGTTCTGAAGATCATGGCCGGTCTTGAGCAGCCGTCGAACGGTGACGCGTTCCTCTCCCCGGGCTACACCGTCGGCATGCTCCTTCAGGAGCCGCCGCTGGACGAGTCCAAGACCGTGCTGCAGAACGTGCAGGACGGCGCTGCCGAGACCATGGGCAAGCTGCACCGCTTCAACGAGGTCGCCGAGCTGATGGCGACCGACTACTCCGACGCGCTGATGGAGGAGATGGGCAAGCTCCAGGAGGACCTGGACCACGCCAACGCGTGGGACCTGGACACCCAGCTGGAGCAGGCCATGGACGCCCTGGGCTGCCCGCCCGGCGACTGGCCGGTCACCAACCTCTCCGGTGGTGAGCGCCGCCGCGTCGCGCTCTGCAAGCTGCTGCTCGAGGCGCCCGACCTGCTGCTCCTCGACGAGCCCACCAACCACCTGGACGCCGAGTCCGTGCAGTGGCTGGAGCAGCACCTCGCGAAGTACCCCGGCACCGTCGTCGCCGTCACCCACGACCGGTACTTCCTCGACCACGTCGCCCAGTGGATCTGCGAGGTCGACCGCGGCCGCCTGCACGGCTACGAGGGCAACTACTCCAAGTACCTGGAGACCAAGCAGACCCGCCTCAAGGTCGAGGGCCAGAAGGACGCCAAGCGTGCGAAGCGTCTGAAGGAAGAGCTGGAGTGGGTCCGCTCCAACGCCAAGGGGCGCCAGGCCAAGTCCAAGTCGCGACTTGCCCGTTATGAGGAAATGGCCGCCGAGGCCGACAAGATGCGGAAGCTGGACTTCGAGGAGATCCAGATCCCGCCGGGCCCGCGCCTGGGCAACATCGTCGTCGAGGTCGAGAACCTCTCGAAGGCCTTCGGCGACAAGGTCCTCATCGACGACCTGAGCTTCACCCTGCCGCGCAACGGCATCGTCGGCGTGATCGGCCCGAACGGCGCCGGTAAGACGACGCTGTTCAAGATGATCCAGGGCCTGGAGACCCCGGACTCCGGCGCGATCAAGGTCGGCGACACCGTCAAGATCTCCTACGTCGACCAGAGCCGCGAGAGCATCGACCCCAAGAAGACGCTGTGGGCCGTCGTCTCCGACGAGCTGGACTACATCAACGTCGGCCAGGTCGAGATGCCCTCGCGCGCCTACGTCTCGGCGTTCGGTTTCAAGGGCCCCGACCAGCAGAAGCCGGCCGGTGTGCTCTCCGGTGGTGAGCGCAACCGCCTCAACCTCGCGCTGACCCTCAAGCAGGGCGGCAACCTGCTGCTCCTCGACGAGCCCACCAACGACCTCGACGTCGAGACCCTCTCCTCGCTGGAGAACGCCCTGCTGGAGTTCCCCGGTGCCGCCGTGGTCGTCTCCCACGACCGCTGGTTCCTCGACCGCGTCGCCACGCACATCCTGGCGTACGAGGGCGACTCCAAGTGGTTCTGGTTCGAGGGCAACTTCGAGTCGTACGAGAAGAACAAGGTCGAGCGCCTCGGTCCGGACGCGGCCCGTCCGCACCGCGCCACGTACAAGAAGCTGACCCGGGGCTGAGCGTCGTGCGACACCTCTACTCCTGCCCCCTGCGCTGGTCGGACATGGACGCTTTCGGCCATGTCAACAACGCGGTGTTCGTCCGCTACCTCGAAGAGGCGCGGATCGACTTCATGCGCCGACTTGCGCCGGGGAACGGCAGCCCGTCGTTCACGGGCGGCTCGGTCGTGGCGCGGCACGAGATCGACTACGTGCGGCCGCTGGTGCACCGGCACAGCCCGGTGTCCATCGAGCTGTGGGTGACGAAGGTCAGCGCCGCTTCCATGACGATCGCGTACGAGGTCAAGGACGAGGCGACCCTCTACCTCCGTGCCTCGACCATCGTCGTCCCCTACGACTTCGCCGAAGAGCGTCCCCGCCGCATCACCGCGGAGGAGAAGTCCTTCCTGAAGGAGTACATGGACGACGCGTCGCACCAGGAGGGGGCCGTCGCCGTATGACGGCGTTGCGCCTGGCCGATGCCGGGGAGGCGGCGGACCTCGCCGCCTTCCTGGCCCGGCTGATCCGCTACGACCGTGCCGCCGCGGTACGGCTCCAGGCCGGCGGCGGGGTACTCGCGGTCTTCGGCCGCCCGCCGTCCTTCGAGGTGCTGGCGATCCGGACGGCGCGCCTCGCCGACGACGACCGCACGCTGGACGTCACCGTCTCGGCGGGCGAACTCCTCGAAGGCGTCGAGGAGTCGGCGGACACCGTCACCGTGCCCGCCGCGGTCACCGGGCCGCCGTGGGCCGGGCTGCTGCCGCCGCGCGGCGGCTGGCGACGGGTGCCGGGCCTGCCCGAGCCCGAAGCGCTGGTCCGTGCCGTGGCCGCCGCGGTCGCCGAATTCCGCGCCCGCGACGAGGAGTTGCCGCCGCAGCACCGCACCCGCACCGAACGGGACCGCATCGGCCGTGACATCTGGTCGCGCACCCTCGGCGACACCCACCTCCCGCTGCGCGCCGCTCACGCCGCCCATTCACTGGGCTTCCTGCGCCCGGCGCGCGCCAACGCCCTCGCGGGCGGCGGCACTTCACCCGCCGCCGAACACGCCACCGCCGACGCCGTGAACGGCGCCGAGGCCGGTGCCGGCGGCCCCCGTTCCGCACCTCAGGCGCCGGCGCCGACCCTGCTCGCCGCGGGCGGCTGGCTGCGCCTGAGTACCGCCTACGGGTCGATCGCGGTACGGACGGGTGGCCCGGAGGGGCTTCAGGGGCTCTCGGGGCTGTCGGTCACACCGACCTGACGCTCGTGGGGCGGTGACGCCGCGGTTGCCGTGTGGCTGCGCCGTCGGCGCCGTCGGCTCGTGGCGCGGCGATCTGCTGAGGTCGCTCTGGCGGGCGCCGGCGGCCGACTGCGGCCCTCGCAGCAACCCGGCGGCCCTTCCGCCCGTCCGTCTCCAGCGCTCCAAGGTCGCGCGCGTCCGTGGTCTGGCGGCCGCGCTCATCCCCGCGCGTGGCCGTGTGCGACCCGCATGCCGGGCAAGAGTCTTCGTGGGTAGTCCTGCGAGCCCCTGGGAGCCTCGGGCGGCCCGGGGCCGCCCTCGCGGGCGCACTACCTGCTACGGGCCCGGCTGACGCTTCTCGGCGTCGCCCGAGCGTCTCAGGCCCCTGCTGTGCCCTCTCCCCGCCGGTAGCTCCTCGCGGGCGCCTGGTGGGCGCGGCGGGGCTCTCAGTCAGCGGTGTTGACCATCGACGCGGCCGCGTACGTGAGGTAGTTCCACAGCGTCGTCTCGTGCTCCTCGGACAGTTCGAGGGAGTCCACGGCGTCGCGCATGTGCCGCAGCCACGCGTCGTGTGCCGCACGGTCGACGGTGAACGGGGCGTGGCGCATCCGCAGCCGGGGGTGCCCGCGGCCGTCGCTGTACGTGCGGGGACCGCCCCAGTACTGCATGAGGAAGAGCGCGAGCCGCTCCTCGGCCGGGCCCAGATCCTCTTCCGGGTACATCGGCCGCAGCAGCGGGTCCTCGGCGACTCCCTGGTAGAAGCGGTGCACCAGGCGGCGGAAGGTCTCCTCGCCACCGACCTGTTCGTAGAAGGTCTGCTCCTGAAGCGTGCCGCGCGGAATCTTGTTCACCCGTCCATGGTGTCAGACGCGCGGTCCTAGGACTTCGGGCGGAGGGCGGAGATACGGACCCGCAGGGAGAGTTCGGGAGAGCCCGGGAGAGCCTGGGGGAGAACGCGAGGGGACGCTCAGGGCGACAACGGCGTCCGGGGCGTGATCGGTTGATCACGCCCCGGACATGGGCCGGCTCCGGGCGGGCCCGCCGCTCCAGGAGCTCCGCTTTCGCGTCCTCCCCGGGTGTCAGCCTCGGCGGACGGTCAGCGTCGTCCAGGCGCCGACGTGTACGCGGTCGCCCTCGTGGAGGGGCACCGGCACGTACGGCTGGATCGGGTCCTCGGCGAGGTTGATCGTCGTGCCGTTGGTGGAGTTCTGGTCGACCACCGCCCAGCTGCCGTCCTGCTGCTGCACCAGCAGCGCGTGCTGGTGCGAGACGCCCGGGTCCTCCGGCGAGCGGCCAAGGTCGACGTCCGGCGCCTCACCGGTGCTGTTCCGGCGGCGGCCGACGGCGATCTGCCCGTTGGCGAGCGGAAGCACCTGCTCGGGGGAGTACGCGGGGAGGTTGAGTCCCGCGGCCTCCGGACCGCTGCGGCCCATCATCGCCATGAAGTACTCACGGTCCGGCGCTATGGCCACCACCCAGCCGGCGCCGACGACCGGCGGCGGACCCTGCGGCGGCGCGGCCGGACCCTGGCCCGTTCCGCCGTTCCACTGCTGGTCGGGCTGCTGCGGGGGCCCCTGCTGCCCCTGCTGCTGGTGCTGCTGGTGCTGCTGGGGCTCGTACGGGCCGGGCTGCTGCTGTTCGTACGGTGCCGGCGGCTGCTGCTCGTACATGCCGGGCGGCTGCTGCTGCGGCTCGTAGGGGCCGGGCTGCTGCGGCGGGAACGGCGCTGGTGGCTGCTGCTGCTCGAACGGAGCCTGGGGGCCCGGCTGCGCGGGGGCCATCGGCGGCGCGGCGCTCTGCGCGCTCGGCGGATTCAGGGTCCAGTCATCGCCCTGCTGCTGCGGATGCTGGGGCGGCTGCTGATGCTGACCAGGGCCGGGCTGACCAGGACCGGGCTGACCGGGGCCGGGCATGCCGGGCGGCGGGCCGGGCTGACCCGGGTAGCCGCCGGGGCCGGGCTGCCCGGGGGGCGGGCCCTGCTGCGGCTGCTGAGGTTGCTGGTGCTGCGGCGGCGGCGGGAAGCCGTAACCGCCCTGGCCGCCCTGGGAGCCGGGGCCCGGGCCGGGCGCGGGGGGCGGCGGAAAGCCGTAACCGTCCTGCCCGCCGGGGGGCGGGCCGGGCTGCCGGCCGGGCGGCGGGGCGTAGGACGTAGGGGAGTGCGTGAGGAAGTTGTAGCGGCATCCCTCACAGAACGGCGCCATCGCCTGACGCGGCGTACCGCACTGCGGGCACAGCTCGGCCTGCCCGGACTGGTCGGGGCCGGGCGCAGGGGCGGGCGGGGGGAAGCCGTAGCCGCCCTGATCGCCCTGGGGGCCGGGTGCGGGGGCCGGGGGCGGGAAGCCGTAGCCACCCTGACCGCCTTGGGTGCCGGGTGCGGGGCCGGGACCGCCGGGCGGCGGGCCGGGCGGGCCGGTCGGCTGGCTGGGCGGCGCGTTCAGGAACCCCGCGGGCAGGGAGGGCGGCGGGGGGACAGCACCCGCCATCCGGTGGCCGCACACCTCGCACCAGTCTTCGGCCACCGACTGGTGGCCGTTCGGGCAGGTCGGCATGTCGGTTCTTCCCCCTCTGTACCGTTTCTCCGGTGGTACTTCTCGTCGTTACTTCTTCACGCGAGCGGTTTTCGTCGAGCGCGTTTCGAGTGTCATTTCGTCCGCCTCGGCGACCTTCGCCTTGAGTCGCACAGTACCGGTCGCCGCATCGACGACGTCCACCACCTTCGCAAGCAGTTTCGCAGTCTCCACGTTCCCCGAGGCGTTCGCCAACTGCACCGCCCGGCCCAGTTTCGCGGTGGCGTCGTCCACATCGCCCGACTTGCGGGCATCGAGCCCCTGCTGAATGGCTTGTGCCAGTTCTGCCTGTCCCGTGTAGTGCGCGACCTGCGGGTTGATCGACGTGGACGCGGCCATGTCATCGGTCCACACGGCCCGTACGAGCCCCTGGGCAAGAGGTGGCGCGGGGGAGTCGTCCGGCCTCGAGATGATCAACGAGACCCGCGCGGCGAGCATCTCCCGGCCGACACCGGCGTCCGGCACGCGCACGCAGAGATGGTAGTCGCGGGACTCGTCGCCCCAGGAACCGGTCGGATAGTCCCCCGACCGTGGGCCCGACTCGGTGCGCCGGCCGGTGAGATCGGCCATGGTGGGCGCCACTTGCTTGACGAAGGCGACCTCCGCGCCCAGCGGCGTCCACAGCCGCAGGCCGACATCGGCGACCTCCTTGCCCATCGCCGCCTCCATCATCTGCCGGAAGTCGGCGGTCAATCCGGCCGGATCCGCGACGATATCGGCGCTGCCGAGCAACGCAGCGGCGATGCCGGTGACCTCCTTGACCTCCCAGTCTGTTCCCACTCCGCGGGCGTCGCAGGTGAAGCGCCCAGCGCAGGCGTCCAGCGTGGCCCGCAGGTCCTGCGGCGACTCGTGCTCGTTGCGGCCGTCGGTCAGCAGGATGCCGTGCCGGATGGCCACCTCGGCGGACGACAGCAGCCGGTCAGCCAGCCGCAGCCAGCTGCCGATGGCGGTGCCGCCGCCCGCGATCGGCTTTCGCAGGGCGTCCTTGGCCTCGGCGCGGGTGGCCGCGTCGGCGACGGCCAGCCGACCGCCGCCCGGGTAGACCTCGGTGGCCTGGTGGGTTCCGGCCACCACGGCGAAGGCGACGCCGTCGCGCACCGTGTCGATGGCCGCGGCGGTCGCCTCACGGGCCCCGCGCATCTTCGTCGGCGGATAGTCCATCGATCCGGAGCAGTCGACCATGATCACCACGCCTGCGTCCGGCGTGGTGGAACGCCCCGCGAACACCGGCCTGCCGCCGGTCGTACCCCCGCCCGTCGCCGTGACCGTGACGATGGCGTTCACCTCGCGCCCGCCCTCGGGGAGGTAGGGGTTCTGATACACCTCGGCGGAGAAGCGCGGCACACGCGACTTGGCGAAATTGGCCATCGGTTCCGCTCCTTGAGACTCGTGCCGATCGATTGGCAAGAGGGGCAAAGGGGACGGACGGAAATCCTGCTGCACTTCCCCCGTCGGCGCGGCCGCGCGCCGTACTCATCGCTCGGTGGTGCGTGCGCGCTTGCGCGTGTGCGTGGCTGGTCCGGTCGGTGGCGGTAGGGCGCCTTCCGGCCCGGGCGGGACGCGTTCCCGCTCCCGCTCCCCTTCTCCCCCTGGTTCTTCGTTCCCCCGCGTCCTCTGTACGGCCCCCTACCGGCCCCCGTGTACGGTCCCCCCGGCCCGCCCCCAGGACTCGACCGGGTTCGGCGAGTTCGTCGGGGCGAGTTCGCTTGCGTCGACTGCGGATGCGTGGAGTTCGTTTTCGGCCGGTCAGGCCGATCCTGCCCCTATAAGGGGGGCCGGGAACGGGACGAGCGCCACTGTTACGTTGTCGTGCCCCCCGCTGTCGAGGGCGTGGGTGACCAGCCTCCTGGCGCCGTTCAGCGGTTGGGTGGGCGCGTCGTGGGGCAGGACCGCTGCCATCCGGTCCGCGGACTCGGCGTAGTTCCACAGGCCGTCCGTGCACACCACCACGACGCCCGGGCCGTCGGGTTTGAACGTCGCGGTGTGCGGCTCCACTTCGTACGCGTCGGCCCCGAGCCAGCCCGTGATGGCGTGCGCGCGCTCGTCGGCGTTGGCCTCCGCCTCCGTCATCAGGTTGTTGGCGATCATCTGGGCCGCCCAGGAGTCGTCCTCGGTGAGCCGGGCGGGCGGTGCCGTGCGGTCGTTGGGGATCCAGTAGGCCCGGCTGTCGCCCACCCAGCCGACGGTCAGCAGCCCGCCGCCCACCACCGCACCGACGAACGTGCAGGCGGGAGCGTTCTGCTGGCGGTGTTCGTCGTGTGCTGCGGCGGGATCGTCGGCCAGCGCGTCGACAGCGGTCGACGCCGCCATGATCGCGTTGTGCATGGCCTGCTGCGGATGCGTGCCCTGCGGCAGGGCGGCCAGCAGCGCGGCGCCCGCGGCCTCGGACGCCGCCTGGGAAGCCTCGTCCGGCCGGGTCGCCGACGAGACGCCGTCGCAGACCACTGCCACGACGGCGGGCGTACCGTCCGGCAGCGCGGCTGCCCTGAGGGCGAAGAAGTCCTCATTGCGGTGGTGGCGGTGACCGCGGTCGCTGACGGCCGCAATGCCGGCCAACACGCGCTCCATGTGGTCCCGTTGCCGTGGCTGGGCATGGCCGCACCGCTCGCAGTAGCCGTCGGCGTCCACGGCACCCGCCCGGCACGAGCCGCAGACGCGGGTGCCCTGCGGGGGAGTGGGGTGTCCGGCGGTCTCGGCCTGGGGGCCGGGCGCGGGGGGCGTGGCGCCACTGGTGACGGGCACGGGCCCGGCTTCGCCTCCGGTTGCGGGCACGGGCCCGGCTTCGCCTCCGGTTTCCGTGGGCCCGGTGGCCGGCGGTGCCCCGGCCGGGGCACCGCCGGGCCGTTCACCGGTGTTCGGGCCTTGCGGCGCCGCTCCCGATCCCGCTCCCGATCCTGCTCCCGCCGACGCTGCGGCGTCGGCGACCACCTCGTAGCCGGCGACGCGAGGATCGGCGGGCGCTTCGGCCGGCGGGCCGAAGCTCTGTCCTGCCCGGTGCGGCTCGTCGGCTGCCCGTGTGCGTGCGTTCTCCGCCGGTCCGCCGCTGCGCGCCGTCGGCGCGTGGCCGGGCATCGGCGGGACGCCGGCCTCTCCGTACGCAAGGCGGGCCTGCGGGTCAGGGGGAGGCGGGCCGGCCGGGGACTGGGGCGACTGGGCTCCCTGAGACACGGGTGCTCCCTGCGATGGGGGCGCTGATACGGGCCCCTGCGATGGATGGGGCGGATAGGGCGGGTGTGATGGGTGCGGCGGTTCGGGCGCTTGTGATGCCTCAGGCCGGCGGGCCGCCTGCGGGGCGGCTGGTGCCTGTGCGGCCTGCGGCGCGTCCGTGACGTATGCGGGCCTCGGGGCGGGCAGCGGCGGGCCCACCGGCGGATGAAGCAGCGATGCGGGTCGTGGTGCCGCCAACGCCCCCGGGGCGTACGCCGGTGGCGGCGGGGGGTTGTACGCAGGGGCGTCGGCCGCGCCGTTCACCGTGGGCGTCGGCTGCCCGCCCGGCCGCTCGGCAGGCGCCACGAGGCCGGCGCCACACCGCCCGCAGAAATTGTCTCCCGCGTCGAGCGGCTCATCGCAGCTCGGACACCGGGACAGCCCAGTCACACCCATGTCACACCCACGTCCTGGGGCGGAAGCGGTTGGCCCGTTCCACCATCTCGATCCTTTCCTCGCCACGCTGCGCCAACCGCGCGAGCATGCGGTACGACCTCTCCAGCCCGAACCGCAGGCCCCGCTCGTCCAGCGCGCTGCCGAGCAGCGAAGGCCGCACGTGCGCGGTCTGCCCGCCGTCCGGCCCGGCACCGTGGCTCCCGGAGAGTACCCAGTCCAGGGCGCTGCCCAATACTTCGGTGGCGAGTTGTTCCCGGCGGGCGGCGTCCAGGCCGAAGTCCGCGAGTGATTCGACCTGTTCGGCTGCCGTACGCAGATCCGGCAGCAGCGCGTCGCGGGCGGACCGCTGCCGCAGCCGGGCGCGGATCGCCGCGATCCGCGCCGCGGTGAAGTGAATGGACGACTCCGGTACGGACTCCAGCGTCTCGACCGCGCCCGTCCGGTCGCCGGTCGCCAGCCGCACCCGGGCGAGGCCGAACGCGGCACCGACATAGCTGTGGTCGGTCGTCCACACCATGCGGTAGTACTCCGCGGCGTTGTCCAACTGCCCCAGCAACTCCGCACAGATACCCAGGGCCAGCTTCGGTGCGGGCTCCCCCGGGAAGGCGTCGTAGATCGCGTCGAATGCCAGCGCGGCGGTCTCGCGGTCCTCCGTCGCCAGCGACACCAGGCCGCGGTTCCACACCACCCGCCAGTCGGCGCTCCACTCCCCGGCCGGATCCGACTCGATCGCCTCCAGGGCCTCCAGCGCGGCGGCGCCCTCGCCCATCTCCAGGCGCGCCCGCAGGCCCCGCAGCCGCGACTCCAGGGAATCGGCGGGTGCCGAGCGCAGTGCCGCGATCAGCTCGGCGGGTGCGGCGGCCATCATCCCCGCGAGGAAACCGGCGTTGGGGTCGGCCGGGTCAACCCGCGGCATCGGCAGCGCGAGCACCACGACACCGGGGTCCACAGGGCGCAGAACGGGCCCCGCGGCCGAAGCGCCGCCCGGCACGGTCGTAAGGGGGACCGCTCCCGTGCCCGTCGCGCCCGCACTCGCAGTGCCGCTCACCGGGCCGCTGCCGCCCGGCGGTTCGATCTCATACGCCGTCTGCGCCGGGATCACCGCCGCGCCGGCCACCGCACCGGACCGCACGGCCCTCCTGCCCGCCCACCGGCCGCGGCGAGGCACCACCTCGCGTGCGCCCAGCAGTGAACTGTCGCCCTGCGGCGCCGCCATCAACTCCGTGTCCACCACGCGCAGTTCCGGCCCGAACAGCTGCGACACCGATGGCCGCTGCTCGCCCGACTGCAGCGCCACGACCTCCCGCAGCACACCCGTCAGCTGCTCGGCCATCTCCTCCGCCGACGCGAACCTGCGGGACCGCTCCGGGTCCGTGGCGCGCACCAGCAACCGGTAGAAGGACTCGTACGTCCGGAAGACATCGATGTGCTCCGGATCCGGCAGGGAGTCGACGAACACATTCGTATAGCCCTGGAAGTCGAAGGTGAGGACGGCGAGGCTGCGTGCGACGGTGTAGAGGTCGGAGGCGACCGACGGCCCCAACGCGGCCACTTCCGGCGCCTGATAGCCGATCGTGCCGTAGATGGGGCTCTCGTCGTCGTCCATCCGGCGCACCGCGCCCATGTCGATCAGCTTGAGCTGGTCGTTCTGCTGGATGGCGTTGTCGACCTTGAAGTCGCAGTACAGGAGGTTGCGGCTGTGCAGATGCCCGAGCGCCTCCAGCGCCTCGATGCCGTACGCACACGCCTGCTCCACGGGGAGCGGATCACGCCGCCCGCCCGCGGTACGCCGCTCGTTGGCGATGTCCTTCAGGGACTTCCCGCCGACGTACTCCATCACGATGTAGCCGTCGAGGCTGCCCGTCGACCGGTCGAGATGCTCCACGAAGTTGTAGATGCGCACGATGTTGGCGTGCTCGATCTCGGCGAGGAACCGCCGCTCGGACACCGCGACCGCAAGCGCCTCCTCGTCGCCGGTGTCCAGCAGGCCCTTGAGCACCACCCACCGGTCGGAGACCGCCCGGTCGACCGCGAGGTAGATCCAGCCCAGACCGCCGTGCGCCAGGCACCCCACGACCTCGTACTGGCCGTGCACCACCTCACCGGCCCGCAGCTTGGGCACAAAGCTGTACGGGTGGCCGCACTTCGTGCAGAACCCCGCCGCACGCCCCTCGTGCTCACCCCGTGCCCGGCCCACCGGCGCCCCGCAGTCACCACGACTGCAGAACCGCTTCCGCTCGGGCACCTCGGGGTTCTCCAGCACCGCCGCCCGGGGATCGGGCCGCGGCACCTGCGGCACCGAGACCAGCCCGGCCCCCAGCCGCCCGCGCGCCGATCCCGCCCCCGAGCCGCTGCCCGCACTGTGCACCGATATCGACACCGATCCCGGCCCCGACATCCCTTGCGTCGGCTCACCACCGGACATCGCACGCGACAGCCGGCCCGACACCGAACGCCGCGACCCGGCGGAACGCCCGGACACCGACCGCCGGGACTCGACGGAACGCCCCGACGCAGGCGTCCGCGCCGCACCGCCCTCAGGGGCCCCCTCCGTACCGGCGGCATGGGTCCCCGCCGCCCCGGCGAACGTCCCCGCCCTGCGCGACGGCAACGCCGAACATGCCGAATCGCCGCCCCACGCGGCACCGGCCGGCGCCCGGCCCGTCAGACCCGTGGGCGGCGACGACAGCCAGCCTCCAGGCGACACGACCGGCGCCAGACCACAGGTGTCGCAGTACAGCTCACCCTCACCGACATCCTCATAACTCCCCGCGCAGTCCCGCCGCTGGCACTCCGCGCCGGCCCGCGCCGTCACGACTCCTCCCCGGGCTCCACCTGCGGCGGCACACACGCCTCCGTCGCCGCCTGCTGATAGCGCCACACCGCCTGCTCGGCCGCCCGCAGATCGCACGGCGCGCTCCACAGCATCCGGCGCGCCAGGTCATACCGCTCCACCAGCAGCGGATCCTCCGCCACGCCGTGCCGCGCGACCTTCGCCCGATACGCATCGAGCCTGCCCCGCAGCTCCGCCCGCACCGCGAGCGGCGCCGTCACAGCGGTCAACGACTCCCGCGCCCGGTGGAGTTCGTCCTCCGCGCGCTCCTCCAGACTGTCCAGCAACGGCGACAGACGATGCCACTGCGAACGCCGCCGGTAGTCCGCCGCCGCCGACAACTGCTCGTGCAGCGCCGTCGACGGACCACTGACCGCAGGCACCTCCGACGCCGCGATCTTCGCCAGGACCTCACCGCGCGCCTGCCGCGCCTCGGTCAGCGTGCGGTCGGCACGCGAAAGAACGTCCCGCAACTGCATCAACCGCTGCTCCGCGTCCTGCCGGACGTCCAGCACCGCCTCGACCTCACGCCGGATGTCCTCCAGCGCCCGCGCCGCACGGTCGTACCGCTCCGTATCGGGGCGCCCCCCACCGGGCGCGGAACTCCCCGTCGACGACGACACCCAGAACGCCAGCGGATCCGCGATCACCTCGGCGCGCAACCGCGACAACTCATCCGTGATCCACTCCAGATCGTCGCCCGCCGGATGCTCACCCGGACGCACCCCCACCGAATGCGCCAGCGACCGCGTCCGCCGCAGCTCCGCCGACAGCAGATCGATCCGCGCCGGCAACGCCGACCACACCGCGTCCGCCGCGACGATCACATCCAGCGACCGCGCGTACAGCCCGTTCATCCGCGCGACGAGCTCCTCCAGGCTGAACCGCTCACTCAGCCGGGCCGGGCAGCTCTCCGTACCGTCACCGGCCGCCGCACCCGCAACCGTCACCCCGCTGCCGTGCAACAGCTCCGTCAGCTCGACGAGATCCTCCGCCGACGGCCAGCGCCGCCGCTCCCGCAGCACACGCGCAGCCTCCAGCGCATCCGTGTACGCGTCGAACAGCGACCACAAAACCGTGATGGACCGTTCCGTCGCGGCCCAGCGCTCCTTGGTGACACCCGACAGATCGGCACCCTCCAGCAGCCGCCGGCCCGCATGGTCCTGCAGCGCAAGCAGCGACGTCTCGATCGCCTCGTACTCGGCACTCAGCCGCGCCAGGGCACGATCCACCTCCTCCCGGTCGAGCACCGGGGCATCGGGCCTCCCCGCAGAACCGGGGAAGGGTCCAGGGACCCCCATCGATCACCTCTCCAATACGCGTACGGTGCACGGCGGTTGCTGCGCTACGGCCTCACGGCCCTCCCAACTCCACCCATACTGACGGCTTCGGCTTCAACGGCAAGGACACCTTCCGTGCCCATAGTGACGGCAACAGGCCCGCCCCGTGGGCCGATCAGTCGCTGTACTCCGGCGACGGCGGCCCCGAGACCCCCGGCAGATCCGCCTCCAGCCACTGGCGGTACGCCCGCATCCAGTCACTGCCGTCCCCACCGCCCCGGTAGTCGTCCAGCACCTTGTTGACCCGCCGCACCAGATCGGTGTCGTCCTTGTTCATCGCCACGCCGTACGGCTCGTCCGTGAACGGCTCACCCTTCAGCTCCACCGTCGGATCCTGCGCCGCCTGCGCCGCGGCCAGCGCATTGTCCGTGACCACCGCATCCGCCTCACCGAGCTGCAGCCGCACCAGACAATCCAGCTGATTGGGCACCGTCAGCACCCGCGCACCATGCCGCTGCGCAGCCAGCTCCGACTCACCCGTCGAGCCGGCGGCCGTGCACACCCGCTTCCCCCGCAGCGAACCGTCGAACGCCTCGATCTTCGAGCCCTTCGGCGCCAGCACCTGCTGACCGCCCTGGAAATACGCCGTCGAGAACGCCACCTGCTCCTTGCGCGCACAGTTGATCGTCATCGTCCGCACCACCATGTCGACCGTGCGCTTGCGCACCGCCGGCACCCGCTGATTCGTCGGCACCGCCTGGAAGACGACCTTGGCATCCGGCCCCAGGATGTCCTCGGCGATCGCCCGCGCCAGATCGATGTCGAAACCCTCCAGCTTGCCGGTATGCGGATTGCGATAGCCCCACCGGTAGGTGTTCTGGTCCACACCCACCACCAGCTGGCCCTTCTCCTTGATCCGGTCCACCGCCGCACCACCACCCGACGACGGCCGCAGACTCTCCGCCACATTCCCCGGCGTGCACTCCGCCGCGGCGGGCGCCGCCTTCGCCGCCCTGGGAACGTACGCACGATGCGCCGCCGCAGGCCCCGCCCCGGCGCCACCCGCCCCCGCGATCTCACGTCCCGACGCAGGCACCAACACCACAGCGGCCACCGCCAACACACCCACCACCGGCGCGGCACGCAGCTCCCGCAACCCTCGCGCGCGCACCCTCACGACCCCACCACCACACCCCTCACCGGTACTCCGACAACCTGCGCCCGATACCCAGCACCGCACCGACGGCCGCCAGCACCGCCAACACCGCCGCACCCACCGCCAGCCCACGAAGCGCCCCCCGCCCGCCATCCGCGGCAGACCGGAACTCCCCCTGCTCATGCACCAACGCCCGCTGCAACTCGGCATCCACGCGGTCGAACGACTCACGCGTCGGCCGATCCGTACCGATCACCTTCGCCAGCGCCTGCTCGTAATCACCCCGGTCATCCGCCGCACGCGCCTGCGCATGACGCTCCTGCCACTCCCGGACATGCGCCAACGCCTCCCGCACCGGGCGCCGCCCCGCCTCGTCGTCCGCCAGCGCCGCCGCCACCCCCAGCCGGCTCCCCTCCGCCGCACCACCGCTCCCGCCGGCCCCCGCCAGATCCGTCATCCCCGAGACGAAGCCGACCTCGTAGAAATCCTTCTGGTCCTCCGTCAGCACCGCACCACGCGCCACCAACGTCAAATTCTCGTCACCACGCGCCTGCAACGCATCGATCCGCGCCTCATTCAGCACCTGCAACGACCGCGCACCATGCTCATAGGAATCACTCAACCCCGAGCGCGCCACCGCATGCCCCGCCACCAACCACACCAGCACAGCCACCGAAGCCGCCGACGCGACCACCAGCCCTCTGTTGAAAACCCGGTTCGTCCGCCGGTAATGACGACGCTGCGCCCAACCGAGCACCCCCAGAGCCACCACCCCGGAAGCCAACGCCCACCACGGCCACGCCTTCGCCGCGCCGTAATCCGCCGACAACCGGTCCGTCTCGGCGTCATACAGCGCCCGCGCCGCCGGAAGCAGCTCCGTACGCATCTGCTCATTGGCGTACCGCAGATAGGCGCCACCCAGGGGCAGCCCCTGACGGTTGTTCGTCCGCGCCGCCTCCACCAGGCCCGCGTACCGCGGCAACTGCCGATTGAGCCGCGAGATCAGCCGGCCCGCCGCATCCGAACCCCGAGTGTTCGCCGACGCCTTGACCAGCAGCTCCGACGCCGTCGCGATATCCGCCGCATAGCGCTCGCGCGTCGTCCTGCTCTCCGCGCCACCCGCCAGAAACCCCCCGGCGGCGGTCGTATCGGTGTCCGCCAGCGAACGGTGGATACTCGCCGCATCCGCACTCAACGGCTGACTGCGCTCCACGACATCGTCCGCGGCCGCCGCACGATCGGACACCTGCCAGGCCGTCACCGCCCCGAACACCACGACCAGCAGAGCCAGCACCGCACCGATCACCCGCAGCCTGCCGGGCTCGGTCGTCGCCGCCGCACGCAGCTCGTCCAGCCCCTCGGCCCACGCCGTACGGCGCCCCGGCACGGGCGGTGCCACACTGCTGGTCGGCACGGACGACACAGAACCTCCCCCTGGCTCACTCACCGGCCCGGCCCCCGCCTCCGCACGAGAGCGCTCACGAGAACTGGTGCACGGGCAGCAGTATGTCCGCACCCACTGACAACCACACCGCAAATGCCCCGATCTTGTTCCGATCGCGACCCGTGTCCGGCACGGCACGGGTACCGGTGCGGCATGGGCAGGGGCCGGGGTGTGGGCTCGTGACCGGGGGCCGGTGCGGGGCCGGAGTCCCAGCTGGGGCCGTGGGGCGTCGGCCGGGCGGCGCTGCGTGGGGGCGGGCGGTCAACGCCGCTGCGCGACCGACCCGTGGCGGTGTGCGAGCACGGCCCGCGCCGCTTCGCGAGCGTCCCGATCCGCACTACAGTTGCCAGACATCAGGTGACCTGCCGAAGGGGAAGTGATCGAGTGGAGATGGTCCGCAAGGGCAGGGTGTCGCTGGTGGAGACCGCGACCGACGAGATCCGCGGCCAGATCGTGAACGGCACCTGGCCGGTCGGCAGCCGCATCCCGCCCGAAAGCGCACTGTCCGAGGCTCTCGGCGTCAGCCGGGCCTCGGTCCGCGAAGCCGTCCGCTCCCTCGTCCACTCCGGCCTGCTGGAGCCCCGCCAGGGCGACGGCACATTCGTGATCTCCGACGACGACAGTGCCGTCGCCCTCCGACGCCGCCTCGAACGCGCCGAACTCACCCACGTCACCCAGGTCCGCCAAGGACTTGACGTCGTCGCCGCACGCCAGGCCGCCAAGCACCGCACCGACGAGCAACTCGCCGGCATCGAAACCGCCCTGGCCCGCCGCAACGCCGCCCTCGCCGCCCAGGACAGCGACGCCTTCACAGCCGCCGACGCCGAATTCCACGTCCTCGTGGCCGAGGCCGGCGCCAACCCCGTCCTCGCCGACATCTACCGCTCACTCAGCGCAGCCCTGCGCGCCGAACTCCGCCGCGCCGCCTGCCTCGACACCGCGACCGCGGCCCCCACCGACCCGCACTCCCGGCTCGCCGACGCCATCCGCGCACAGGACCCCCAGGCGGCCGTGGACGCCGCGGTCCTGCTGCTCGCCGGGCATGTAAGGGACCTGGCGCTCCCGCTGGAGGACTGAGGGGCGACGGCGGGTGCCGGCACAGTCTCCTGCTCAGCGGGTCTCGTCTCGCGGGCTGTTGGGCGCGGTCGACCTTGCTCCCAGGCATTGCCTCACCGGCCTCCGCTCTCCGGGTGCTCTGCGGGCTCCGGCTGCTCTCCGCCCTCTTCCGCGCGCTCCGGTCGAACGCCGTGTCCGGTCGCCGCGCGCGATCGTCGTGCCTGACTGCTGACTGCTGACTGCTGACTGCTGACTTCGACCGGCGCCGCGACCGGCGTCTCTGGCCGCTGCTGCCGGTGTCCGTGACCGGCGCGTGCAGCGCATCACCCGCCCCCTCCTTCGCCTCCGCGCGCCGGTGGTCAACACCTTCCTCCATGACTACTGTGAGTAACGACAGTAAGCCTTGAGGCAGTGATCGACGCGGGCTCCACCCGCGTCCCGGTGCATCGGAGGTACCCACGTGAGACGCATGGCCAGACTCTTCGAACCCCTCGCCGCGGCGACGACCGCGTACTGGGCCGTACCCGACCGCGGGCCGGTGGCCAGCGGTTTTCTCACCATCGGCCGCACCACTTACGTAGACCCTGCCGGGAGCTACCCGATCGACCACCACCGGGCGGACGGCTCCGCCACCGTCATCATCAACGACACCAACCGACACGTCGTCATCGTCACGGTACGCGACCGCGGCGGGCGGGCCGGGGTGCGGGCGGGGCGACATGGCGGTGGTGCCGGTGCCGGGTCGGGGGCGGGAGCAGGGATCGGTAGACAGGCCGATGGTGAAGCAGGCGTCGAGGCATCGGGCGCCGACGGGGACGTCGACCTCGTGCTCGCTCCGGGCGAGCGCGCGGAGACGTGGCGCGGCAGCTGCGTGCAGATCAGCTGAGGGGAGGGCGGGTCCGTCACAGAGGACGCGCCGCGGACAGCGGGAACGACGTCGGCCTCGCTGGCACACCGCCTACGTCGTCGAGCTGTGCTGCCTGTGCGAGCCCGTGTACGTCGTCGAGCTGTGCTACCTGTGCCAGCCCGTGTACGTCATCGAGCTGCGCCGCCATGCGACTCCGCGTACGGCCTCGACGCTGCGCAGCCCGCACGATCGCAAATCCGGGGGTGGGGTTGGGGGAGGGGGAGGGCCCCCAGGGGGAGGGCGAGGGCCCAGAGGGAGGGCGAGGGCCCAGGGAGGGCAAGGGCCCAGGGAGGGCGAAGGCCCCAGGGGAGAGCAACCTCGCCCCGGCCGCCCGCCCCAATGCCCCCGGCCCCCCCCACGCCCGCCCCGCCCCCACGCCCGCCCCGCCCGCACGCCCGCCCCGCCGCGCGCCCTCATCTGTGGCGCCCCGCCGCAGCTCCCCGCGGCGCCCCGCCGCAGGTCCCCGCCCCGTCGCAGCTCCCTGCCTTCTCCCTCCCCCTACCCCCACCGCCCCCGCACCCGTTGGTAGGCCGCCGGCGCCGCTCCCTCGCGGTCGAGGGCGTACAGGGCCGCGCCCAGGACGGGTGGGGCGGTCACCACGAGGGGGATCGTCTTCGGGGCGCGTTCGGCGAGGAGTTGGGTGACCCGGTCGTGCAGCAGCGGATGCCGGGCGGCCAGCACGCCGCCGCCCAGGACGACGGGAACCGGCTCGGCGAGCAGGTCGAGGCGCTCCAGGGCCACGCAGGCCAGCAGGACGATCTCCTCCGCCTGCCGGGCGACGATCCTCCGCGCGACGCGGTCGCCGCCCGAGGCGACGTCGAAAAGCACCGGCGTCAGCTCGTGCCGCCGCAGGTCGGGGAGGTGCCGCAGGTGCAGCGCCTCGATGAGTTCGAGCATGCTGCTCAGGCCGAAGTGGGCGGGCAGCGCGCGCGCCAGTTCGCTGCGCTCACCCCGCCCGTCCTCGGCGCGGGCCGCGTGCCAAAGGGCCTCGTCGGCGAGGTACCCGCCACCACCCCAGTCACCGGAGATCCGGCCGACGGCCGGGAAGCGCGCCGTGGCCCCCTCGCGCCCCAGCCCGACGGCGTTGATGCCCGCCCCGCACACCACGGCGACCCCGACGGGCTCGCCGCTGTCCGGCAGCCCGGCCCGCAGCAGCGCGAAGGTGTCGTTCCCCACGGTCACCGTCCGCGCCCACC
The DNA here is from genome assembly GCF_043201875.1 of Streptomyces sp. NPDC048248. Taxonomy (NCBI): domain Bacteria; kingdom Bacillati; phylum Actinomycetota; class Actinomycetes; order Kitasatosporales; family Streptomycetaceae; genus Streptomyces; species Streptomyces sp. NPDC048248. Next base: position 281,544 of record NZ_JBICZL010000011.1, read on the forward strand.
CCCGAGCGGTGATCTCCGCGGTCAGGGCTGCCTCCTCGGCGGGCAGATCGGCGTTGGCGAGATACGCGGAGACCTGGTCGACCGGCCCCACCGCCCCCGCCTGTGCCAGCGCCGAGGCCATCAGCGGCTCCAGGACGTCCACCGCCGGCCCGGCGCCCACCACCGGTGGCTGGAAGCCGCCCCCGCGGGCGGTGCCGAGGACATTGCCGTCCGTGTCCACCAAGGCCACGTCCGTCTTGCTGTTGCCCGCGTCGATGGCGAGCGCCGTGCCGGTCAGGCCCACGTGAGGTGCTCCCGGTTGTGCGCGATCAGCTCGTCGGTGAGCCGGTCCGCGTAGTCGATCTGGCCGATGAGGGGGTGGGAGAGCAGGGCGTTGAAGACGCGGTCCCGGCTGCCCTTCAACGCCGCTTCCAGCGCGAGGTGTTCATAGGCGGTGACGTTGGCGATCAGGCCGGCGTAGAGCGGCTCCAGGGGCCGTACGGGCAGTGGGGCGGCTCCCGTGGTGCCGACCGTGGCGGGCACCTCGATGACGGCGTCGTCCGGCAGGAAGGGCAGGGTGCCGTTGTTGAGTGCGTTGACCACCTGGACATCGCCGGTGTCACGCAGCAGGGAGGACGTCAGCGCGACCGCCGCTTCCGAGTAGTACGCCCCGCCGCGCTTGCCGAGCAGTTCCGGCTTTTCGTCCAGCGCCGGGTCGGCGTACGTGTCGAGGAGTTGCTTCTCGATGGCGGCGACCTCGGCCGCTCGGGACGGTTTGCTGCGCAGTTCCCGGACCACCTCGTCGTGCTGGTAGTAGTAGCGCAGGTAGTAGGAGGGGACGACGCCGAGGCGGTCGATCAGCGCGCGCGGCATGCGCAGGTCGTCGGCGACGGCGTCGCCGTGCGTGGCGAGCAGGTGAGGCAGGACGTTCTCGCCGTCGACGCGTACGGCGCGTTCCCAGGTGAGGTGGTTGAGGCCGACGTGCTCCAACTCGACCTGGTCGGGGCTCACGCCGAGAAGTTTGGCGAACTTGCGCTGGAAGCCGATCGCCACGTTGCACAGTCCGACGGCCTTGTGGCCGTGGGTGAGCAGGGCGCGGGTGACGATGCCGACGGGGTTGGTGAAGTCGACGATCCAGGCGTCCGGGTTGCGGCGGCGTACGCGTTCCGCGATGTCGAGGACGACGGGGACGGTGCGCAGCGCTTTGGCGAGGCCGCCGGCGCCGGTGGTCTCCTGGCCGACGCAGCCGCATTCCAGGGGCCAGGTCTCGTCCTGGTTGCGGGCGGCCTGGCCGCCGATGCGCAGCTGCAGCAGGACGGCGTCGGCGCCGTCGATGCCGGCGTCGAGGTCGTGGGTCCAGGTGATCCGTCCGGGGTGGCCCTGTGCGGCGAAGATCCGTCGGGCGAGTCGACCGATGAGTTCCAGCCGGTCGGCGGCCGGGTCGATGAGGACGAGTTCGGTCAGGGGGAGGGCGTCACGCAACCGTGCGAAGCCGTCGATGAGTTCGGGGGTGTAGGTCGATCCTCCGCCGACCACTGCGAGCTTCATTTCTTGATCAGCCCTTCACTCCGGTGAGTGTGACGCCTTCGACGAAGGCCTTCTGTGCGAAGAAGAAAACGATGATGACGGGGGCCATGACCAGGAGCGTTGCGGCCATGGTGAGGTTCCAGTTGACGCTGTGGGCGCTCTTGAAGGACTCCAGGCCGTAGGAGAGCGTCCAGGAGGCGGGGTTCTGCGCGGCGTAGATCTGCGGGCCGAAGTAGTCGTTCCAGCAGTAGAAGAACTGGAAGAGGGCGATGGCGGCGATGCCGGGCTTGGCCATCGGTACGACGATCTTGAGCAGGGTGCGGAGGTCACCGCAGCCGTCGACCTTGGCCGATTCGATGTACTCCTGCGGGATGGTCAGCAGGAACTGTCGGAGCAGGAAGATCGAGTAGGCATCGCCGAACGCCATCGGGATGATCAGTGGCCACAGGGATCCGGACAGATGCAGCTGCTGTGCCCAGACCAGGTACATGGGGATCACGATGACCTGTGGCGGCAGCATCATCGTGGAGATGACGAGGATCATGGCCGTGCGGCGTCCGCGGAAGCGGAACTTGGCGAGCGCGTAGGCGACGGGGACGGCCGAGCAGACGGTGAAGAGGGTGCCCAGGCCCGCGTACATCAGGGAGTTCTTCCACCAGTCGAGGAATCCGGGGGTGCGGAAGACGGTGACGTAGTTGGACCAGTGCCACTGGTGGGGCCACAGTTCGCCGCTCATCGCCTGGTCGTCGCTCATGACGGACGTCAGGAACACGAACACGAAGGGCAGGACGAAGAACAGGGCGGCGGTGATGGCGACGGCGTGCACGGCGATCCAGTGCAGCAGACGGCTGCGGCGGGCGCGTGCCGCGGGGTCGCCGGCGGCGCCGGTGGAGGCCGTGGTCCGGCGGGCGGTGAGAGCGGTGGTGGTCATGTCGGATCAGTCCTCCGCCGGGAGCAGGCCGGCGCGCTTGCGCATCAGCAGGGTGGTGACGGCCATGGCGATGACGAAGAGCACGAGGGAGAGCACGCACGCCGCGCCGGTGTTGAAGTTCTGGAAGCCCATGGAGTACACGAGTTGGGGCACGGTCAGGGTGGTGTGGTCGGGGTAGCCGGGCTGGATGACGGTGCCCGGGCCGATGGAGACACCGGAGGCGAGCTTCCCGGCGACGAGTGCCTGTGTGTAGTACTGCATGGTCTGTACGACGCCGGTGACGACGGCGAACATCACGATCGGGGTGATCGCGGGCCAGGTGACGTAGCGGAACTTCCCCCAGGCGCCCGCTCCGTCGAGTTCCGCGGCCTCGTACTGCTCCTTCGGTACGTCCAGCAGCGCCGCCATGAAGATCACCATGAGGTCGCCGATGCCCCACAGGGACAGCATGACCAGCGAGGGTTTGGCCCAGTCGGGGTCGTTGAACCAGGAGGGCGCGGGGATGCCGATCGCGCCGAGGATTTCGTTGACGGGGCCGGTGCCGGGGTTGAGGAGGAAGACGAACGCGACGGTCGCGGCGACGGGCGGCGCGAGGTAGGGCAGATAGAAGGCGGTCCGGAAGAAGCCGGTTCCCGTTTTGATTTTCGTGACGAGCATGCCGATGCCCAGCCCGAAGACGACGCGCAGTGCGACCATCACCACGACCAGCCACAGGGTGTTCCAGAGGGCGGGTCCGAACAGGGGCATCTGGGTGAGGACGTAATTCCAGTTCCGCAGGCCCACGAATTCGGGTTCCTGGATCTGGTTGTAGTGCATGAACGAGAAATAGATGGTGGCGATCAGCGGGTAGCCGAAGAAGACGGAGAAGCCGACCAGCCAGGGGGAGAGGAATCCGAGGGTGCGCAGTCGTTCACGGGTGTGCTTGCGCCGCAGCGCGGGTGCGGTGGTCGTTGCCATGGCGGGTCTCCGTCAGTTCCGGGACTGAAGGTTGTCGGCGTCTATCTGCGCGTCGAGTCCGCGCAGGCCCTTGCCGAGGTCGGGGACCTTTCCGGATTCGACGTCGTAGGAGAAGTCCTGCAGCGCGGTGACGTACTGCCCGCCGTTGGTGGACGGTGGCAGGGCCGTGCTGTGGGGGTTCCGCGCGATGTCGAGGAAGGTGCGGAACGTCGGGTCGGTGTCCAGCCGCGGTGACTTCAGTGCCGCTTTCGTCGACGGCACGTTGTGGATGGCGTTGGCGAACCGGACCACCTGTTCGGTGTCGGCGGTCAGGAATTTGACCAGTTCCCATGCGGCGTTCTGATGCCGGCTGCTGTGGGCGATGCCGGCGACGGTGCCGGTGAGGTAGCCCCGGCCGTAGGTGTCCGCCTGGTCGTCGGGTACGGGCATCGGCGCGGTGTCCCATGCGAACTTCGCCTTTGCGTCGTTGAGCATCAGTCCGCGCCATTCGCCGTCCATGTGCATGGCGACCTTCTGTGTCAGGAACGCGTTCTGCGAGGACATCTCGTCGCCGAAGGTGGTACGGAATTTCTCCAAGCGGCCGTAGCCGCCCTGGGCGTCGATCAGGTCGCGCTGGGTGGTGAAGAAGTCCTTGGTGTGCGGGTCATCTGCCAGATTTGCCGCGCCGTCGCGGTCGAAATACTTCGGTCCCCACTGGCCGAACAGTCGGTCCGGGCTGTTCTGGTAGAGCCGGAAGTTGGGCATGAAGCCCACCTGCTCGTACGAGCCGTTCTTGGCGTGCTTGGTGAGTTTCACCGCGTCGCGTTTCAGCTCGGACATGGTGTGCGGTGGGCGTGTGATGCCGGCCTTCTTGAAGGCGTCCTTGTTGTAGTACAGGCCGAAGGAGTCGGCGAGGAGCGGCAGTGCGCACTGCGTTCCTTCGTAACTGGTGTATTCCAGCAGTGTTTTCGGGAAGACCTTCGCCTTGTCCACCCCGGTCTTCCTCATGAACGGGTCGAGGTCCGCCCACATGCCGGAAGAGCAGTACTGGCCGACGTTGTTGGTGGTGAAGGACGAGACGACGTCCGGTGCGTCGTCGCCGCCGGCCCGCAGTGCCTGGTTCATGGTCTCGTCGGTGACGTTGCCGATCGCCTTGACCGTGATGTTGGGGTGCAGCTTCTCGAAACGGGCGATGCTGTCGTCGATGGCCTTGACCTCGCCCGCGTTGGACCAGCCGTGCCAGAACGTCAACTTCACCGGGGCGGTCGGATCGTCACGGTCGCTGCCGACGCTCGGATTGGCGCAGCCCGAGATGAGCAGTCCGGCGCCGGCCAGTGCGGCTGACAGGCAGAGGCGCATGCGCGTGTACGGCATGGCGGACTTCCTTTACGGCAGGGGGTGTTGGGGGAGAGGGGCGGTCGGTGGAGCGGGAATCGCCGACGGGTTTCGACCGGCGATTCCGGCGGGGGATTCCGGATGGGGATTCCTGCAAGGGGCCGGCGCAAGGCTGCCTGGCGGGCCCGGGGCGGCCGCCCCGGGCCCGCCAGCCGCGTGTCAGGTGGTGTCGAAGACGGCGTCGCGCGCTTCGGTGAGGGCGGTCCGGAGCGCGCCGATGAGAATGGGGTTGCCGCCGATGTCGCTGATGCGCAGCTCAGGGCGCGGCAGTGCCAGCCCGGTGAACTCCCCCTCGACCAGGGCCCGCAGCGGCTCCCCGCCGGCCTGCGCGACCTCGCCGGACATCACCACCAGCCGCGGGTCGACGACGGCGACGACCGCGGCGAGCCCGGTCGCCATCCGGCGCGCCACCTCGGCACGCACCTCGTCGTGCGCCAGCGCCTCTTCGACGGTGCTGACCTCAGGGTTGCCGTACTCGCGGGCCAGTTCGATCACGCTCGGCGATCCGACCAGTCGCTGGAAGCCGCCGCCGGCATCCGGCCGGGCGGCGCTGCGGTCGCCGCCCCGCGCCAGCGGCGCGCCCGGCAGCGGCATGTAGCCGATCTCGCCGGCGCCGCCGGTCGCCCCGCGCAGCAGCTGTCCGCCCAGCACGATGGCGGCGCCGACGCCTTCGTCGGCCCACACCAGAACGAAGTCGTCGAAGTCCTGTGCCGCGCCGTCGTGCTGTTCGGCGAGTGCTGCCAGGTTCACGTCGTTCTCGATCACGAGGGGCGTGCCGAGCACCTCGCCCAGCTCTTCCTTCAGTGCCCGTGAGTGCCAGCCCGGCAGATGCGGGGCGTAGCGCAGTTCACCGGTGTGCGGGTCCAGGGCGCCGGGCGTGCCGATCACCGCGCCGTGCAGCTGCTCGCGCCCGAGTCCGGCCTTGGCGAGAGCGCCGTCCACGGCCGCCGCGACCAGCTGGGCGGTGCGGTGCGGCACGTCCTCGTCCACCGCGTCGGTCTCGACGCGTTCCTCGCCGAGGACCGCTCCGGTGATGTCGGCGACCGCGGCGGTGATGCCCAGCTGGTCCACGGCCAGTGCGGCGACGTGCGCGAGGACCGGGTTGATCTCGTACAGCTGGGCGCTGGGCCCGGGGCGTCCGGTGACGTTACCGGTGGTCCGCACCAGGCCGGCCGTCTCCAGTCGTGCCAGCAGCTGTGAGGCGGTCGGCTTCGACAGCCCGGTGAGTTCGCCGATCTGGGTGCGGGTCAGGGGGCCTTGGGAGACGAGGAGGTCCAGTGCGGCCCGGTCGTTCATGGCCCGCAGCACCCGCGGCGTTCCGGGTGTCCCGTGCGGACCCTGCGTTCCGGCCATGCCTGTCACCCCGTCCGTCGGCTGCCGCTGCCGCGGCCATCCGACCGTCTGTTAGTAAACCTTCCAATTGATGAACAGGAAGGTAGGTCGGCTCTCGGGGCGCCGTCAATGGGTTCTGCCGGGTGACTTTCCGGGAGGGCGCGGGCGAACGGCGGAGGCGGGTGCGGGTGGTGGCGCGTACGCAGAAGGGGCGCACCGGTGGTCAGTCGGTGCGCCCCTCGTGGGTGCTGTGGGACGCGGGCTATCGGTCGTTGCCCGGTTCGGTGGGCCGTCGGCCGTCAGCCGCGTCCCCCAGCTGCGGCCCTCAGCCCTCCTGCCAGTCGACGCTTCCGACGCCGGTACCGCCGCTGCAGGTGGCGGCGGAGGTGTCGCGGGCGCCCGGGTTGAGGGTCTTCCAGGGGCCGGTCTGGTCCGGCCACCAGCCGCAGACCACCGTCGCGCGGAAGGCGATCGTGCGGTTGGTGTTGTTGGTGCAGTCCGCGGTGCCCGTGCGGCCGTCCGACCGCGTGGTGCAACTGAGGGCGCCGCCGAGGCGGGCGCCGGAGTGGGCGGCGGTCGCCTCGGCGGCCGCGGGTGCGGCCGGTGCGGCGGAAGCGGGGGCCGCGGCGGCCAGGGCCGCCGCGCTGCCGAGCATCAGAACCGAAGCGACGGCCCCCGTGGCCATGCGATTGCGGATCTTCATGGTGAAGTCTCCTTCTCCGTCGTACGTGTCGTTGGTGCTGACACCTGGGACACGGTTCGGGGGAGAGGGATGTATGACACCGGCTGATGTGATCTGGATCACATCAATGAGGTGGCTTGCGGCGCCACGCGGACCGCTGCGCCACCGGGGTCGGGCGGGCCTACTTGCCCAGGTTCGGGGTCGATATGGGGTTCGACGCCACGGACTGGGGCGAGAGCGGATTGTTGAGGGCCGACGGCGCGGCGACGCCGGCTGTGGGGTCGACGGCCTCCTCCTCGGCCTCCTCGGGGGCCGGGCGCGGGGCCAGGTGGATGCCGGCCGCGTCCAGGGCGCGCTTGAGGCGCCAGCGCAGCTCACGCTCCACGCCGGGCGCCTTGCCGGGCATCGTCTTGGCCGAGACGCTGATGGTGACCGTGTCGAGGTGCACCTCGCTGAGGCCGAGCACCTCCACCGGCTCCCACAACTGCTCGTTCCAGGGCTCGGCCTTGGACATCTCCTCGCCGGTGGCGGTGATCGTCTCCCGGGCCCGTTCGAGGTCCTGGTCGGCCGCGATCAGGACGTCGACGAAGGCCGTCGACCAGCCCTGGCTGAGGTTGCCGATCCGCTTGACCTCGCCGTTGCGGATGTACCAGATGGCGCCGTTGGGGCCACGCAGCTTGGTGACGCGCAGGCCGACCTCGATGACCGTGCCGGTGGCCACACCCGCGTCGATCTCGTCGCCGACGCCGTACTGGTCCTCAAGGATCATGAAGACGCCGGAGAGGAAGTCCGTGACGAGGTTGCGGGCGCCGAAGCCGATGGCGACACCGGCCACTCCCGCGCTCGCCAGCAGCGGCGCGAGGTTGATCTTGAGGACGGAGAGCACCGTCAGGGCCGCTGTGCCCATGATCACGAAGGAGGCGACGCTGCGCAGCACGGAGCCGATGGCCTCGGAGCGCTGCCGGCGTCTCTCGGCGTTGGCGAGCAGGCCGCCCAACGCGGTGCCCTGGGCGGCGGCCGCGGTGCGGTTCATCCGCTCGATGAACTTGGTGATCGTGCGGCGTATCACATGACGAAGGACCACCGCGATCACGATGATCAGCAGAATCTGCAGGCCGGAAGTGAGCCACGTCCCCCAGTTCGCCTCCACCCAGCCGGCGGCGTTGGTGGCCTTCTCCGTGGCCTCGTCCAGCGAGGTCGCACCGTTGGAGCCGGGTGACGTGGCGCCCAGGGGCGCGGCAACGGCCGGCGAAGCGGACCAGTACACAGCAGAACCTTCCGTGTGGGACAGCAGACCCGGGCCCTGGTGGGACACCGATGGACCGGGCAGACCAACCACACTAACGGGGCAACGGGGGCGGTCCGCGCCCGTGTTCGTGGGGACAGGTCCCACGACGGCCTGAAAGAGGCGGGTGTGGAGGGATGTGGGGCGGTGTGGTGGAAAACACCTCCGACCCGTTACTCGGTCATGCTGGCGCTCCGACCAGGCACCGGGGGACACTGTGGAGAGATCGTCCCGGCGCGAGCCACGCGCCGCCGGCGTACAAGGAGGCACCCGTGCCGCATGTCCTGGTCCTCAACGCGTCGTACGAGCCGCTCGGCGTCGTACCGCTCCGCCGCGCGCTCATCCTCGTCCTCAATGAGAAGGCCGTAAGCCTTGAGGAGTCCGGCGCCCTGATGCACAGCGCGACCCACGTGATACCGGCTCCGAGCGTGGTCCGCCTGAAGCGGTTCGTGCGGGTGCCCTTTCGCGGCCCCGTCCCACTGACCCGCCGGGCCCTGTTCGCCCGGGACGGCGGGCGCTGTATGTACTGCGGTGGCGTCGCAACCAGCGTCGACCACGTCATCCCCCGCAGCCGCGGAGGTCAGCACACCTGGGAGAACGTCGTCGCCGCCTGCCGGCGCTGCAATCACGTCAAGGCCGACCGCCATGTCGCCGAGATCGGCTGGCGGCTGCGGCACCAACCCGCCCCGCCGTCAGGACTGGCGTGGCGCATCATCGGTACGGGACACCGTGATCCGCGCTGGCTGCCCTACTTGCAGCCGTACGGCGCGGATGACGCCCTGGCCCGGATCGACGCCGTATCGGCGTAGGTCCGGGTTTCTTCGTCCGGGGACGGGTGTGCACCGCCCCCGGACGGAGTTCACCTGCCCCGGCCGGGGCGCCCGTGCTTCTTCGGCGTGCCCTCCTTCTTCGGCGTTGCCTCGGAGGGCTTGCCGGTCACCGCGTACGCCTCCACCGACCAGAGCGAGTAGCCGTAACGGGTGCCCCGCCGGTCGCCCTGGACGCGCACGTACCGGGTGTCCTCGGCGTCCATCCGGACCGATTCGCGGCCGCCCTTGCCGTCGCGGACGGTGGCCGCCGTGCGCCAGCTGCGGCCGTCCGCGGAGACCTGCACGCGATAGCCGGCGGCGTAGGCGTCCTGCCAGTGCAGGACGACCTGGCCGAGCCGGGTCGGGCGGGGGAGCGGGAACTGCAGCCAGGCGTCGTCCTCCAGGCGGGATGACCACCGCGTCGAGGACTTGCCGTCGGTCGCGGCGGAGGCCGGGAAGTCCGGCGTCTCGTCGCCCGAGGAGGTGGTCCTGGCACCACGCGCCAGGTCGGGGCCGCCGGCGGGGGGATAGGCGCGCACCGTCAGCGTCTGCCTCTGCCCGGCGAAGGTGACGGGGATCTCGTACGTACCCGAGGGGGTGCCCTCGGGGAGGTCGACGGTGACACGGACGGTCGCGGTCCCGCCACGGGGTGCGGTGACCCGGTCAGGCGCGTGCACGGTGAAGCCCTTGGGTGCCTTGACGCCGAGTTTTTCGCGGACGTCCGCGGGGCGCCGGGAGAAGATCCGGGCGTCGACGCTCGTGCTGCCGCCGGTCTCCGCGTCCACCTCCGTGCGGGACAGCTCCAGCCCGGCGGGAGCGGTGTCCTCGAACCACGGGGTGAGCGCGTGCACGGACGGGGCCTTTGCGCCCCTTGACCACGACAGACGTACCGCGTCGGCGCGCAGCCCGGCCGGCCGCTTCTCGGTCCAGCCGGTGGCCGAGGTGGCACCGAGGCGCCGCCAGCCCTCCCCGGGGACGTGCGCCTCCAGGAACGAGGCGTCCGCGGACGGGCCCGGCTCGGTGAGCGCGGTGACCCCGGCGAGCGGGCGGACCCGCCCGAACGGGACGGTCAGCGCCGTGGGGTCGGCGCCCTCGTTGGGCCGCGGGGAATCCTTGCGGGCGCCCGTCCAGGCGTCGGCCTCGGTCATCGCGCGCTCCAGGAACGGCGCGAGGACCCCCTTGCCGACGGTCACCGAGCTGCGCTCCGCCGCGCGGCGCTCCTTCTGCGCCGCGCGCTGCGCGGTCCAGGCCGCGGCGCCGTCGCCCCGGGCCTGCGCCGTCAGGGTGTCCACGGCCTGCTCGCCGGCCCGGCCGTGGCGGGCCAACTGCTCGGCCCACGGGCGCACTTCGGCGGCCAGGTCCGAATGCAGGTCACGCGGCGCGGTGCTCATGGCGTGGAAGGCGGCCCGCAGCGCCTTCGCCGCCTTCGCGAAGTCCGCGTCCTCGCCCGGCCTGCCGTCGTTGGTCGCCGCCTCGCGGGCCTTCCAGAAACGGGCGATCAGCGGCCGCAGATACGCCGACTCCTCGGCGCCCAGCACGGAGGACGCGTCGTTGCCGGCCAGGGCGCGCAGCGCGGTACGGGCCCGCGGATCGCCGCCCGCCAGATCATCGATGGCGGCGTTCCAGGACTCCGCCGGGCGGTAGTCGCGTGGGTTCCAGGCGTAGTCGGCGGCGGTGAACAGCGGGATGCGGGAGGCCAGGGGCTGTTCCATGGCATTGGCGAGCAGCGCGGCGGAGCCGGTGGCCACGGCCGGCTCGCGGCCGGTGTACGGGCCGAGGAAGAGCCGGTCCTGGGCGTAGTCGTTGACCGGATAGTTGTCCATGGTGACCAGCGGGTGGCCGAAGGCGCGGCGGGCCGTGGACAGCTCACCGCCGGTGATGGTGCGCGGGACGACGCCCACGCCGGTCCATGCCACCTCCACCCGGTGGTCCAGGGCGTCGGAGAGCGCGCTGCGGTACGCCGTCACGCCGTTCTGGTAGTACTCGGTCGGCATCAGGGACAGCGGCGCGGCGCCCGGATGGCGCTCCGCGAGATGCCCGGCGAGCGCGTTGGCGACCCTCGCCTGGGCCTCGGCGGCCGCCCGCGGTCCCGACCCGAAGATCTCCTCGTCGGCCCCGCAGTGCCACTCGCTGTAGCTGACGTCCTGGAACTGGAGCTGGAAGGAGCGCACGCCCAGCGCCCACATCGCGTCCACCTTGCGCCGCAGCGCCCGCATGTCCTCCTCGGACGACAGGCACATCGCCTGTCCGGGCGCGAGCGCCCAGCCCAGCGTGACGTGGTTGGCGCGGGCCCGCTCGGCCAGCGCCCGGAAGTCGGCGCGCTGCGCGGCCGGATACGGGTCGCGCCACTGCGCCTGGCGGTACGGGTCGTCGCCGGGCGCGTACAGGAAGCGGTTCTGCTTGGTGCGGCCCATGAAGTCCAGCTGGGCGAGCCGCTGCGACTGGCTCCAGGGCTGGCCGAAGAAGCCCTCGGTGGTGCCGCGCACGGTGGTGACCGGCCAGTCCCGCACCGTCACCGAAGCCAGCTGCCGGCCGCCGCCCTCGCGGCCGGTCACGAGCTGGCGCAGGGTCTGCGCGGCGTGGAAGAGGCCGTCCCCGCCGACGCCGTCCAGGGCGACCGTGTCGCGGCCGCCGACCTGGCCGACGGCGAGACGGTAGCCCCCGGCCGGCAGGTCGGCGCGGGCGGGCGCGCGCAGCGCCCGCAGGGCGTCATCGGCCGGCCGCCCGCCGACGAGGATCACCGGTCCCGCCTCGGGCGGACGGGCGCCGGGCGCCGCCTCGCGGACCGTGCCCACCCCGGCGTCGCGCAGCAGCCCGCGCAGGACGTCCAGGGCGTACGGGTCGGTGTCCGGCGCGGCGACCAGCGTGGCCTCGTCGCCCAGCGGCACGGCGTCGCCCAGCTCCCGCATCGACTGGGGGCGCGGCCAGACGGCGGGCGGCTGCCCCGCGCCGGCCGGCCGGTCGGGCTGGTCGGGGGCGCCCACGGACGGGTCCGCCGGCGCCGCCTGGGCGCTCGGCACCCCGCCGATGAGACCTCCGATGACCGCGGCGGCCAGCGCGGTGGTCCCCGCCACCCGCGCGCGTGTGCCCCTGCCGCTCCTACCGATTTTTCCGACGCTCCATCCGCCCCGGACTCGCACGGCTGCTCCTCGTCCCCGTCACAGTGCATGCCGGCTCACGCCGGCGCCCCGTTACCCCGTTGTCCCGATACCCCGTACCCCGGCAACCCCGCCGTCGCACGGCCGGGCGCCCCCGAAGATTCGTCCGCCGGACCCGTGCCGCGGTGCAAGCCGTGGGTCGTGGTGCGCGCGGCGTGGAACCGGTGGTGTCGCGGCCTCCGGTGCCCGTTCGGACAGACCTTCGGCTGTGAGCCCACCATTGTGGCGGTGAGGTGTCAACTGTGCGATGTGGGACGTCCCGGGCAGGCGGCGAAGTGCCGGATTTGCCCCGCGGTGGCCGTCCGTCGGGGGTGCCCGGTGGTCCGCAGAAATTCCGTTACGACGTCCCGTTCGCCGGTGATCCCCGCGCCCCCGGACGCTCCGCGCAGTGAAATCGCCTGCGGACGGTAGAATGTGAACTGACTCACGTTTGCAGTCGGGATACGTCTGCGATCGTGTTCCGTGGGTAGAGCAGAACCTGTCCCATTACCGATGAACGGGAGGCCCCCAGTGGCCGCATCCGCTCAGCTTCTGCTCGATGCCCTGTCGTACAAACAGGGAGGTGCGTCGATGGAGCACGATCTCTTCGACGGGGTCTCCGACCCCGACTCGGGCCTCGACGGCTCGGGCACCCTCAGCTTCGCCGAGCCGCCCCTGACCAGCGAGCCGCCGCTCGCCGACGCCGCGCCGCTCACCAGCGAGGTCCCGATCTCCGCAGAACTGCCGCTGACCAGCGAGCCGACAGCCACCGGCCTGGGTACGGAGTCCATGGAGGTCTGAGGACCCATGGGCCGCAAGCGGCTCGCCCAGCTGCACGGCATCGCCGTGTCGTATGAACCCTCTCCCGGGCAGACCGTTCACATCGGGGACGACACCGTCGTCGCCGTCCTGGCCTCGCTGGGCGTCGACGCCTCGACCCCGCAGGCCGTACGAGCCGCCCTGGACGCTTTCCCCGACGGCCCCGGCCGCCCCGGTGCGGCCTTGCTGCCCCGCACCGTCGTCGCGCGCCCCGACCGCCCACCGGACCTCGCGGACCTCCCCGAAGGCACCGACCTTCGGGTGGAGACCGAGGACGGGCAGGTGCTGGAGGGGCCCGCCCGCGACGGGGGCACGCGAAGCCCCTGGGCGCCCGGCCGGCTGCCGCTCGGCATCCACACCCTGCACGCCCACACCCCCGACGGCCGGGCCGCCGGCGCCCGGCTGATCGTCGCGCCCGACCGGGTGCCCGCGCCGCCCGGCCGCAGCCACGGCCTGATGGTGCAGCTCTACTCCCTCCTCTCCCGCCGCTCCTGGGGCATGGGCGACCTGGGTGACCTCGCGGACCTCGCGGCCTGGTCCGGGCGCTCCCTCGGCACCGGCTTCGTCCAGCTCAACCCGCTGCACGCGGCCGTCCCCGGCCCGCCGACCGACCCCTCGCCCTACCGCCCCTCCTCCCGCCGCTTCCCCGACCCCGTCCACCTGCGTATCGAGCACATCCCCGAATACGCCCACCTGCAAGGCGCCGCCCGGTTACGCGCCCACGACCTGGCCGGCCGCGCGGCGGCCCTGCGCGCCGATGTCCTCGACCGGGGCGCACTGATCGACCGGGACGCGGTCTGGGAGCTGAAGAAGGAGGCCCTGGAGCTGCTGTGGGAGGTCCCCCTGACCCCCGGCCGCCGCGCCGCGTACTGCGACTTCCTCGCCGAACAGGGCCAGGCCCTGGACGACCACGCCACCTGGTGCGCCTTCGCCGAGCGGCACGGCCCCGACTGGCGCGCCTGGCCGGCCGCGCTGCGCGACCCGCGCTCCGCGGCCACGGCGCGGCTGCGCACGCAGCTGCTGGACCGCGTCGACTTCCACTGCCGGCTCGCCTGGCTCACCGACCAGCAGCTGGCCGCCGCGCAGCGGGCCGCGCGGGAGAGCGGGATGGGCGTCGGGCTGGTGCACGACCTCGCCGTCGGCGTGCACCCCTCCGGAGCCGACACCTGGGCGCAGCAGGACGCCTTCGCCGCCGGGATGTCCATCGGGGCGCCCCCGGACGCCTTCAACGCGCGCGGTCAGGACTGGGGCCTGCCGCCCTGGCGCCCCGATGCGCTGGCGGCCGCCGGTTACGCCCCGTACCGCGAGCTGCTGCGCGGGCTGCTGCGGCATGCGGGGGCGCTGCGCATCGACCATGTGATGGGGCTGTTCCGCCTGTGGTGGGTGCCGGAGGGCCGGCCGCCGACGGACGGCGCGTACGTCCGCTACGACGGCGAGGCGATGCTCTCCGTGCTGGCTCTGGAGGCGCACCGCGCGGGTGCTTCGGTGATCGGTGAGGATCTGGGGACCGTCGAGCCGGGAGTGCGGGACGCGCTCGCCGAGCGGGGCGTGCTGGGCACCTCCGTCCTGTGGTTCGAGCGGGACTACGGCGGCGGGGCGGCCGAGGGGGCGGAGGGCGCGGAGTCCGCCGCGGAAGCGGCGTCCGACGGCGAGGCCCGGATCCTGGCGCCCGAGGAGTGGCGCGCCGACTGCCTGGCCACCGTCACCACCCACGATCTGCCCACCACCGCCGCGCGGCTGAGCGGCGAGGACGTCGCGCTGCGCGAGCGGCTGGGACTGCTCGCCGGGCCCGCGGAGCGTGAACGCTCCCGCGCGAAGTACGAACTCGCCGAGTGGCTGCGCGAGTTGGCGCACCGTGGGCTGCTGCCCGAGGGGGCGGGCGACGAGGAGGCGGCGGTCAAGGCCGTGCACCGCTTTCTGCTGCGGACTCCCGCGCGGATGGTCGGGGTGTGGCTGCCGGACGCGGTGGGGGACCGCAGGCCGCAGAACCTCCCCGGTACATGGGATGAATACCCGAACTGGCGGTTGCCGATCGCCGGGCCGGACGGTCGGCCGCAGACCCTCGAAGAACTCGCCGCATCGCCCCGATTGCATGCTCTGATGCGGGAATTGGCGGACGGGCAGCCTCAGCACCGTTCTTGACGCGCACCCTTCCGGTACGTCGTTCCGTCCGGCACCATGCCGTGGACACCATCCAGACATCCGACCATTCATGGCCGGCGAGTTGGAGGGCACCATGGCATCCCGCACGGAACCGACCCCCGGGCGCCCCAGGGCCCACAGCGTCCCCCGCACTCCCCGCGCCCCCGGATCCCCGGCCCGGCGCTCCACCGGGCGGGCCCTTTGCGCGCTGGCGCTCGCCGCGGCCGCCGCTCTGCTTCCCGTCCCGGCCTCCCGGGCGGCGCCCGCGCAGCACTCGCCGGGCGCCGGCTCCTGTGACGGTCCGGTCCGCCCCGCCCCCCAGATGGCGGTCGAGCCCTGCGACAGCCCGGACCGGATCATCGACAAGGCCGCCCGCATCGTCCCGACGAAGGGGCAACTCGCCTGGCAGGGAAGGGAGGTGACCGCCTTCACGCACTTCGGCATGAACACCTTCACGGACCGGGAGTGGGGCTCGGGAGCCGAGGACGAAAAGCTCTTCCGTCCCGGCCGTCTCGACGTCGAGCAGTGGATGCGGGCCTACAAGGCGGCCGGCGCCGAGCAGGTGATGCTCACGGCCAAGCACCACGACGGCTTCGTGCTCTACCCCAGCCGCTACACCCCGCACTCGGTGGCCAACAGCCCCGGCAGCCCCGACGTCGTCGGCGCCTACGTCAAGGCCGCCCGCAAGGCGGGGCTGAAGGTCGGCATCTACCTCTCGCCGTCCGACGGCGCCGAACTTCCGCACGCCTGGCACGCGAGGTGGGTCGAGGAGATCCGGAAGAAGCAGGCCGAGGGCAAGCCGCTCAGCCTGCCCGAAAGGGTCGCGCTGGAGGACGGCGACCAGGCGCCCCGCGGCCTGGGCCGGTTCGGCAACGGCAGTGAGGTCACCGAACGCACCATCCCCACCCTCGTCCCCGGCGACGACCGCGCCGCCGCAGTCCGCAGCGGGGAGCTGCCCACCTTCACCGTCCGGGCGGACGACTACGACGCCTACTACCTCAACCAGGTCTACGAACTGTTCACGCGCTACGGGCCCTTGGACGAGCTGTGGCTGGACGGCGCGAACCCCTGGACGGACTCCGGCATCACCCAGAAGTACAACGTCGCGCAGTGGTTCACGATGATCCATCAGCTCTCCCCGGACACCGTGGTCTTCGCCGGTCCCCAAGGCGCCCGCTGGGTCGGCAACGAGAAGGGCGTCGCGCGGGAGGCGGAGTGGAGCGTCACCCCCTCCACCGCCGACCCCTGGACGGTGATGGCCGGGGGCCTGCCCAACGACTCCACCGACGCCGACATCGGCTCCCGCGACAAGCTCCTCGCGCCCACCACCAAGTACCTCCAGTGGTACCCGGCGGAGGCCGATGTCTCGCTGCGGCCCGGCTGGTTCCACCACCCGCAGGAGCGGCCCAAGACGCCGGGCGCGCTGCTGGTCCTCTACGAGAAGAGCGTCGGGCGCAACGCCTCGCTGCTGCTGAACGTCCCGCCGGCCCGGGACGGCCGGATCGCCACCGAGGACGTCGCCTCGCTCACCGCCTTCGGCACCGCCGTACGCGAGACCTACGGCACCGACCTGCGCGCCGGCCCCCCGGGCCCGCGCACCTTCGACCGGGTCGGCCTCGCCGAGGACATCCGGCACGGCCAGCGGGTGGAGCGGTTCACCGTCCAGGCCAGGACCGGCGGCACCTGGACGAAGATCGCCGAGGGCACCACCATCGGGCACCGGCGGATTCTCGCGCTGCCCACGCCGGTGACCGCGGACGCCGTACGGGTCGTGGTGCAGCAGGCCAGGGGCCGGACGTATCTGGAGCCGGTCACGCTGCACCGCAGCCGACCGCCGGTGTGAGCGCCGGGGAGGCCACCCCGGGCGCGCGGGGTGACGGCGGGTCCGATACGTTGACTTCGTGAGCAACAAGGCCAATAAGAATGTCCTGCGCGCCGGAACCATCACGGCCGGCACCGCGCTGATGCTGCTGATGTCGTCCCCCGCGTTTGCGCTCACGCGCGACGACGGTGACGACCCGGGTCCGGGTCTGAGCGTGATCGAGACGCTCGGCCTCTACGTCGCTGCACCCCTCGTTCTCTTCCTGGTCATCGCCGGGCTGGTCATGGCCGGCGACAAGACCCGCAAGCCGGCCGGGAACAAGGGCTGACACCGGCCACCAGTGACGCCTCGGGCGCCCCTCGGTTCTGTTGAACCGGAGGGCGCCCTTTGTCGCACCTGGGGGTATTTCCGCAGGTGAGAAACCGGTTGCGAGGAGGCTATCGGGCGGTTTTCCGGTGGTTTGCGAGGGGCGAAGTGTTTAACCGGACCAAACCTACGATGACGTAACCTACGGAGCCGTAGGTCAACCTACGTCCCCGTAGGTCATCGTCGTCCCCAGGAGTTCCCGTATGACCATCGCCCCCGCCCGCCAGAACGGAGAGCGCGGCCAGACCGCATGGAGCGACGCCCAGCTGCTCTACGCGCTCGAAGAGGTCGTCGAGAAGGAACTCAACCGGCACCTGAAGGTCGCCAAGGAGTGGATGCCGCACGAGTACGTGCCCTGGAGTGACGGGCGGAACTTCGACGGGGTCATGGGCGGCGAAGCCTGGTCCCCCGAGCAGTCCAAGGTCACCGACATCGGCCGTACCGCACTCGTGGTCAACCTCCTGACCGAGGACAACCTCCCCAGCTACCACCACGAGATCGCCAGCCTCTTCGGCCGGGACGGCGCCTGGGGCACCTGGGTGCACCGCTGGACCGCGGAGGAGGGCCGGCACGGCATCGTCATGCGCGACTACCTCCTCACCAGCCGCGCCGTCGACCCGGTCCAGCTGGAGCGGTTCCGCATGGCGCACATGGAGGAGGGCTTCGAGTCCGACAACGCGCACAGCATGCTGCACTCCGTCGCGTACGTCGCCTTCCAGGAGCTCGCCACCCGCATCTCGCACCGCAACACCGGCCACCACTCCGGTGACCCGGTCTGCGACCGGATGCTCGCCCGTATCGCCACGGACGAGAACCTCCACATGGTCTTCTACCGCAACCTCCTGGGCGCGGCCTTCGAGCTCGCCCCGGACCAGACCATGTGCGCGGTACGCGACGTCGTCACCGGCTTCCGGATGCCGGGCCACGGCATGCCCGGCTTCGAGCGGGCCGCGGCCCGGATGGCCATCGGCGGCATCTACAACCTGCGCATCCACCACGACGATGTGCTGCAGCCGGTGCTGCGCTTCCTGAAGGTGCTGGAGATCGGTGGCCTCGGCCCCGCCGGGCTGGCGGCGCAGGAGGAGCTCGGTCTCTTCATGGGGGGCCTGGACGACCAGGCGCGGAAGTTCGACGAGCGCAGGGCGGCGCTGATCGCCCGCCGCGAGGCCCGTAAGGCCTAGCGGACGCCGGAGGCGGGCCCGTCGGGGGCCGGGCCCGCCTTCCGTCCTCGGGTCGGACTTGGCTCGATCGTTCAGTTCAGCTTAATGAATTGATCGAAAGTTTTCGATGGACTTGATGAATAGCGGACTGTCACGGTGGATCTCCACACCACCGAGGGAGAGGAACCCGTGGCAGCAGTCCTGGAGAGCATCCGCGCACCCCGCACACCGTCCGCGAAGGGCATGGGGCTGACGCTCGCCCTGACGGCGACCGTCGTCTGGTCCGGCAACTTCGTCATCGCCCGCGCACTGCACGACAGCGTCCCGCCCGTGCAGACCGCCTTCTGGCGCTGGATCGTCGCACTGCTCGCGGTCGCGCCCCTGGCGCTCCCGCAGGTCCGCCGCCAGTGGCCGGTCATCCGCCGGCACCTGCCCTTCCTGGCCGCCGCCGCACTGCTGGGCGTCACCCTCTTCAACACCCTCATCTATCAAGCGGGCCGCAGCACTTCCGCCACCAACATGGCGATGATCGCGGCGGCTTCGCCGGTGATGATCGCCCTGTTCGACCTCGTCGGACGGCGCGGCGGCCGCGAGAGGCTCGGCGCGCGCCGGGCCGCCGGAATGGCGATCGCCCTGCTCGGCGTCGTCACCCTGGTCGGCAAGGGCTCCCCGGCGGCCGTGCTGCGCCTCGACTTCGCCGCCGGCGACCTCTGGATGCTCGCCGCGACCGCCGCCTTCGCCGGCTACAGCGCCCTGCTGCGCCGCCGCCCCGACGGGATCAGCGGCCTGTCCTTCCTCTTCATGACCTTCGCCCTGGGGGCCGCGATGCTGCTGCCCGCCTACGGCGTCAGTCTCGCAGTGGAAGGCGGCTTCGACCTCACGGCTTCGACGGTGGGCCCGCTGCTCTACATCGGTGTGCTCTCCTCCGCCGTCGCCTACTTCACCTGGAACAAGGCGATCGCGCTGGTCGGCGCCGCTCGGGCCGGAGTCGTCTACTACCTCCAGCCGGTGTGTGTGGCACTGCTTTCGGCGGCCGTCCTGGGCGAGGGCGTCGGTGCCGTGCAGGTGCTGTGCATGGGGCTGATCGTGGCCGGAGTCGCCCTGGGGGCGGCGGGCGGCACCCGGTGACCAGCGGGGCGGGTGCGTACGCTGCCCGCATGGCCGACTGGGACATCAAGAAGCTGCGCATCCTGCGCACACTCCACGAACTGGGTACGGTCACCGCGACCGCCGAGGCGCTGCACATGACGCCCTCGGCGGTCTCGCAGCAGTTGACGGGCCTCGCCAAGCAGCTCGGGGTCACCCTCCTGGAGGCCCACGGACGGCGGGTGCGGCTCACCGACGCCGCCCACCTGGTGCTGCGGCACGCCGAGGCCGTCTTCGCCCAGCTGGAGCGCGCGGACGCCGAACTCCTCGGCTACCTCCAGGGCGAGGCCGGTCAGGTGCGCGTCGGGGCGTTCTCCACGGCCATCCCCGCGCTGGTGGTGCCGGCCGTCCAGGAGCTGCGCCGTACGCATCCGGGCCTGGCCGTCGCGGTGCGGGAGGCCGAGGCGGAGGCCGCGTACGAGCTGCTGGCGGAGGGGTCCGTGGATCTCGCGCTGTCCCTCGCCGCGCACGCGCCGACCCCGCGCGACCCCAGGTTCAGCCGGGTCTCGCTGCTCGCCGACCCCCTGGACGTGGCGCTGCCGACCGGTCATCCGCTGGTCGCGGAGCCGGGGTTGCGGCTGGCCGACCTGGCGGGTGAACCATGGATCTTCGGCAGCAGCGGACCCTGGTCCCAGATCACCACCGCGGCCTGCGAGAGCGCCGGCTTCGTCCCCGAACAGGCACATGCCGCCGCCGACTGGGGCGCCATCCTGGCCATGGTCGCGGCGGGGATGGGCGTCGCCCTGGTGCCGCGGATGGCGATGGCCGCAGGCCGCGGGGAGCGGGCGGTCGGCGGGGTGGCACTGCGGGTGCTCCACGCGGACCAGCCGCGCCGCCATGTGGTCGCGGCCGCGCGGCGTGGCTCCGAAGGGGCGCCGGGCCTGGCCCGGGTGCTCGCCGCGCTCCAGCAGGCCGCGGCGACGCAGTCGCGGGGCGAGGCTCCGCGGGCTTCCGGGGTCGGCCCACACTCCTGAACCGTTCAGTTTCACTGAATGTATTCCTCAAGAACTTTCGATGGACCTGCCCGGTGGGTGCTGCGACGGTGGAGAGGTCAGCACCCGCCACCGCGAAGGGCAGAGATGACCACCACCCCGGCCGCCGCCTCCAACGATCCGCACGCCAACGACGCCAACCCGTACGGTGGCGGAGACCCCTTCGCCGATTACCGCGGCGGGGACTTCCCCTTCACCTCGCTCGTGGATCTCGCCGACCGCCGCTTCGGCGCCGGTGTGATCGCCGCGAACGACGAGTTCTTCGCCGAGCGCGAGAACCTGCTGAAGCCCGGCCCGGCGGTCTTCGACCCCGAGCACTTCGGCCACAAGGGCAAGATCATGGACGGCTGGGAGACCCGGCGCCGCCGCGGCGCGGACGGTGACCATCCCTTCCCGACCGACGACGAGCACGACTGGGCCCTGATCCGCCTCGCCGCCCCCGGCGTGATCCGCGGCGTCATCGTCGACACCGCGCACTTCCGCGGCAACTACCCGCAGCAGGTCACCGTCGAGGCCACCGCCCTGCCGGGCAGCCCCAGCCCCGAGGACCTGCTCGCCGACGACGTCAAGTGGGAGGAGCTGGTCGCGCGCACGCCGGTACGCGGCCACGCCGCCAACGGCTTCGAGGTCACCGCCGAGCGCCGTTTCACGCACCTGCGCCTCAAGATGCACCCGGACGGCGGCATAGCCCGCCTGCGGGTCCACGGCGAGGTCGTGCCCGACCCCGAGTGGCTGGACGTGCTCGGCACCCTCGACCTGGCCTCCGTCATGCACGGCGGCACCGTCGAGGACGCCTCCGACCGCTTCTACTCCTCGCCCACCCAGATCATCCAGCCCGACCTGTCCCGCAAGATGGACGACGGCTGGGAGAACCGCCGCCGCCGGGTCAAGGGCACCAACGACTGGGTCCGATTCCGTCTCGCCGCCCAGGGCGAGATACGCGCCGTGGAGATCGACACCGCCTACCTTAAGGGCAACTCCGCCGGCTGGGCCGCCCTCTACGGCTGCGACGCGGCCGCCGGCGACCCGGCCGACGACGCCGCGTGGTTCGAGATCCTGCCGCGCACCAAGCTGCAGCCCGACACCCCGCACCGCTTCAAGCTGCCCGAGACCGTCACCGCCACCCACGTACGGCTCGACGTCTTCCCCGACGGCGGGCTCGCCCGGATGCGGGTGCACGGCAGCCTCACCGACAGCGGGCGCGCCGAGCTCGGCCGCCGCTTCGACGAGCTCAACGGCTGACCCGCCCGCCGCACTTCCGCCGGGCCCCGTGAGGGGACGCCCCGTGAGGGGACGGGACCCGGCGGAACCGCGCTCGCCCGGCGGACGGCTGCGCACGACGCCCGTCCGCCGGGCGTTTTCACCCGCTGGTGACGACCGGCGCACCCGCCACGCACAGGGGCGCCCGGGACCCTTCGGTCCCGGGCGCCCCTCGTGCGATGCGCGGTGGCGTCAGCCGGCTGCCGCGTCCGCCGCCCGCGCCTTCAGCGCGCGCTCGACGCCCGCACGGGACTCCGTCACCAGCCGGCGCAGCGCGGCGCTCGGCTCGGCGGAGGCCAGCCAGGCGTCCGTCGCGTCCAGGGTCTCCTGCGAGACCTGCAGCGCCGGGTAGAGGCCCACCGCGATCTGCTGCGCCATCTCATGGCTCCGGGAGTTCCAGACGTCCTTGACGGCGTCGAAGTACCGCGCGGTGTAGGGCGCCAGCAGCTCCCGCTGGTCGGTCTGCACGAAGCCGCCGATGACGGCCTCCTGGAGGGAGTTGGGGAGCTTGTCGGACTCCACCACCGAGGCCCATGCCTCGGCCTTCGCCCCGGCCGACGGCCGTGCCGCGCGCGCCGTCGCCGCGTGCCGCTCGCCCGCCGAGGTCCGATCGCGCTCCAGCTCGGCCGCGATGGCCTTCTCGTCGGCCCGGCCCGTGGCGGCCAGCCGCTGCAGCAGCGACCAGCGCAGCTCGGTGTCCACGGCGAGCCCGGCCAGCTCCTGCGTGCCGTCCAGCAGGCCCTGCAGCAGGTCCAGCTGCTCGGCGGTGCGGGCCGTGGCGGCGAACGCGCGGGCCCACGCCAGCTGGTGGTCGCTGCCCGGCGCCGCCGCCCGCAGCTGTTCGAGGGCCTCCTGGGTCCACTCCGCCAGGCCCGTCTCACGCCACTCCGGCGCCGCGTACAGCTCCAGCGCCAGCTTCACCTGGCGGTGCAGCGACTGGACGACACCGATGTCCGACTCCTTGCCGATGCCGGAGCGCACCAGCGCGAGGTAGTCACGGGTGGCCAGTTCGCCGTCCCGCGTCATGTCCCAGGCGGACGCCCAGGACAGGGCGCGCGGCAGCGACTCGGTGAAGTCGCCGAGGTGCTCGGTGACGACCTTCAGCGACTCCTCGTCCAGGCGGACCTTGGCGTAGGTCAGGTCGTCGTCGTTGAGCAGGAGGACGGCGGGCCGCGGGGTGTTCGCGGGGAACGGCACCTTCGTCAGTTCGCCGTCCACGTCCAGCTCGATCCGGCTGGTGCGGACGAGCTTGCCGTCCTGGAGGTCGTAGCAGCCGATCGCGATGCGGTGCGGGCGCAGCACCGGCTCGCCGGTGGCGCCGGCCGGCAGCGCGGGCGCCTCCTGGCGCACCGCGAAGGAGGTGACGTGGCCGTTCGCGTCCACCTCGATCTCCGGGCGCAGGATGTTGATCCCGGCGGTCTGCAGCCACTTCTTCGACCAGGTCTTGAGGTCGCGGCCGCTGGTCTCCTCCAGCGCTCCCAGCAGATCGCTCAGCCGGGTGTTCTTGAACGCGTGCGCCTTGAAGTACGTCTGCACGCCCGTGAAGAACTCGTCCATGCCGACGTACGCGACGAGCTGCTTGAGCACCGAGGCGCCCTTGGCATAGGTGATGCCGTCGAAGTTGACGAGCACATCGTCCAGGTCGCGGATCTCGGCCATGATCGGGTGGGTGGACGGCAGCTGGTCCTGCCGGTACGCCCAGGTCTTCATGGAGTTCGCGAACGACGTCCAGGCGTGCGGCCACTTCGAGCCCGGCGCGTACGCCTGGCAGGCGATCGAGGTGTAGGTGGCGAACGACTCGTTCAGCCAGAGGTCGTTCCACCACTCCATGGTGACCAGGTCGCCGAACCACATGTGCGCCAGCTCGTGCAGGATGGTCTCGGCGCGCCCCTCGTAGGCCGCGTCGGTGACCTTCGAGCGGAAGACGTACTGGTCGCGGATGGTGACCGCGCCGGCGTTCTCCATCGCGCCCGCGTTGAACTCCGGCACGAGGAGCTGGTCGTACTTCGCGAACGGGTAGGGGTAGTCGAACTTGTCCTGGAACCAGTCGAAGCCCTGCCGGGTGACGGCGAAGATCTCCTCCGCGTCGAGGTGTTCGGCCAGCGAGGGCCGGCAGTAGATGCCCAGCGGCACCGACCGCCCGTCGCCCTCCCAGGTGCTGTGCACGCTGTGGTACGGCCCGGCGATGAGCGCCGTGATGTAGGTGGAGATCCGCGGCGTCGGCGCGAAGCGCCACACCGTGCCCTCCGGCTCGGGCGTCGGCGAGTTGGAGATCACCGTCCAGCCCTCCGGCGCCTTCACGGTGAACCGGAACGTCGCCTTCAGGTCCGGCTGCTCGAAGCTCGCGAACACCCGGCGGGCATCCGGGACCTCGAACTGCGTGTAGAGGTAAGCCTGCTCGTCCACCGGGTCGACGAAGCGGTGCAGCCCCTCGCCGGTGTTGGTGTACGCGCAGTCCGCGACGACCGTCAGCTCGTTGCCGCCCGCCCGCAGTCCCGCGAGGGCGATGCGTGAGTCCTCGAACACCTCGGCCGGATCCAGCGCCCGGCCGTTGAGGACCACCTCGTGCACGGTGGGGGCGACCAGGTCGATGAACGATTCCGCGCCCGCCTCGGCGGCGTCGAAGCGCACCGTCGTCACGGACCGGTACGTGCCGCCTTCCTGCGCGCCGGAGAGGTCGAGATCGATCTCGTACGCATCCACGGTCAGCAGCCGCGCGCGCTGCTGCGCCTCGTCGCGGGTCAGATTCGTGCCAGGCACCCGTTCATCTCCTTCGCAGGGGTCATTTCCGGATCGGACTCTTCGGCCATCCTTCCACGTGGTGTCGGGTGAACGAGGGGCAATATCCACGGTGGCGCGATGGTGGGAAGCTCGGTAGCATCGGGGTATGAAGATCAGTGTGAGCCTGCCTCCGGAGGATCTCGCGTTCGTCGACGAGTACGCGAAGAGAACCGAGGCCGAGTCGCGGTCCGCGGTGATACACGCCGCCATCGAGATGCTGCGTGCCGGGGACCTGGAGGCGGAGTACACCGAGGCATTCGCGGAGTGGGACGCGAGCGAGGACGCCGAGCTGTGGGATCGCGCGAGCGGGGACGGACTCACCCATGAGGCGTGGTGACGTCTACATGATCGACCTGGAGCCCGCCCGCGGCAGTGAGGCCAACAAGGTCCGCCCGGCTGTGATCGTCTCCAACAACGGCGCCAACCAGTCGGTTCAGTTCAACGGCCGCGGCGTGGTCACGGTGATTCCCCTGACGTCGAACACCTCGCGCGTGCTCTCGTTCCAGGTCCTCCTGCCCGCCGACGAGTGCCGTCTGCCCAAGGATTCCAAGGCCCAGTGCGAGCAGGTCCGCTCCGTCACTCCCGAGCGGATACGTCAAAAGGTCGGGGTGGTCCCACGGCAGCGCATGGCGGAGATCGACGTGGCGCTGCGCCGCCACCTGGCGCTCTGAGCACCCGGGCGCGAACAGGGCGGGGGGGGGGGGGGGGGCCCCGCGCCCCCCCCCCCCGCGCGGGGGCGGGGGGGGCGGCCCCCCCCCCCCCCCCCCCCCCCCCGCCCTGTCATGTCCGGGCCGCGGGGCGGATCAGCCGCGCAGCTCCGCAGCCACCAGCTCCGCGATCTGGACGGCGTTCAGCGCCGCGCCCTTGCGGAGGTTGTCGTTGGAGACGAACAGCGCGAGGCCGTTCTCGACCGTCTCGTCCTCGCGGATACGGCCGACGAAGGACGCGTCCTGGCCCGCCGCCTGCAGCGGGGTGGGGACCTCGGAGATGCTGACGCCGGGGGCGCCGGCCAGCAGCTCCTGGGCGCGGGCCGCGCTGACCGGGCGCGCGAACCGGGCGTTGATCTGGAGCGAGTGGCCGGTGAAGACCGGCACGCGCACGCAGGTGCCCGAGACCTTCAGCTCCGGGATGTCCAGGATCTTGCGGCTCTCGTTGCGGAGCTTTTGCTCCTCGTCGGTCTCGTTCAGACCGTCGTCGACGATGGAGCCGGCCATCGGCAGCACATTGAAGGCGATCGGGCGGACGTAGTTGTCCGGCTCGGGGAACTCCACCGCCGCGCCGCTGTGCGTCAGCTTGGTCGCGTCCTGGTCGATGACCTTGCGGGCCTGGCTGTCCAGCTCCGCCACACCGGCGAGACCGCTGCCGGACACCGCCTGGTAGGTGGAGACGACGATCGAGAGCAGACCGGCCTCGTCGTGCAGCGGGCGCAGCACCGGCATGGCGGCCATCGTGGTGCAGTTCGGGTTGGCGATGATGCCCTTGGGGCGGTCGGTGATCGCCGAGGGGTTGACCTCGGAGACGACCAGCGGCACCTGGGGGTCACGACGCCAGGCCGAGGAGTTGTCGATCACGACGGGGCCGGCGGCGGCGACCTTCTCCGCCAGCGCCTTGGACGTCGCGCCGCCCGCGGAGAAGAGCACGATGTCCAGCCCCGAGTAGTCGGCGGTGGCCGCGTCCTCGACGGTGATCTCGGTGTCCTGCCAGGGCAGCGTGCGTCCGGCGGACCGGGCCGAAGCGAACAGGCGAAGCTGCTCGACCGGGAAGTTCCGCTCGGCGAGAATGCCGCGCATCACGCCGCCGACCTGTCCGGTGGCTCCGACGATTCCGATCCTCATGGGACTCCTTCTTCCTAACCTGACATCCGGTGTCTGCTGGGAACACCTGCTCAGAAGCGCTCCCATCATGTGTGTGACCCCCGTCGCGTTGTCCAATCCGTTCCACTACGTGGAGCGTCCGTTCCACGCCGAGGAGCCCGGCGGACCGCACCGCGCGGGGGGTTTCCCGTCCCTCAAGAGTGCCGCACCGCAGGCGAAAGCGGCGGTATCGGGGTGTCCGGGGCGCGGCCGGACACACTCCGGCGGACCGGGTGGGGCGGGCCCGCGGTGTGCCGCTCCTCACTCCGCCGGGTGGGGCATGTCCCGGCGCCGACGGCTGCGGTCGGCGGGGCCGTCGGTGGCGTGGCCGGTGGCGCCGATCATGGTCCCGCTACCCCGCCGGATGAACACCCGGTGACCGTCACCCGCCCCCGCGGCCAGAGGACGATGACGGCTTCCCGGCGCCGAGGCCCCTGTGCGGTGATGGGCGGACGGCGTTGCGGTGCCGTTCACGCGCGCGTCACCCCGGCTGCCAAACATCCCTGGTGACAGGGCAGTTGCGCTGCCCGGCCGTCTACGCGTTCGCACCCGGGGAGTTCGCGCATGTCCCGTATCCGGTCCGCCGCCGCCACCCTCGACCGCCGTACCTTCCTCGCCGCAACCGGCGCCGTCGGCGCCGCCACCGGGCTCGGCCTCACCCTGGGCGTCGGCGGCGACCGGCCCGCCGCGGCCGCCACCGTCCCCCCGGGGCCCGCCCCCGCCGCCCCCGAACCCGTCCAGGCCCCGGCGGTACCGCGCGTGCCGTACGCCCGCGGCACCACCCTCGGCAACGTCGCCACCCCCCGCGGCAGCGGCGGCTACCGCCGGCTCGGCGACGGCCCCGGCTGGGACCGGGTCGTCCGCGCCGATCTCGCCCCGGCACACGGCGGGCGCGCGGAGCGCCGCACCGAGCTGGCGTCGTTCGTGCAGTTCACCGACCTGCACCTGGTCGATGTGCAGAGCCCGCTGCGCTACGAATACCTGCGCTCGGAGACCGCCAGCGCCTGGCGGCCCCAGGAGGCGCTGTCGGTGGCCGGGGTGATCTCGCTGATCGAGCGGGTCAACGCGCTGCCGGGCGGCCCCGCCACCGGCGCCCCGCTGTCCTTCGTCATGACCACGGGCGACAACACCGACAACAACTCGCGCCTCGAACTGGACTGGTTCCTGACGGTGATGAGCGGCGGCCGGATCACCCCCAACTCCGGGTCCCCGCGCCGCTACGAAGGCGTCCAGGACAGCGGGCTGCCGCTGTACTGGCAGCCGGACAGCGCCCTGCGCGACTCCGACAAGCAGCGCGGCTTCCCGCAGCTCGACGGCTTCCTCGACGCCGCCATCCGCACCGTCCACAGCCCCGGACTGCGGATGCCCTGGTACTCCACGGTCGGCAACCACGACTCGCTGCCGGGTGGCTGCTACGCCCCGGGCGACCCCTTCTTCACCGAGATCGCCACCGGCGGCCGCAAGCTGGAGACGCTCCCCGCGGCGGAGGCCGGGCGGGCGTGGAAGGCGGTCAAGGACGGCCTGGACCCCCGCGGCGAGGACTTCAAGGAGCTGCTGAGGTCGCAGGCCAAGAAGTCGCGGCCGGTCACCCCCGACGAGCGGCGCGCCCCCTTCACCCGGGCGGAGTACCTCAAGGCGCACCTCGACCCGGCGTACACCGGCCCCGGCCCGCACGGCCACGGCTACACCGCCGACCACCTCGCCGAGGACCGCCTCTACTACAGCTTCCCGGTCTCCGACGACGTCCTCGGCATCAGCCTGGACACCACCGACCCCGGCGGCCACTACACCGGCTCCGTCGGCGAGGGTCAGCTGCGCTGGCTGGAGCAGACCCTGAAGGACAACGAGAAGCACGCGAACGCACACGTCCTGATCTTCAGCCACCACACCGGCAAGACCATGAACAACACCCGCCCCGACCCCGCCCGCCCCCACGAGCGCCGCCACGGCGGCGACGAACTCGTCGAGCTGCTGGCCCGCCACCCGAGCGTGGTCGGCTGGATCAACGGCCACAGCCACAAGAACGACATCACCCCGCACGGCAGCTTCTGGGAGATCTCCACCGCCTCGCACATCGACTTCCCGCAGCTGGCCCGGGTCATCGAGCTGGTGGACAACCACGACGGCACCCTGTCGCTGTTCACCACCCTGGTCGAGTCGGCCGCCCCGCACCGCACAGACTTCACCGACCTCTCCCAGACCGGCCTCGCCGCCCTGTACCGCGAGCTGTCCTGCAACGCTCCCGCGGGCCGCACCGACCTCGCAGGCACCCCGGCCGACCGCAACGTCGAACTGCTCCTCAAGCGCGGCTGAACCGGGCCCCCGGCCGCTACCGCGGCAGCACCACCACATACGCGCTCGGCTCCCGGTCGGTCGCCGCCATCAGCGCCGTACGGATCACCGCGGCCTGCTGCTCCGGCGCCTCCCGCAGGGTGCGCGGTGCGCAGCGCACGACGGTGATGCCCAGCCGCTCCAGATGCTCCCGCTTGCGGTCGTAGGGCGAACGCAGCGGGTCCTCCTCCGGGCGCGAGGCCCGGGTGTCGATCTCCAGGGCGACCGCGTGCTCCGGCCAGAACGCGTCCACGCCCCCCAGGTGCGGCCCGCCCGGCAGCCGCAGATCGACGTTCCACAGCGGGTCGGGCAGGCCGTGCGTGTGCACCATGGCGTACAGCCGTTGCTCGGCCAGCGCCCGGCCCTCGGCCAGCAGGGTGTCCACCGCGTCCACCACGTGCGGCCGGGTCAGCAGCCGTGCCCGGGTCAACTCCCGCACCACAGCGGCCGCCTCGCAGTGCCCGCCGCGCACCGCCTCGGTCAGCAGGCGGCGCACCGCCGAGGCGTCGGTCAGCCGGCCCACCGCGTCCGCGAGGGCGCGGGGGACCGGAGCGGTGAGCACCCCGCGGACCTCCTCGGGCACCGGCATCTCCTGCGCCCGCACGATCAGCGCGAAACCGGTCGAGCGCAGCCGCCGGGTCCGGCCCACCAGGACCTCGATCCGGTCCAGGGACGACAGCGGCGGAGCGGCGGAGAAGCCGTGCAGGGCGAGCGCCGCCAGACCGGTGATCATCGCCTCCGGCGTCTCCGGGGCCGGTCCGGCCTGGCTGGGCACGGTCGGCCCGCGCTGCGCGGCGTACAGCAGGACGGCGTGCAGGCGCTCCTCCTCGGTCGGCGGCCCCGGGTGCAGCAGGTGGACACCGGGCAGCAGCTGCTGCCAGGGGCCGCCGGGACGGCACCGTTCGGTGATCTCCGCCGTCGCGACGCCGTGCTCACGCAGCCGGCGGGAGGTCAGCACCCGGCACCGGGCGTCGAAGAGGTGGCGGAGGGGGAGCGGGGAGAGCGGGGTGTCGTGGTTCATGACCCGGCCATTCCCGCTCCCGAACCGCCCCCTAACCGCTGTTACACGCCCGTGGCACAACCCGGACAACCCCGCCCTAAAGTACGGGCGTTCGAGTGCCGAAAGGGGCTGGTCGGCTCGGGGGTTACGGCCTGGGCGCCGCCGCCGCGTCACAAGCCTGTCCGCGCAGTGCCCGGGCCAGATCGTCCCGCTCCTCCAGGACCAGCCGGCGCAGCGCCGGAGCCGCCGCGGCATGCTCCGACAGCCAGGCGTCCGCGGCGTCCAGCGTTCGCTGCTCCACCTGCCAGGCGGGGAACAGCCCGCGCACCACGGCCATCGCGATCTCGATGGACCGCTCCCGCCACACCCGCTCGATCATCTCGAAGTAGCGCGGGGTGTACGGCGCCAGCAACTCCTGCTGCCCGAGCTGCGCGAAGCCGCTGATGGTCGCCTCCACCAGCGCGTTCGACAGGGTGTCGGACTCGACCACCTCCGCCCACGCCGCGGCCTTGACCTCGGCTGACGGCCGTGCGGCCAGGCAGCGCACCTGGTGGCGCTTGCCGGAGGCGGTGTCGTCGCGGGCCAGCTCCGCGTCGATCGCGGCCTCGTCCGCGACGCCGTGCGAGGCCAGCTGCGCCAGGAACGTCCAGCGCAGCTCCTGGTCCACCTCCAGGCCGTCGATCTTCGCTGTCCCGTCGACCAGGCCCTGCAGCAGCTGAAGATCGGCCGGGGTCGAGGCGACCGAGGCGAAATGCCGGGCCCAGGCCAGCTGGTGGCCGCTGCCGGGCTCGGCCAGCCGCAGTTCGCGCACCGCACCCTCGGCCAGCTCACGGCCGGCGCTCTCGCGGCGGTCCGGCGCGGTGTAGTGCTCCAGCGCCGTACGGGCCTGGCCGTGCAGCGACTGCAGCACGCCGATGTCGCTCTCCCGGCCCGCGAACCGCAGCACCGACCCCAGGTAGTCGCGGGCCGGCATCAGCGCGTCGCGGGTCATGTTCCACATCGCCGACCAGCACAGGGCGCGCGCGAGCGGGTCGGCGATCTCGCCGAGCCGGGCCCGCAGGGTGGCCAGCGAACCCTCGTCGAAACGGATCTTGCAGTAGGTGAGGTCCTCGTCGTTGACCAGGATCACCTCGGGCCGCTCCGCGCCGGCCAGCTGGGGTACGGCGGTGCGGGGCCCGGAGACATCCACCTCGGTGTGCGCGAAGCGCACCAGACCTCCGGTCGCGTCCTGGCGCCGGTAGAGGCCCACCCCGACCCGGTGTGGCCGCAGCTCGGGGTGCGAGGGCGCCGCCTCCTGGAGGATGCTCAGCTCGGTGATCCGGCCCTGCGCGTCGTAGGTGGCCTGCGGCGTGAGGGAGTTGACGCCGGCCGTCTCCAGCCAGGCGCGCGACCAGGCCGCCATGTCCCGCCCGGAGGTCTCCTCCAGCACCGACAGCAGGTCGTTCAGCTCGGTGTTGCCGTACGCGTGGCGCTTGAAGTAGCGCCGCGCGCCCTCCAGGAACGCCTCCCGCCCCGCGTACGCCACCAGCTGCTTGAGCACCGAAGCGCCCTTGGCGTAGGTGATCCCGTCGAAGTTGAGCTTGGCGTCCTCCAGGTCACGGATGTCCGCGGTGACCGGGTGGGTGGAGGGCAGTTGGTCGGCGCGGTAGGCCCACGTCTTGCGGCGGTTGGCGAAGGTGATCCAGCCGTCGCGGAAGCGCGTCGCCTCCACCAGCGAGAACGCGCCCATGAAGTCCGCGAACGACTCCTTGAGCCACAGGTCGTCCCACCACCGCATGGTGACCAGGTCGCCGAACCACATGTGCGCCATCTCGTGCAGGATGACGTTGGCCCGGCCCTCGTAGGACGCGGCGGTCAC
Source organism: Streptomyces sp. NPDC048248 (assembly GCF_043201875.1). Taxonomy (NCBI): domain Bacteria; kingdom Bacillati; phylum Actinomycetota; class Actinomycetes; order Kitasatosporales; family Streptomycetaceae; genus Streptomyces; species Streptomyces sp. NPDC048248. Next base: position 313,087 of record NZ_JBICZL010000011.1, read on the forward strand.
CTTGCCGCGGAAGATGAACTCCTCGCGGAACGTCACACACCCCGGGTTCTCCATCGCGCCGAGGTTGTACTCCGGTACGAACGCCTGGTCGTACTTCCCGAAGGGGTACGGGTAGTCGAAGTGCTCGTGGAAGAAGTCCAGCCCCTGCTTGGTGACGGTGAAGATGTCCTCCGCGTCGAAGTGCTTCGCCAGCCCCTTGCGGCACAGCGCGCCCAGCGGAATCTCCAGCTCGGTGCCGTCCTCGAAGGTGCGGCGGTAGCGGTCGGAGACGTAGTGGTAGGGGCCGGCGACGACCGCGGTGATGTACGTCGAGATCGGCCGGGTCGTCGCGAACCGGTGCCGGCCGCCCTCGGGCCGCCCTTCCTCCGCGCCGTTGCTGAGGACCGTCCAGCCCTCCGGGGCGGTGACCTCGAAGGTGAACGGCGCCTTCAGATCGGGCTGTTCGAAGTTGGCGAAGACCCGGCGGGCATCGGCCGGTTCGTACTGGGTGTAGAGGTACACCTCGCCGTCCTCCGGGTCGACGAAGCGGTGCAGCCCCTCGCCGGTCCGGCTGTACGCGCACCGTGCGTCGACGACGAGCGTGTTGTCCGCGGCGAGCCCCTCGAGCGCGATCCGCGTGCCGTCGAAGACCGCGGCGGGGTCCAGCTCCCGGCCGTTGAGGGTGACGGAGGCAACCGAGGGCGCGAGCAGGTCAGCGAAGGTCGAGGCGCCCGGCTCGGCGCAGCGGAAACGCACGGTCGTGCGGGAGCGGAAGGTCGCGGCGTCGAGGCCGCTGTCCACCGCTGACCGGACATCCAGCGCCACGTCGTACCCGTCGACACTCAGCAGCCGGCCCCGCTCACGGGCCTCGTCCCGGGACAGATTCTCACCTGGCACGACGTGACTCCCTTGTCCTCGTCTCGAATATCGAACACGGGAATCATGGCATGGCAGGCGGGGGTTGAAGCGTTGACGGAACAAGCAGTGCGACGCGCACAAGGAGACGACGTGTCCGAGACGGCCAAGACCCCGGCAGATTTCTGGTTCGACCCGCTGTGCCCCTGGGCCTGGATGACCTCCCGCTGGATGCTGGAGGTGGAGAAGGTCCGCCCGGTGGAGGTGCGCTGGCACGTCATGAGCCTGGCGGTACTCAACGAGAACCGGCTGGACGAGCTGCCCGACGAATACCGCGAACTGCTGCGGACCGCCTGGGGCCCGGTCCGGGTCTGCATCGCCGCGGAGCAGGAGCACGGCAGCGAGGTGCTCGGCGCGCTCTACACGGCGCTCGGCACCCGCTTCCACAACGAGGGAAGGGAACGCAACCGCGAGACCATCCTGGACGCCCTGGCGGAGGCCGGCCTCCCGGCGAGCCTGGCCGACGCCGCGGACTCCGACGCCTACGACAAGCAGCTGCGCGCCTCCCACACGGAGGGCATCGACCTCGTCGGTCAGGAGGTCGGCACCCCGGTCATCGCCGTCCCCGGCTCCGACGGCGAGCAGATCGCCTTCTTCGGCCCGGTCGTCACCCCGGCCCCCAAGGGCGCGGAGGCCGCCAAGCTCTGGGACGGCACGATCATGGTCGCGTCCATCCCCGGCTTCTACGAGATCAAGCGCACCCGCACCCAGGGCCCGATCTTCGACTGACCCGAAGCCCCGAAGCTCGAAGCCCCGAAGCCGACGGGTACGGGCGAGGCCCCACGAGTCACGTCCTCGTGGGGCCTCGCCTTTTCTCCGCCTGCCGGGTGAAGGTTGAGAAGACGATCACGAGGCAGGACGTCCGTGGCGGCGGAACGCCGCGGCGGCGCTACGGCGCCAGGAGCAGGGTGTTCGCGCGGAGCTTGGCGGACGCGTACCGCTTGGCGACGTCCTGCCAGTTGACGACCTGCCACATCGCCTCGATGAAGTCGACCTTCTGGTTCTTGTACTGCAGGTAGAAGGCGTGCTCCCAGGCGTCGAAGACCAGGATCGGCACCGAGCCCTGGCCGACGTTCCCCTGGTGGTCGTAGATCTGCTCGACGATCAGCCGGCCGCTGACCGGCTCGAAGGCCAGGACGCCCCAGCCGGAGCCCTGTGTGGTGGCCGCCGCCTTGGTCAGCTGGGCCTTGAAGCCCGCGAACGAGCCGAAGCTCTCGGCGATGGCGTCGGCCAGCTCGCCCACGCCGTCCTTCTCCAGCGGCTCGCCGCCGCCGTCACCGGTCATGTTGTGCCAGTAGATGCTGTGCAGGATGTGGCCGGAGAGGTGGAACGCGAGGTTCTTCTCCAGGCCGTTGATACCGCCCCACTGCTCCTTGTCGCGCGCCTCGGCGAGCTGCTCCAGGGTGTCGTTCGCGCCCTTCACGTACGCCGCGTGGTGCTTGTCGTGATGCAGCTCGATGATCTCGGGGCTGATGACCGGGGCCAGCGCCGAGTAGTCGTACGGAAGTTCCGGAAGTGTGTAGGTGGCCATGCCCAGCCTCTCCAACTGCTTACGACTTCTTATTGCATGCGATGTGCAGGAGCACGCTACCAGCAGGAGTGATCATCGGCCGGTCATGGGCCGGGACCCGGTCCCAAAGAAGGAGGCGGGGCGGGACCTCGGAAGGAGGTCCCGCCCCGCCTTGCGCCGGGAGGCGTCGTGGATCGGCCGGGGTCAGCCCTTGGCCGGCTCCGTTCCCGCGTTCTTGCGCAGCGCCCGCTGCCGCACCAGGCCGACGACGGCCAGCGCCACGCCGAAACCGGCCGTGAACAGCAGCTGGATGCGCTGGTTGTCGTCGCGCAGCATCAGCAGCAGGACGGCGGCGATACCGGCGAGCGCGACCCAGGTCAGGACGGGGAAGGCCCACATCTTCACGACGAGCTTCTCGGGCGCCTCGCGCTCCAGCCGGCGGCGCATCCGCAGCTGGGCCACCGCGATGAAGCCCCAGACGACGAGGACGGCCGCGCCGACCATGTTGAGCAGCCACTGGAAGACCGTGGTGGGCCACCAGAAGCTGAAGAGGACCGCGAGGAAGCCGAACGCGGAGCAGAGGAGCACCGCGCGGCGCGGCACCCCGCCGCTCACCTTGTTGAGGAACCTCGGCCCCTGGCCGCGGAAGGTCAGCGAGTACGCCATCCGGGACGAGCCGTAGATGTTGGCGTTCATCGCGGACAGCAGGGCCACCAGGATGACCACGTTCATGATCTGGCCGGCGGCCGGGATGTGCAGGTAGTTCAGCACCGCGACATACGGGCCGTGCTCGGCGATCGAGGCGTTGTTCCACGGGATCACGGTGACGATGATCGCCATCGAGCCGACGTAGAAGAGGGCGATGCGCCACATCGCGGTGCGCACCGCGCCGGCCACGCCGCGGACCGGGTCCTTGGACTCGGCGGCCGCGATGGTCACCGTCTCCAGCCCGCCGTAGGCGAAGACCGAGGCCAGCAGGCCGACCATCAGGCCGTCGACGCCCTTGGGCAGGAAGCCGCCGTCACCGGTGAGGTGCGCGGCACCCGGCGCGTCCGTGCCGGGCAGGACGCCGAAGATGGCGAGCAGGCCCAGGACCAGGAAGATGCCGATGGCGGCCACCTTCAGCGCGGCGAACCAGAACTCGAACTCGCCGAAGTTGCTGACCGCCGCCAGGTTCGTCCCGGTGAAGATCACCATGAACAGCAGTACCCACATCCACGGCTCGGTGCCGGGGAACCAGGCCGTCATGATGTCGGCGGCGCCGAGCGCCTCGGCGGCCACCGCCACGCACAGCAGCGCGGTGAACATCCAGCCGACGGTGAAACCGGCCCAGGAGCCGATGGAGCGTTCCGCGTGCACGGAGAAGGAACCCGAGGCGGGGCTGGCCGCGGCCATCTCGCCGAGCATCCGCATCACGAGCATGACCAGGGCGCCCGATATCGCGTAGGCCAGCACGATGGAGGGGCCGGCGGCCGCAATGCCTTCGCGGGAGCCGACGAACAGGCCCGCACCGATCACACCGCCCAGCGCGATCATCGAGAGGTGGCGCTGCTTGAGGCCGTTGGAGAGCGAGGAGCCGCCGTCCAGGCCGGCGCCCGGGACCGCGTCGGTCTGCTCGCGCGTGGGCGCGGCGGACGAGGGTGTCCGATTCATTCGTACCTGTCCCATGTGGTGAGAGCGGAGCGGGGCGATACTGCGTTCTCCCGGGGCCGCGACCAGGGCGACGGTGATGCCCGGCCCCCTGGACCCGCGCGAGGCAGCGGGTCGCTCAGGGGCTGCCGACGGCTCAACTCCGGGGTCCTCGGTGAAGCGCGCTCAGTTTGAGCGCCGGTGTCCGCTCAGGGCAACAGTCGTGCAGCGAATGTTCGGTATTCAGACATGATCGTTACTTGGCGTGCCCGATGGGTCGTCGGTTGGGACGTACGGTGACCGTGCCCGCGCCGCGCCGGGCTCAGTGGGCGGCGCGGCGGCGGTCCCGCAGTTCCCGCACCGCCGCGACGAGCAGCACCACGGCGGTCGCCCCGGCCGACCACAGCAGCTGCGGGCGGGCGGTGGCGTCGGTCAGCATCAGGACCAGGACCCCGCCCATCGCGAGCAGCGCCGCCCAGGTCAGCCAGGGGAAGGCCCACATGCGCAGGGACAGCGTGTGCGGCGCCTCGCGCTCGATGCGGGGCCGCAGCCGCAGCTGGGATACGGCGATCAGGCCCCAGACGAACAGCAGCACCGCGCCGACGGCATTGAGCATGTAGAGGAAGACCGAGTCCGGCCACTTCAGATTGAGCAGCACCGAGACGAAGCCGAAGGCCACGGAGGCCAGTACGGCCCGGCGCGGCACCCCGCCGCCCGACACCTTCAGCAGCGAACGCGGCGCCTCACCCCGCTCGGCCAGCGAGAAGACCATCCGCGAGGAGCCGTAGAGGTTGGCGTTCAGCGCCGAGAGCAGCGCCACGAAGACCACGATGTTCATGATCTGTCCTGCGCCCGGCACGCCGATGCTGTCCAGCACCGCGACGTACGGGCTCTTGCCCGGCTCCATCGACGACCAGGGCAGCAGCGTGACGATGACCAGCATCGAGCCGACGTAGAAGAACAGGATGCGCCAGACCGCGCTGCGCACCGCCCGGCCGACCGCGCGCGCCGGGTCGTCGGACTCGGCGGCGGCGATGGTCACGACCTCCAGGCCGCCGAAGGCGAAGACCACCGCCAGCACGCCGGAGATCACCCCGGACCAGCCGTTGGGCAGGAAGCCGCCCTGCCCGGTGAGGTTCGCAAGGCCCACCGGGTCGGTGTCCGGCAGCACGCCGAGCACGGCCAGTACACCGAGGCCGAGGAAGAGGACGATCGCGGTGACCTTGAGGGTGGCGAACCAGAACTCGAACTCGCCGAAGTTCTTCACCGCGGCCAGGTTGGCGAGGGTGAAGACGACCATGAAGATCAGGACCCAGCCCCACTGGGGGACCGCAGGCACCCAGCCGTTGGCGATCTGCGCCGCGCCGGTGGCCTCCACGGCGAGCACGACGACCAGCAGGAACCAGTACAGCCAGCCCACGCTGAAACCGGCCCAGCGGCCCAGCGCGCGCTCCGCATGCACCGAGAACGCGCCGGAGGCCGGCATCGCCGCCGACATCTCGCCCAGCATCCGCATCACCAGCATCGCGAGGGCGCCCGCGATCAGGTACGACAGGACGATCCCGGGCCCGGCCACCGCGATCCCCGCGCCGGAGCCCACGAACAGGCCCGCGCCGATCACCCCGCCCAGCCCGAGCATGGTCAGATGGCGCTGCTTCAGCCCCGCGGACAGCGGCTCGCGCTCGCCGGCGCGCTCAACGGGAGGGGTCTTCCCGGAGGTGGTCGGTGCATCGTGCATGGGTTCGTACGCTCGCAAGGTGCTTTGGGGGAACTCCACAGGTCTCCGCGGGGCGCTGCCAGTTTCCCCGCACGCCGCGCGCTAGCACAAAACCCGCACCCTGCCATCGGGCGCGCCCGTGATGAGCATCACGTGACCTGCGAAGACGCCCCTCGCCCCGGCACGGCCTGGCATCGTGGCGGTTGTTCGGAACTCTCCAAGCGGGCCACCTGGGCTTTGTCGCCGCCACACGATGATCGCCGGGGTCCCGCTGGACTAACGTCGTCGCGTCCCGTCCTGTCCCGGATCCCTCTCACACCTCGCGGAGTACCGATGAGCACTGAGTCCGCCCTCACCCTCCCCCAGGCTTCGCGCGGGGGGACCCCCATCGGTGCGGTCCTCGCCGATCTGCTGCCCGCCGCCACCGCCTCCCGTGCGCGCGTCCGTGACGCGGCGCTGGTGCTCGGCGGCGCCGCGCTGACCGGCGTAGCGGCCCAGATCGCCGTCCCGGTTCCCGGCTCCCCGGTCCCGGTCACCGGCCAGACCTTCGCAGCCCTGCTGGTCGGCGCCTCGCTCGGCGCCGGCCGCGGCCTGCTCTCCCTCGCGCTGTACGCCCTGGCGGGCCTGGCGGGCATGCCGTGGTTCGCCGGTGGTACCTCGGGCGCGGGCGGCGCGACCTTCGGCTACATCCTGGGCATGCTGCTCGCCGCCACCGTCGTGGGCGCGCTGGCCCGCCGCGGCGGCGACCGCGGAGTGCTGCGCACGGCCGGGACGATGGCCGCGGGCACGGCCCTGATCTACGCCGTCGGCGTCCCGTACCTCGCCCTGAGCACCGGCATGCCCTTCGGCGAGGCGGTGGCCGTCGGCCTCGTGCCGTTCCTGATCGGCGACGCCCTCAAGGCCGCGCTGGCCATGGGCGCGCTGCCCACCGCCTGGAAGCTGGCCGGCCGCCGCGGCTGAGCCCCTCGACGGCGGCCGCGCCCGCGGCCGCGCCTGACGCGCAAGAAGGCGGGGCCCGCACCGACCGGTGCGGGCCCCGCCTTCTTCTGCGTCGTGCCGCGCTACTTGAGCGCGCCGGTCCCGGCCGCCCCGGCCGCGTCCCGGTCCCGCGGCCTGCGCCGGTCCAGAAGCAGGCCGATGGCCAGCACCACGACCGCCGCGACGACCGACAGGATCATCTGCTCCCGGCCCTCCGGGTCGTAGAACATGTAGCCGATGACGAAGACGATCATCCCGATGGTCGCGTACGTCAGCCACGGGTACAGCCACATCCGCACCGTCAGCCGCTCCGGCGTCTCCCGTTCGATGACGCGGCGCATCCGCAGCTGCGAGAAGCAGATGACCAGCCACACGAACAGAGCCACCGCGCCGGAGGAGTTCAGCAGGAACTGGAAGATGGTGTCCTTCGACGTGTAGCTGAAGATCGTCGCGATGAAGCCGAAGGCGACCGAGGCCCAGATCGCGACCGCGGGCACCCCGCCCTTGTTGACCTTCTTGAACGCCTTGGGCGCGTCGCCGCGCTCACCGAGCGAGAACGCCATCCGGGAGGCGGTGTACAGCCCGGAGTTCAGACAGGACAGCACCGCGGTCAGCACCACGACGTCCATGACCGTGCCGGCGTACGGAATGTCCAGCGACTTCAGCACCGCCACGTACGGGCTCTTGACCACCGCCGGGTCGTTCCACGGCAGCAGCGTCACGATCACCGCGATCGAGCCGATGTAGAAGATCGCGATACGCCAGATGACGCTGTTGACGGCCTTGCGGACGGCCTGCACCGGGTTCGGCGACTCGCTCGCCGCCAGCGTGACGATCTCGCTGCCCATGAAGGAGAAGACCACCAGCAGCATGCCGGAGAGGATCGCGCCCGGCCCGTTCGGCAGGAACCCGCCCTGCCCGGTCAGGTTCGACACGCCCACCGGGTCGCCGCCCGGGGGCAGCCCGAATATCGCCAGCGCGCCGACCGCGATGAAGACGACGATCGCGACGACCTTGATGCCGGCGAACCAGAACTCGAACTCGCCGAACGAGCCGACGGAGATGAGGTTGGTCCCGGTCAGCACGATCATCACCAGCAGCGCCCAGGCCCACTGAGGCACGGCCGGGACCCAGCCGGTGAGGATCGCGGCGGCGGCGGTCGCCTCGACGGCCAGCACGACCGACCAGAAGAACCAGTACAGCCAGCCGATGGTGAAGCCGGCCCAGCGGCCCAGCGCGCGGTCCGCGTAGGCGGAGAACGATCCGGAGGTGGGGGAGGCCGCGGCCATCTCGCCCAGCATCCGCATCACCAGCACGACCAGCAGGCCGGTCAGCGCGTAGGAGAGGAGGATGCCCGGCCCGGCGGCCGAGATCCCCGCGCCGGAGCCGACGAAGAGGCCGGCGCCGATGACGCCGCCGATGGCGATCATCGACAGGTGGCGGTTCTTGAGTCCTGCCTGCAGCCCGTCCTGAGGCTGGCCCCCGGTCGATCCGCCACCGGGTTCTCCGGTGGTGGGGACCGTCTTGGTGGTAGGCGGGTGCGCGCCCATGTGCACCGTCCTTGTGTGGTTCACGGAATGGAACTCCCGCATTAGATCTTCGCTAACCCAGGGTTTGGAAGGTCTGAATCCGGATCGTTGCATGAAACCCTGGACGGTTACGTCACGCGCTTGCGTACGAAAGGTCGACCAGGGGTTTCATGCGTAGAACCGTAGGAAGACCCAGTCGCGCCTACCCGCACATCGTCATGCCACACTCATGGCCATGCGCGTGTATCTCGGCTCCGACCATGCAGGTTTCGAACTCAAGAACCACCTCGTCGAGTGGCTCAAGGCCCATGGCCACGAGCCCGTCGACTGCGGTCCGCACATCTACGACGCCCAGGACGACTACCCCCCGTTCTGCCTGCGCGCCGCGGAGAAGACCGCGGGCGACCCGGACAGCCTCGGCATCGTGATCGGCGGCTCCGGCAACGGCGAGCAGATCGCCGCCAACAAGGTCAAGGGCGTACGGGCCGCGCTGGCCTGGAGCGAGGAGACCGCCAAGCTCGGCCGCGAGCACAACAACGCCAACGTCCTCTCGGTCGGCGGCCGGATGCACACCCAGGACGAGGCGACGAAGTTCGTCGAGGCCTTCCTCGCCACGCCGTACTCCGGTGAGGAGCGTCACACCCGCCGCATCGACATGCTGTCGGCGTACGAGACCACCGGCGAGCTGCCGCCCGTCCCCGCCCACCACCCGCAGGGCTGACGCCCACCGCCGTCACCGCCCGCCCACCCCGGCCGCCGGGGTGGGCGGGCGCGCCCACTGGAGGACCACCCGCATGCCCGAGGGGCACACGATCCACCGCCTCGCGCTGGACCACCGGGCCCGCTTCGAGGGCGAGCCGGTCAGGGCGAGCAGCCCGCAGGGAAAGTTCGCCGGCGGCGCCGCGCTCGTCGACGGCCAGGTCATGGACACCGCCGAGGCACACGGCAAGCACCTCTTCCTCGGGTTCGGCCCGGCCCGCTGGATCCACATCCACCTCGGACTGTTCGGCAAGCTCGGCTTCGGCGACGCCCCCGCGCCGCCGCCCACCGACACCGTCCGGCTGCGCCTGGCCACCTCCCGCCACTACGCGGATCTGCGCGGCCCCACCACCTGCGCGCTGATCACCGACGCCGAGAAGCACGCGATACACGACCGGCTCGGCCCCGACCCGCTGCGCCCCGGGGACGACGGGGAGCGTGCCTGGCAGCGGATCACGCGCAGCCGCACCACCATCGCGGCGCTGCTGCTCGACCAGAAGGTCATCGCGGGCGTCGGCAACGTCTACCGCGCCGAGGTCCTCTTCCGGCACGGCATCGACCCCTACCGGCCCGGCCGCGACCTCACCCGCGCCGAGTGGGACGCCCTCTGGGCGGACCTGGTGCTGCTGATGCGGGAGGGCGTGCGCCACAACCGCATCGACACCGTCCGCCCGGAGCACCTTCCGGAGGCCATGGGCCGCCCGCCTCGGGTCGACGACCACGGCGGCGAGGTGTACGTCTACCGCCGCGCCGACGCGCCGTGCCACATCTGTGGCGGCGAGATCCGCACCGCCGGTCTCGCCGCCCGCAATCTCTTCTGGTGCCCCGGGTGCCAGCCGGCGACGGGCGGCCACCGGCCCTGAGCGGTCGCGGAGTCGTCCGGCGCGGCAGGCCGCCCCGCGTCGGACGCCCTAGAACCCGTGCGGCAGCCACGGCACGGCATCGGAGCCGAAAGCCACCGACGCCGCTTGCAGCGCGCCGGGCCGCAGCTCCTGGACCCGGCCTGCGGCCGCCAACGACGTAAGGGTGAACCCGCCCAGGTACGCCGAGCCCAACTCCCGTACCGAAAGGGCCAGATCGGGCGCGTCGGTGGTGCGTGCGCAGGAGGCGCCCTTGGCGTCACCGCTCAGCCGCCAACGCCCTTCGTTCCAGGGGCAGAACGGGTCCGCCACCTCCAGCACCACATCCACCGGCGTGAGGTACGTCCGCGCCGCCAGCGCCTCGCCCACCTCCACCGGCCGCACGAACAGCGACTCCCGCGCCTCGATGCCGCAGCGCCGCATGTCCGCCACGAGATGCAGCAGCGGATCGTCCACGGGCCGGCCGCGCGCCGACACCCACGAGGTGAGGTCCATCCCGAACAGATAGCGCCACAGCGCCGCGTACACCACCGGCTCCAAAGCGTCGATCTGCCGGACGCGCACCGCCCCGCACGGCCCGGAGTGGTCCCACTCCGGGGCCACCGCGTAGCGCGCGTATCCCCGCACCACGCCGTCGACCTCGGCCACCACACACTGGAGCTTCCCCGCGCCCTCCCGTTCGCTCTCGGGGTCGTACACGCCCATCCGCTCCCAGCCCGGCTGCCGCGCGAGCATCCCCGGACGGGTCGGCACCAGCTGCTCGTACACCCGCTCGCAGGCGGGCAGCGCCTCCGCCGCGTCCACCAGCCGCAGGTGTACGCCGTCGATGCCCGGCAGGTCCGGGGGCGCCAGCCGCAGCGTGTCGATGCCCAGCCGCAGCTCCTGCGTCGCCGGGCCGTAGCCGAACCGGCCGTAGATGGCGGGCTCCGAGGCCGTCAGGACCGCCAGCGACTCACCGCGCGCCCGGACGTCCGCCAGCTGGTGGCGCATCATCGAGCGCAGCACACCGCGTCTGCGGTGCGTCGGCTGGACCGTGACCATCGTGACGCCGGCAGCCGCCACCCGGCCCCCGCCCGGCACCGTCAGCCCGAAGGAGAAGGCCCCGGCCGTGCCGACCCAGTCACCGTCCGACCGGGCCCCGAAGGAGCGCTCGATCTCCGTGCGCTCCCGCCAGAGGGCCCGTCCCTCCGGCGGCTCGGGCACGCCGCCGAAGGCGAGGTCCACCTTGTCGAACCAGCCATCCCACTCGGCCTCGCGCAGCTCCCGCAGATCTGTCGTCATACGCCATGCCTAGCAGGACACTCTCCGGCCGCGCGACCGCATTTCGAACGCGGTTTCCCGGCAATTGACCTGAGGTCTGTACGGCGAATCGACGCACCGCCGAACGGGTGGCTAAAGTCCCAGAGCAATGACAAACGGCCCGGGAGCGGAACCCCTGACGGCCCGGGTGCACAGAGGCCTGCACCGGGCCCGCATCGGCGTGCGCAAGGCCGGCGTCGACTACTTCCGGGGCGACGGCTCCGACTGGCTCGCGCTGGCCGCCCTCCTCGTGGCCATACCCGCGATCGCGGCAGGCACGCTCTGGCGCCCCGACTGGATCGCCCCCACCGCGCTGGTGCTCCCGGTCATCGCCGGCGGCCTGCTGCTGCGGCCGGCCAACCTCCTCGCCCTGTACGCCACATCGGCCGGCGCGCTGATCGTCGAGGCGGCACTGCTCGGCCCGTACACCGCGGGGCCGGACCGGGTCACCCCCGGCACGGTGCTGGTCGTGGCGGCGGTCGGCCTCTTCGGGCTGCTGATCGCGCAGTTCCGCAGCCGCGTCGGGGTGCCCTGGCGGCGTGGCGGGACGATGCTCTTCGACCTGCGCGAACGCATCCGCGTCCAGAGCAAGCTCCCCGAACTGCCCCGGGGGTGGCACCGGGAGATGGCCCTGCGCCCGGCCGGCGGCCAGTCCTTCTCGGGCGACTTCGTGGTGGCCTCGCGCACCCAGGGCGGCAACATCCTCGAAGTGGTGCTGACGGATGTCTCCGGCAAGGGCATGGACGCGGCATCCCGTGCGCTGCTGCTGTCCGGGGCCTTCGGCGGCCTCCTCGGCTCCCTGCCGCCGCACGCCTTCCTCCCCGCGGCCAACGGCTATCTGCTGCGCCAGGACTGGGACGAGGGCTTCGCGACCTCCATCCATCTCGTCCTGGATCTGGAGTCGGGGGACTACGAACTGCTCTCCGCCGGTCATCTGCCGGCTCTCCAGCTCAGCGCGGGCACCGGCCGCTGGGAGGAGAAGTCGGGCGAGGGCCCGCTCCTCGGTGTCTACGACGGCGCGCAGTTCGACCCGGTCAAGGGAACCCTGCGGCCCGGGGACGTGCTGATGATGTTCACCGACGGCCTGGTGGAGGCCGCCGACCGTGATATCGCCGAGGGCATCGACCGGCTGACCGGCGAGGCCGACCGCTACGTCGGCGAGGGCTTCGTGGGCGCCGCCTGGCACCTGATCGAGGCCGTCGCCAAGGACGTCAACGACGACCGGGCGCTGCTGCTGATCTGCCGCGACGCCTGAGCCCTGGGCGCGTGGGGCCGGGCCCGGGGCCGGGGCGGGCCGCACGGCGACCGGAGGTGTTGCCGCGGAGGGCGGGGGAGGCCCCCGCCGCTCTCACAAGCTGACGCGCTCGCGTGCCGTGTCGGCCGCGTCCTTGCGGAACGCCCACGCCATCGTCGGCTCCATCGCGAAGCGGAACGCCCTGCGGACCGGTGGGGTGCACAGCGCTGTCACGATCGCTCCCGCGATCAGCGTGACCGCGATCTCGCCGGCCGGGGTCTGCAGCCAGGCGTAGTCGTCGAACCAGCCCCAGAACCGCGAGCCCTTGGCCAGGAAGCCGTGCAGCAGGTAGCCGTACAGCGTCCCCGCGCCCAGCACCGTGAACCACATCGGCCGGGTGGGCACCCAGGCGAAGAAGCAGGCCACCAGGACGATCGAGCAGCCGAAGAGGGCCATCGTCATGACCGAGCCGATCCACCAGGTGGTGCCCAACTCCTGAGCACTGTCGCGGTGGTAGAACCACGCCGACGACATCCGGGGTGCCGCCCAGTACGCCATCAGCAGCGCGCAGGCGAAGACCGGCAACGAGGCGATACGCACCGCCCGCCGCTGCACCATCTTGAAGTGCTCGGGCCGCAGGCACAGACCGAGGACGAAGAACGGCAGGAACTGCAGAACCCGTTGGAGATCCAGATCGTCACCGATGTCGGGCGAGACGGAGGCGAGCACGGCGATGGCCAGCGCGAGCGGCAGCGGCCAGCGCACGACCTTCCAGAGCGGGGTGGTCAGCCGCCAGATGAACAGGGCCACCAGGAACCACGTCAGGAACCAGGGGTCGAGCAGGCTGATCGGATGCCCTGGATCGTCGTCCGCCCAGCGCTTGAAGAAGGCGTAGGCCGTCTCGAAGAGGATGTAGGGGACGGCGACCCCGGTGACCAGACGCTGCAACCGGTCCTTGCGCATGTCGAAACTGCGCGAGAAGTAGCCGGAGATGATGATGAACGCCGGCATGTGGAAGGCGTAGACGGTCATGTACAGCGCCTCGGCGCTGCGGCTGCCGTCGGTCAGCGGTTCCCAGGCATGCCCCATCGCCACGAGCACGATGGCCAGGTACTTGGCGTTGTCGAAGAAGGCGTCCCGGCCGGCTTTGGGGGCGGGGGCCGCAGCGCGCTCCGGCACGCCGGACGGCTGTGCCGCACGCGTCGTCCGGTCCGCACCCGCCGCCTCCCTGGCCTGAGGGAGCTCACGTCGTGGTGTCGGGGCAGCGTGAAACATCTGAGGCACGATAGCGGCGGTCGGCGAATGCGTAAAACCGCCCGGCAGTAATTCTTTATTTCCCCAGGTGCCACCGCACATATGGCGTGGATAAAATTGCGGCAGATACGAAAAGATCTTTCGTCGACCCCTCCCTGCCCCTGCACACAGCGCCCTCACGCGCCAGCAATGTCCCGCTTCGCCAGGCTAAAACGGGCGGTATCCCCCGGGGGAGGCTCGGAAGGAATGTCTGATTCCTTTACGCTATGTCCGAATAGCTCGATCCGGTCACACCGGGCGTCGGGTGATACGGATAACGTCTCGCGGGCCCGCTTGATTACGCACGGCGAGCGCCCGCAATTGCTGTGACGGATGACACGAGAATTATGGCGGACGCGGTCCGATTGCCGCGGTCTCCGGTAATTCACGGTGAGGTCCCGCCGGCGGTCGCGCCCCACGCGCCGCGCGGCCCACCGGCCGCTACCGGCCACCGGCAGTGGGGGGATCAGGCCAAATCGCCGACGTCGCTCCGGCGGCCCGGCGCCGTGGTGCGGGCGCGGCACATATCCCCGCCTGCCCGGCCGCGCCCGCCTCACACACCCCAGGGGTCGTAACCGGGCAAAGCGTTGGCCGATGATTCGTCACCCACCTCCGGTGGGCAAGGAGTTGGTGGCACGATGGGGTCAGGGGGTGTGCGCGGCATGCTCCCGGGCCGGTGAGGCGTTCCGACCAAGGGTGTGATCAGTTGTGGCTCTTTCACTGTCAGTGGTGCTGCTGTTGGGGATCGTGCTGATCGTGTTGATCAGAGGGAAGTCGATCAAGGCGGGTCCGGCGATCGTCGCCATACTCTTCGGGTTCTTCCTCGCCTCCACCGGCATGGCCCCGTCCATCAACCGGTTCCTCAACTCCCTCGCGGACACCATCAACCACATCACCTTCTAGGCGTCGCCCCCGGTACGCCCCATCGCCTCCTTCACGGCCTGCTCGCTGCGTCCCACCAGCGCCGATCCATCGTCCGCGGTGATGATCGGACGCTGAATCAGCCGCGGGTGCGCCGCGAGCGCAGCGATCCACCGCTCACGTCCGGCGTCGGTCCGCTCCCACGCCGCGACCCCCAGCTCCTTCGCCTCCGCCTCCTGGGTCCGTGTGATGTCCCACGGCTCCAGTCCCAGCCGCTCCAGCACCGCGCGCAGCTCCTCCGCGGTCGGCGGCTCCTCCAGGTATTTGCGGACGGTGTACTCCGCGCCCTCCTCGTCGAGGATCTGCACGGCGGAACGACACTTGGAACACGCGGGATTGAGCCAGATCTCCATGCCCGCCACCCTATTGACCCCCGCGCACCCTGCGAAGGGCGCCCACGCCGCGGGCCCCGCACGTGTCGCAGGCCCCCACGGCGGGGGTGAGACTGGAAGAGCAGCGAGTCGGCCGGCAGCGGACCGGCCCTGGAGGAGCCATGACGGCAACGACGCGCAACGACACCCCGGTCATGATCGAAGGCGACGGCGTGGAGCTGAGGACGCAGGAAATCGGGGGAGACATGTCCGTCGCCTTCGTGCGCCTTCCCCGAGGCGCGGACATGGGACCGGCACTCAAGGGTCTGACGGACGATCTGTGCCAGTGCCCCCACTGGGGCTACCTGCTCAAGGGCCGCCTCAGGATGCGGACCCGGGACGGCGAGCGGGTCTACGAGGCCGGACAGGCCTTCTACTGGTCACCCGGGCATGCCCCGGAGGCGCTCGAGGACTGCGAATACGTCGACTTCTCGCCCACGGAGGACTTCGCCGAGGTGGTCGACCACATCAAGGCCCAGCTGGGCTGACGCCCGAGGAGCCCCGCGAGCCGCCGGCCGGACCCCGCAAAAGACTCGGGCCAGGTCGAGGAAACATCCTCTGACCTGGCCCTTTGTCGTACGGAGCGGGCGACGGGAATCGAACCCGCGTAGCCAGTTTGGAAGACTGGGGCTCTACCATTGAGCTACGCCCGCGAGCGCCGCAGGTCGTAGGACCTCGGCACGCAGTGCATCGTAGCGGGTCGGGGCGGTCTGCCGCACACCCGTGGGCGGTTCGGGCGTGCGAGGCGCGCGCCGGGTCCGTGTAATCGCGCGCGTGCGCCCCCGCAGCGGAGCGCCACCGTACGAGAGCCGCAGCGGGCCCGCGAGGCCGCGGCGGAACCCGCCGAGGTGGGCATCTCGATATCGTGCAGCCGCAGCGCCATCAGCCATGTACCCTACGTGTCGCACCGACGGGGTGTGGCGCAGCTTGGTAGCGCGTCCGCTTTGGGAGCGGAAGGTCGTCGGTTCGAATCCGGCCACCCCGACCAGCAGTCCTCAGTTCAGCACTCCGGCATCACTCCGCGGCCGCGGAGGAGCGGCCGTCGAAGATCGCATTGTGGGTGCGATCCTCCTTGCGGTTACTATGCAAGCTGCGTGCCTGTGTGTCTTTGTACCGGGCGCTATCGGCCGGGACCCGGACAACCGGGTGCCGGAAGATCTCAGGCAGAACCCCAGAAGTCAGCCCCAAGGAGACCGAACCGTGAAGAGCGCCGTGGAGACCCTGAACCCGACCCGGGTTCGGCTCACTGTCGAGGTGCCCTTCGAGGAGCTCAAGGACAGCCTCGACGCGGCGTACAAGAAGATCAACCAGCAGGTCACGGTGAAGGGCTTCCGTAAGGGCAAGATCCCGGCCCGCGTCATCGACCAGCGGTTCGGCCGCGGTGCGGTGCTGGAGGAGGCCGTCAACGACGCCCTCCCGAAGTTCTACACCGAGGCGGTCAACGAGGGTGAGCTCAACGTCCTCGGCCAGCCCGAGGTCGACATCACCGAGCTGAAGGACGGCGAGCTGCTGGCCTTCACCGCCGAGGTCGACATCCGCCCCGCCCTGGAGATCCCGGACTACTCCGGTATCGAGGTCGAGGTCGACGCCGTCGAGGTGTCGGACGAGGACATCGACAAGTCGGTCGAGCAGCTTCGTGAGCGCTTCGCCTCGACCAGCCCGGTCGAGCGCGCCGCGCAGGACGGCGACGTCCTGACGCTGGACCTCGAGGCCAAGGTGGACGGCGAGGTCCTGGAGGACGGCGTCGCCCAGGGCGTCAGCTACACCGTCGGCTCCGGTGAGCTCCTCGACGGCATCGACGAGGCCGTCAAGGGCGTCGAGGCCGGCGGCAGCGCCACCTTCACCTCCGAGCTCAAGGGCGGCTCCGCCCAGGGCAAGGAGGCCGAGGTCAAGGTCGACGTCACCGCCGTCGCGGCCCGCGAACTGCCCGAGCTGGATGATGACTTCGCGCAGCTGGCGAGCGAGTTCGACACCCTCGACGAGCTCAAGGCCGACAGCAGCAAGCGCCTCGCCCAGATGAAGAAGTACGACCAGGCCACCCAGGCTCAGGAGAAGGTCCTGGACGAGCTGCTCAAGCTCGTCGAGGTGCCGATCCCCGAGAAGCTGCTCGCGGACGAGATCGAGACCCGCAAGCACAACCTGGTCAACCACCAGCTCGGCCAGATGGGCCTCGACCTCGCCAAGTACCTGGAGATCCAGGGCAAGACCGAGGAAGAGTTCGACGCCGAGACCAAGGAGCAGGCGGAGAAGGGCATCAAGACCCAGTTCATCCTCGATGAGCTGGTCAACAAGGAGAAGCTGAACGTCAGCCAGGAGGAGCTCACCGAGCACCTCATGCGCCGCGCGCAGTCCTCCGGCATGTCCCCCGACCAGTTCGCCCAGGCCGTCGTCGAGGGTGGCCAGGTGCCGATGCTCGTCGGCGAGGTCGCCCGCGGCAAGGCGCTCGCGGTGGTCGTCGAGGCCGCCACGGTCAAGGACACCAACGGTGAGGTCGTCGACCTTGACGACGAGGACGAGACGGCCGAGACCGTCCAGGCCGAGTCCGAGGGCACCGACGAGGCCGCGGCCGAGGAGAAGAACGAGGGCTGATTCCCAGCCCCCGACTCTCCCGAGTCCTGTTCAGACGGGCCCGAACACGCACGTGCGCGTGTTCGGGCCCGTCTGTCATCCCCCTCCGGTGAGCCTGCGCTCACAGCGAACAGTTCTCAATGCGGGATGGCGTTGTCCGACCTGCGCGTTAGGGTCCGTAGATACGAGGGCAGGGGAGTCCCTGAAACCGCGCCGGGGGCAGCACACGGCGCCGATCCCCGCGCCCCAGAAGACGACGCTGAGACGGTCTCGAACCGTCCGACAACGAGCAGGTGGACACGTGACGATCCCGATGCCTTCCGCCGCCGCTGAGCCGACCTTCGGTGGCCTCGGCGACCAGGTCTACAACCGGCTGCTCGGCGAGCGGATCATCTTCCTCGGCCAGCCGGTCGACGACGACATCGCCAACAAGATCACCGCGCAGCTTCTTCTCCTCGCCGCGGACCCGGAGAAGGACATCTTCCTCTACATCAACTCTCCGGGCGGCTCGATCTCGGCCGGTCTGGCGATCTACGACACCATGCAGTACATCAAGAACGACGTGGTGACGATCGCGATGGGCCTCGCCGCCTCGATGGGGCAGTTCCTGCTGAGCGCCGGCACCCCGGGCAAGCGCTTCGCGCTGCCGAACGCCGAGATCCTCATCCACCAGCCCTCCGCCGGCCTGGCCGGTTCCGCGTCGGACATCAAGATCCACGCCGAGCGGCTGCTGCACACCAAGAAGCGGATGGCCGAGCTGACCGCCTTCCACACCGGTCAGACCGTCGAGCGCATCACCCACGACTCCGACCGCGACCGCTGGTTCTCCGCCGACGAGGCCAAGACGTACGGCCTCATCGACGATGTGATGACCTCCGCCGCAGGCGTTCCGGGCGGGGGCGGCACCGGGGCCTGAGCCCCGGACCACTCGCCCCACAGCCACCCCAGCCCACTTGATCGCCACCAGGACGGTGAACACCACGATGAACAACTTCCACGGCAGCGGCCTGTACGAGGGCGCGGAGTCCGAGTTTTCCGGCCCGCGCGCCGAGTCCCGCTACATCGTTCCGCGCTTCGTCGAGCGCACCTCGCAGGGCGTGCGCGAGTACGACCCGTACGCGAAGCTCTTCGAGGAGCGGGTGATCTTCCTCGGCGTGCAGATCGACGACGCGTCGGCCAACGACGTCATGGCGCAGCTGCTGTGCCTGGAGTCGATGGACCCCGACCGTGACATCTCGATCTACATCAACTCGCCCGGTGGCTCCTTCACGGCGCTCACCGCGATCTACGACACGATGCAGTTCGTCAAGCCCGACATCCAGACGGTCTGCATGGGCCAGGCGGCCTCCGCCGCGGCCGTGCTGCTCGCGGCCGGCACCCCCGGCAAGCGGATGGCCCTGCCGAACGCCCGCGTGCTGATCCACCAGCCGTACAGCGAGACCGGCCGCGGTCAGGTCTCCGACCTGGAGATCGCCGCCAACGAGATCCTGCGGATGCGTTCGCAGCTGGAGGACCTGCTGGCCAAGCACTCCTCCACCCCGATCGAGAAGATTCGGGACGATATCGAGCGTGACAAGATTCTGACCGCCGAGGAGTCCTTGGCGTACGGTCTGGTCGACCAGATCGTCTCGACGCGGAAGTCGTCCGTCTCCATCGGATAGCGGGCTTCGCGCGTGAGCCGGAGAGTCGCCCCCTTGGATCGAGTGAACCCAGTCGGTTCAAGGGGGGCCCGTACGGGGGGCCCGGCAAGGTACCGTCGATAGGCAAGCACCCGGGTCCGTTGGAGCAATGCGGATCCCAGGCGAAGGGGAAGCACCTCGTGGCACGCATCGGTGACGGCGGCGACCTGCTCAAGTGCTCGTTCTGCGGAAAGAGCCAGAAGCAGGTGAAGAAGCTCATCGCGGGACCTGGTGTGTACATCTGCGACGAGTGCATCGACCTCTGCAACGAAATCATCGAGGAGGAGCTCGCCGAGACCTCCGAGGTGCGGTGGGAGGAACTCCCCAAACCGCGGGAGATCTACGAGTTCCTGAACGGCTACGTCGTCGGCCAGGAGCCCGCCAAGAAGACGCTCTCGGTCGCCGTGTACAACCACTACAAGCGGGTGCAGGCCGGCGAGAACGGCGGTGGCCGCGGCGACGAGGGCATCGAGCTCGCCAAGTCCAACATCCTGCTGCTCGGCCCGACCGGCTCCGGCAAGACGCTGCTGGCGCAGACTCTCGCCCGGATGCTCAACGTCCCCTTCGCCTTCGCCGACGCCACGGCGCTGACCGAGGCCGGCTATGTCGGCGAGGACGTCGAGAACATCCTCCTCAAGCTGATCCAGGCCGCGGACTTCGACATCAAGAAGGCCGAGACCGGCATCATCTACATCGACGAGATCGACAAGGTCGCCCGGAAGAGCGAGAACCCGTCGATCACGCGTGACGTCTCCGGCGAGGGTGTGCAGCAGGCGCTGCTGAAGATCCTGGAGGGCACCACCGCCTCCGTGCCGCCGCAGGGCGGCCGCAAGCACCCGCACCAGGAATTCATCCAGATCGACACGACGAACGTGCTGTTCATCGTGGGCGGTGCGTTCGCCGGTCTGGAGAAGATCATCGAGTCGCGCTCCGGCGCCAAGGGCATCGGCTTCGGCGCGACGATCCGCTCCAAGCGCGAGATCGAGTCCAAGGACCAGCTCCAGGAGGTCATGCCGGAGGACCTGGTGAAGTTCGGGATGATCCCGGAGTTCATCGGCCGTCTGCCGGTCCTCACCTCCGTCCACAACCTCGACCGTGAGGCCCTGCTGCAGATCCTGGTCGAGCCGCGCAACGCGCTCGTCAAGCAGTACCAGCGCCTCTTCGAACTCGACGGCGTGGAGCTGGACTTCGACCGCCCGGCCCTGGAGGCCATCGCCGACCAGGCGATCCTGCGCGGCACCGGAGCCCGTGGTCTGCGCGCCATCATGGAAGAAGTCCTGATGTCGGTGATGTACGAGGTCCCGTCCCGCAAGGACGTCGCCCGGGTCGTCATCACCGAGGACGTGGTGCACTCCAACGTCAATCCGACGCTGGTGCCCCGCACCCGCACAGGTGAGTCGGGCGAGCCGCACGAGAAGAGCGCGTAACACCCGAGGCACACACGGAGCCGCCCGGCAGCGAACTCGCTGCCGGGCGGCTCCGCGTCGTGACGGACGTGAGTCGGCGCTTCGGTCGAGCAGGCTGCCTTCACCGGTGAGCGCACGCGTACCGCGAAGCGGGCGCCTGCCGCCACCAGTACCCCGGTCACCGCGCCGGCCCGCCGGCCCGCATGCGAAAGGCGCTCGACGAGCCGTCGTCATCGAGCGCCATGAACCCGCAAGAACCGGGAGGTGCCGCTACTTCTCCTTGCGGACCTCGTTGCGGATCTCGGCGGTCTTCTCGGAGAGCTCCTCGGCGCCGGGCGTCGACGAGGTGGCCGCTCCGGAGGTGGAGGGGGCGGCCGCCATCTGGACGACGCCGAGGGCGCTGTTGTCGCCCCAGATGCAGGTGGAGGCGGTGACGGGCACGGTCACGCCGCCCCGCGAGACCGTGATCTTCTGCGTCCGGCACTTCATCACCGCGCCGTCGAAGCCCTCCGGTGAGTACTCCGTTGACGGGGTGACGTCCTCGATCTTGGCGCTGCCCATCGACTTCTTCTGGTTCGCGTCGACCTTGGCGAGCATCTGGCTCACGGCGCCCTCGGGGTCGGCGATGTTGCCGTACAGGCCGATCACGGTCGCCGTCAGGCCGCCGTCAGCGGTGTACTTGCCTTGGACGCCCTTGCTGTTGGTGATCCCGAGAGCCTTCGCCTCCTTGTCGTTCGAGAAGTCCTCGGTCCCGGCGCCCGTGGGGCCGGGCGCCTTGGAGAACTGCGCGTTCAGCAGCTTGTCCGGCAACGAGATCGTGTACGGCGCCACCTCGCCGCCCGATCCGAAGACGAAGTACGCGCCCACGCCGATCGCCGCGACGACCGCGACGCCGCCGACGATGAGGCCGATCTTCTTGCCGTTGCCGCCCGTCTCGGGCGGGGCCGGCGGGATCATGCCGTAGGGCGTCTGCTGGCCGCCGTAGGGGGCCTGCTGGCCGTAGCCGGGCTGCTGACCCTGCTGCGGGTAGCCGTAGCCCTGCTGCGGGGGCACTTGGCCGCCCTGCTGGGGGTAGCCGTAACCGGGCTGCTGCGGGGGGACCTGGCCGCCCTGCTGGGGGTAGCCGTAACCAGGCTGCTGAGCCGGCGGCTGCTGCGGCTGGCCGTACGGGCCGGGCTGCTGGGGCTGTTGCCCGTACGGGCCGGGAGGCGGCTGGTTGTAGCTCATGGAGCGGTTCCCCTCGTGACAACTGGTGACAGCTGGTGTCGATGCGATGACGACATCCTGTACGACGCCACCGACAGCCGCTGCCCCGGGGGCCAAACCGATTCGAGACTGCGACATCACCGCCCGTACACTGTCCGGCGTGACCGAGAACTCATCGCAGAGCAACCACAGCGCCCCCGAACTGCCGACTCAGTACACGCCGGCCGATGTAGAGGGGCCGCTGTACGAGCGCTGGGTGGAGCGGGGTTACTTCGAGGCGGACGAGAAGAGCGAGAAGCCGCCGTACACCATCGTCATCCCCCCGCCGAACGTCACGGGCTCACTGCACCTGGGTCACGCCTTCGAGCACACCCTGATCGACGCGTTGACCCGCAGGAAGCGGATGCAGGGCTTCGAGACGCTATGGCAGCCGGGCATGGACCACGCCGGCATCGCCACCCAGAACGTCGTCGAGCGGGAGCTGGCGAAGGAGGGCGTCTCGCGCCACGACCTGGGCCGCGAGGCCTTCGTCGAGCGGGTCTGGCAGTGGAAGGCCGAGTCCGGCGGGCAGATCTCCGGGCAGATGCGGCGCCTGGGCGACGGCGTCGCCTGGTCGCGTGAGCGGTTCACGATGGACGAGGGCCTGTCCAAGGCCGTCCAGACGATCTTCAAGCGGCTCTACGACGACGAGCTGATCTACCGCGCCGAACGCATCATCAACTGGTGCCCGCGCTGTCTGACCGCCATCTCGGACATCGAGGTGGAATACCAGGACGACGACGGCGAGCTGGTCTCGATCCGCTACGGCGAGGGCGACTCCTCCATCGTCGTCGCGACCACGCGTGCGGAGACGATGCTCGGTGACACCGCGGTCGCGGTCCACCCCGAGGACGAGCGCTACGCCCATCTCGTCGGCACCGAGATCGAATTGCCGCTGACCGGCCGCCGTATCCCGGTCGTCGCTGACGAGCACGTCGACCCCGAGTTCGGCACCGGCGCGGTCAAGGTCACCCCGGCCCACGACCCGAACGACTTCGAGATCGGCCGCCGGCACAACCTGCCCAACCTCGCCGTCATGGACGAGCACGCGATCATCACGGCGCACGGGCCCTTCCAGGGCCTGGACCGGCTGGAGGCGCGCAGCGCCATCGTCGGCGCCCTGCGCGCCGAGGGCCGGATCGTCGCCGAGAAGCGCCCGTACACCCACTCCGTCGGTCACTGCTCGCGCTGCAAGACCACCATCGAGCCGCGGCTTTCGATGCAGTGGTGGGTCAAGGTCGGCCCGCTGGCGCAGGCCGCCGGTGACGCGGTCCGCGACGGCAAGGTCGCCATCCACCCCAAGGAGATGGAGTCCCGCTACTTCGGGTGGGTCGACAACCTCCACGACTGGTGCATCTCGCGGCAGTTGTGGTGGGGTCACCGCATCCCGGTCTGGTACGGCCCGAACGGCGAGGTCGTCTGCGTCGGCCCGGACGACGAGGCGCCCACCGGCGAGGGCTGGACGCAGGACACCGACGTCCTGGACACCTGGTTCTCCTCCGGCCTGTGGCCCTTCTCCACCCTCGGCTGGCCCGAGCAGACCCCGAGCGTCGAGAAGTTCTATCCGAACTCCGTCCTGGTCACCGGCTACGACATCCTGTTCTTCTGGGTCGCCCGGATGATGATGTTCGGCATCTACGCGATGGACGGCACTCCGCCGTTCCACACCATCGCGCTGCACGGCATGGTCCGCGACCAGTTCGGCAAGAAGATGTCCAAGTCCTTCGGGAACGCGGTCAATCCGCTGGACTGGATGGACGCCTACGGATCCGACGCCGTCCGCTTCACCCTCGCCCGCGGTGCCAACCCCGGTGTCGACGTCCCGATCGGTGAGGACTGGGTCCAGGGCTCCCGGAACTTCGCCAACAAGATCTGGAACGCCACCCGGTTCGCGCTGATGAACGGCGCGACCGTCGAGGGCGAACTGCCGCCCGCGGAGCAGCTGTCGGCGACCGACCGGTGGATCCTCTCGCGGCTCAACTCGGTCGTCACCGAGGTGGACGCCCACTACGACGACTACCAGTTCGCGAAGCTGTCGGACACCCTCTTCCACTTCGCCTGGGACGAGGTCTTCGACTGGTACGTCGAGCTGTCGAAGACGACGTTCATGGCGGGCGGCCCGGCCGCCGAGGTCTCGCGCCGCGTCCTGGGCGAGGTCCTGGACGTCACGCTGCGGCTGCTGCACCCGATCGTCCCGTTCGTCACCGAGACCCTCTGGACGACGCTGACCGGCCGCGAGTCGGTCGTCATCGCCGAGTGGCCCGCCGACTCCGGCTTCCGCGACGCGGCTGCCGAGCAGGAGATCGGCCTCGTCCAGCAGGTCGTGACCGAAGTCCGCCGGTTCCGCTCCGACCAGGGGCTGCAGCCCGGCCAGAAGGTCCCCGCCCGGCTTGACCTGTCCGGCACGGCCCTGGCGGCCCACGAAGCCGCGATGCGCTCGCTGCTGCGGCTCCAGCCGGCCGGTGACGACTTCAGCGCCACCGCCTCCCTGCCGGTCGCCGGCGCCACCGTCGCCCTGGACCTCTCCGGTGCGATCGACGTCGAGGCCGAGCGCAAGCGGCTGGCGAAGGACCTCGCCGCCGCCGAGAAGGAGAAGGCGCAGGCCCAGGGCAAGCTCGGCAACGAGGCGTTCCTCGCCAAGGCGCCGGAGAAGGTCGTGGACAAGATCCGCGTCCGGCTGGAGACCGCCGAGGCGGACATCGTCCGGATCAGCGCGCAGCTGGAGGCCCTGCCCAAGGCGTAGGCGCGGGACCCGGCCAGGGGCCGGGCTCCGGGCACTCCGCGGGATCGCCGTGCGCAGGCCCCTCGTCCTCACGGACGGGGGGCCTGCGGCGTCCCCGCCCACGCCCGCCTCGCTCGCGCACCGGCCACAGCAGGACGTACGCGGTCGAGACCGCCACGAACGCGAGTCGGATCAGGCCCCGCGCCGAATCGTCGGGGACGACGAAGACGCTGCCGTAGAGGATGAGCAGCGCCAGCCAGCTCCACCACGGGACCAGCCGCCGCTGGCCGATGACATCCCACAGCAGCGTGCCCAGCAGCACCGAGGCGGTGTAGTAGGTGTAGACGCTGGGGTCGAGGACGATGCGGGCGTTGGCGCCGAGCAGGACCACCGCCGCCCAACGGCCGCGCCAGACGGCGAGGGCGCCGAGCGCCAGGCCCAGCGCGGCCTGCGCGGGCCGGTCCCAGGACGGGGTCTGCGGGTCGCCGACACCCAGCCAGCGCAGTGCGGACGCCGGATGATTGGGGATGGCGAATTTCGCCGCGGCGAAGGACTGCGGGTCGCCGACGAAGAACGGGAGCCAGACGACGGCGACCAGCCCCGCGCACCACAGCGCGGCGCGCAGCCACTTCTCCTTCGGGAGGGCGAGCAGCAGCGGGGTGAAGGCCAGCGCCGTTGGCTTGGAATCCATGGCCAGGGCGAGGAAGACGCCGGTGAGCGCGGCGTTGCCGCGGGTGACGGACCGTACCGCGAGCGCGGTGAAGAACAGCGCGAGCACGTCGTCGAGATGCCCGAACCGGACCGAGACCTCGATCCACATGGGCAGGAAGGCCAGTCCTGCGATCAGCACCCGCTGCCGCAGCCGCTGGTGGTTGGTGCCGGTGCCGAGGAAGTGGTGGGCGGCGCTGCGGCCCGCCAGGACGACGATGACCAGCCCGAGCAGCGCCATCAGGGCGGCGGCGAGGAACTGCCCGGTGGCCTCGGGAAAGGGGTTGAACAGCCCGGCGACCAGGAAGCTGACCGGGCCCATCTGGAGTTCGGGGTGGTGGGCGTAGAGGTTGAGCCCTCCGGTGCCGTCCCCGGCGGCGCCCTGGTAGATCAGTTCGCCGCCGGTGCGTAAGTAGTGCCAGGAGAAGCCGCCGTTCGGTTCGACCACCGCGAACCACAGCACGGTCCAGGCGGTGAGCAGCACCAAATGCATCCGCTGACTGACTGCCGGCACCTGTTCCCCGCTCCCGCTACCCGTGTGATGCGTGCGTGTGGCAAAGCCCGGGGCGTACGGACCCCGCCGTCGAAGAGGGCGGAAACAGGCGAAAAGTTGTCTCAGCCGGTCGATCGTCCGTTCTCATCGGCCTCTCATGAAGGCGAGGCACGGTGGAGCGGACGGCCGGATGTCCGGCCGTCGCCGACAGTGAGAGCCGAGGAGAGCCGCGCCCCATGAACAAGCCACTGCGACGGGTCTCGGTCTTCTGCCTCGCCCTGGTCCTCGCGCTGATGGGCTGGGTCACCTGGCTGCAGGCCGCCAAGGCCGAGACGTTCAAGGACGACCCGAAGAACCCGCGGGTGGCGATCGGCAAGTACGCGGCGCCGCTGGGCAACATCCTCGTCGACGGGAAGCCGGTCACCGGCTCGCAGGCCACCTCCGAGCAGCTGAAGTACAAGCGGACCTATCAGCACGGGTCCCTGTACGCGCCGGTCACCGGCTTCTCCTCGCAGATCTTCGGCAGCAACCAGCTGGAGAACCTCTACGGCGATGTCCTCGACGGCTCCGACAGCCGGCTGCAGAGCCCCGCCGACGCCCTGACGCGCAAGCGGGCCAAGGGCGGCGACGTCGCGACCACCATCGACTCCGCGGTGCAGAAGGCCGGCTACCGGGCTCTGGGCGGCAAGACCGGTGCGGCGGTCGCGCTGGACCCGGGCACGGGGCGGATCCTGGGCATGGTCAGCACGCCGTCGTACGACCCGGGCAAGTTCGCCGGGTCGGGCAGCTCCGATCAGAAGGCGTGGCAGGCGATGTCGCGGGACGACGGCAAGCCGGAACTGAACCGCGCACTGCGCCAGCCGCTGCCGCCCGGCTCCACCTTCAAGCTGGTGGTCGCCGCGGCCGCGCTGGAGAACGGCCTGTACTCCTCGGTGGACGAGCGGACCGACAGCCCCGACCCCTACACGCTGCCGCACACCAGCACCGAGCTGAAGAACGAGAACACCGCGGCGCCCTGCAAGGACGCCACCATCCGCACCGCGCTCCAGTACTCCTGCAACACCGTCTTCGGGAAGATGGCCGCCGACCTCGGCGCGAAGAAGGTGGCCGCACAGGCGGAGAAGTTCGGCTTCAACGACGACGAGGTGGACACTCCGGTGCGGGCGGCCAAGAGCGTCTACCCCGACGACATGGACGCCGCGCAGACCGCACTGTCCGGTATCGGCCAGTTCGACGACCAGGCGACCCCGATGCAGATGGCGATGGTCTCGTCGGCCATCGCCAACGGCGGCGAGCTGAAGACCCCGCAGCTGGTCGACAAGGTGACCGACGGCGGCGGTAACACCGTCGAGGAGAACGAGCCCAAGACGTACGGCACGACGATGTCGGCGCGCACGGCCGAGCAGCTGCGGTCGGCGATGGGGACGGTCGTGGACAAGGGCACCGGATCCAACGCGAAGATCGACGGGCTGTCCGTCGGCGGCAAGACCGGCACCGCCCAGCACGGTGTCGACAACAGCGGTACGCCCTACGCCTGGTTCGTCTCCTACGCACAGGACGGCAACGGCCACCAGGTCGCGGTGGCGGTGATGGTCGAGGACGGTCACGCCGAACGCAACGAGATCTCCGGCAACGGCCTGGCCGCACCGATCGCCCGCAGCATGATGCAGGCGGCGCTCCGATAGCTCCCGGCGGGCGCCTGCGGCCGCCGGAGGCCGGTGCGGGGCGGGCGGTCGCCGGGGAGGGCGGCGCAGCGCGACCGCTGTCACCGGTGCCTCGTAGACTGGTCGGCGTGAGCGAGCGCCCCCAGAACGACGACCCTGACCCGACCGACGCCTTCGACGAACTGGTCGAGGCCGAAACCGACCGTGACCCCGATCTCGCGGTGATCGAGGCAGGCAGCCGGACCCTGCGCGCGCAGGCCGGCCCGCCTCAGGGGGACGGTATTCCCGCCCGCCCCGCGGACCCGGAGGTCGACCGCGCCCTGCGCGCGGTCGAGGAGGAGCTGGCAGGCCGCTGGGGTGAGACCAAGCTCGACCCGTCGGTGCAGCGCATCGCGGCGCTGCTGGACATCCTCGGCTCACCGCAGCACGCCTACCGCTCCATCCACATCACCGGCACCAACGGCAAGACCAGCACGGCCCGCATGATCGAGGCCCTGCTGTCGGCCTTCGATCTGCGCACCGGCCGCTACACCAGCCCGCACGTCCAGTCGGTCACCGAGCGCATCAGCCTGGACGGCAGCCCGATCTCGGCCGAGCGGTTCATCGAGACGTATCAGGACATCGCCCCCTATGTGGAGATGGTCGATGCCCAGCAGGAGTACCGCCTCTCGTTCTTCGAGGTGCTGACGGCGATGGCGTACGCCGCCTTCGCGGACGCGCCGGTGGACATCGCCGTCGTCGAGGTCGGCATGGGCGGCACCTGGGACGCCACGAACGTCATCGACGGCGATGTCGCCGTGGTCACCCCGATCTCCCTGGACCACACCGACCGGCTGGGGGAGACGCCCGAGCAGATCGCGGGTGAGAAGTCCGGGATCATCAAGAAGGACGCCACCGTCGTGCTGGCCCAGCAGCCGGTCGAAGCGGCGTCGGTGATGCTCAAGCGCGCGGTGGAGGTGGACGCCACCGTCGCCCGTGAGGGCATGGAGTTCGGCGTGCTCTCCCGCGAGGTGGCGGTCGGCGGCCAGATGCTGACGCTGCGCGGACTGGGCGGCGAGTATCCCGAGATCTTCCTGCCGCTGTACGGCGCGCACCAGGCACACAACGCCGCGGTGGCGCTCGCCGCGGTCGAGGCGTTCTTCGGCGTCGGCTCCGAGCACGCCCGTGTGCTGGACATCGACACCATCCGCTCCGCGTTCGCCGCGGTGTCCTCGCCGGGCCGTATGGAGGTCGTGCGGCGCAGCCCGACCGTGGTGCTGGACGCGGCGCACAACCCGGCCGGGGCGCGGGCGGCGGCCGAGGCGGTCACCGAGGCGTTCGGCTTCAGCCGTCTGGTGGGCGTGGTCGCGGCCAGCGCCGGTAAGGACGTCCGGGGCCTGCTCGAGGCGTTCGAGCCGATCTTCGCCGAGATCGTGGTGACGCGTAATTCCAGCCATCGCGCGATGGACGCCGATGAGTTGGCGGCCGTCGCGGTCGAGGTCTTCGGCGCCGAGCGGGTCCAGGTCGAGCCGCGGCTCGACGACGCCCTGGAGGCGGCCATCACCCTCGCCGAGGAAGAGGGCGAGTACTCCGGAGCGGGTGTACTGGTGACCGGCTCCGTGATCACGGTCGGCGAGGCCCGACTGCTCATGGGGAGGAACTGACATGCGCACCCTGTGTGCGAGCACCCTCATCGGCGAGTTCTTCGTGATCGGCTTCGCCGGCCTGGTGGCGATGCAGCTCAGCGACCTGCCGGCGGCCACGGTCTGGACGGTCAGCGGGATCGCCATGCTGCTGTGCGTGCTGCTGTGCGGCATGCTCACCCGTCCCGGTGGCGTCCAGCTGGGCTGGGTCCTGCAGATCGCCCTGATCGCCAGTGGTCTGGTGATCCCCGCGATGTTCTTCCTCGGTGCGGTGTTCGCGGCCCTGTGGTGGGCCTCGGTCCACTACGGCCGCAAGATCGACGCGGCGAAGGCGCGTTGGGCGGCGCAGGGCGAGACGGCCGGGGATCCGGTGGCGGACCCGGCGTAGCGCACCCTCGGGCGGGCCCCCGGTGGCCCGCCCGACAGGCCGGGGCTGGCCCGCGACGGGCGCTGCGCCCCATGTAGCCTCAGGGCACCCGCTGACCGTCGTTCGTATACAGGGAGTCCCTTCGTGAGCCAGCGCACCCTCGTCCTCCTCAAGCCCGATGCCGTCAGGCGCGGTCTCGTCGGGGAGATCATCGGCCGTATCGAGAAGAAGGCCGGCTGGACGATCGGCGCGCTGGAGCTGCGCACCCTGGACCGTGCACTGCTGGAGCAGCATTACGCCGAGCACGTCGGCAAGCCCTTTTATGAGCCATTGGTGGAGTTCATGTCCTCCGGTCCGGTGGTTTCGCTTGTGGTCGAGGGTGAGCGGGTGATTGAGGGCGTGCGGGCGCTCGCCGGTCCGACTGACCCGATTGCCGCACCGAGTGGGTCCATTCGTGGGGACTTCGGCACGATCACCCGAGAGAATCTGATCCACGCCTCGGATTCCGAAGAGTCCGCGGAGCGCGAGATCAAGATTTTCTTTCCTGGCGTTTCCTGACTCGTCGTCAGCCGCGAAACCCTTGTGACCAGGGGCGACCGATGGAATCATCGGTCGCCCCTTGGTATATGCGCACCGATCGGGGGAACGCATCATTGCGACACGACGTCACCATTGAAGGGGGCGGGTGCGTGGAGAGCCGACAATGGCGAAGTCCCTCCCACCGAGTTCGAGTGGGCAAGGTGGCGGGACTACGATGGAAGCTTCCGCGCCTCACGGCGCATCACCTCCTGCCGACCTCCAGTAAGCATTCGCTCCAGTTGGGAAGGCCAGACGTATCCTCATGGGGAACAACATGTCGTTCATCGGCCGTGACATGGCTGTCGACCTCGGGACCGCCAACACGCTGGTGTACGTCAGGGGCCGCGGAATCGTTCTCAACGAACCGTCGGTCGTGGCCATCAACACCAACACCGGCGGCATCCTCGCGGTAGGTGCCGAGGCGAAGAAGATGATCGGGCGCACGCCCGGCAACATCGTCGCCGTCCGCCCTCTGAAGGACGGCGTCATCGCCGACTTCGAGATCACCGAGCGGATGCTCCGCTACTTCATCCTGAAGATCCACAAGCGCCGCTGGATGGCCCGTCCGCGCGTGGTCGTCTGTGTTCCCTCCGGCATCACCGGGGTCGAGCGCCGCGCCGTCATCGAGGCGTCGACCCAGGCCGGCGCCCGCCAGGTCCACATCATCGAAGAGCCGATGGCCGCCGCGATCGGATCCGGTCTGCCGGTCCACGAGGCCACCGGCAACATGGTCGTGGACATCGGCGGCGGCACGACCGAGGTCGCCGTCATCTCGCTCGGCGGCATCGTCACGGCCCAGTCCATCCGGGTGGCCGGTGACGAGCTCGACAACGCGATCATCCAGCACATCAAGAAGGAGTACAGCCTTCTGCTGGGCGAGCGCACCGCCGAGAGCATCAAGATCACCATCGGCTCCGCGTACGACCTGGAGCAGGACGAGCACACCGAGATCCGCGGTCGCGACCTGGTCTCCGGCCTGCCGAAGACCGTCGTCATCTCGGCCGCCGAGGTCCGCAAGGCCATCGAGGAGCCGGTCAACTCCATCGTCGACGCGGTCAAGACGACCCTCGACAAGTGCCCGCCGGAGCTGTCCGGTGACGTCATGGACCGCGGCATCGTGCTCACCGGAGGCGGCGCCCTGCTGCGCGGCCTCGATGAGCGACTGCGCCGCGAGACCGGTATGCCCATCCACATCGCCGAGGACCCGCTCGACTCCGTCGCGCTCGGTTCCGGCAAGTGCGTCGAGGAGTTCGAGGCGCTCCAGCAGGTCCTCGACTCCCAGCCGCGCAGGTAGCGAGCTCCGGCCGGATCCGCCTCGCGGCCGTCATGCGGCGTCCGAGGGTCGGGCACCATACAGCTATCGACCGCTTTTTTCGGTCGATCGCTGATATACAGGCAGAACACCCCGACAAGCACGGTGCACTGACACTTCACCACCCGGCACCGCACACACAGGCACAACGCTCAACTCCCGAACGAGACCGGCGAGGGCCCGCAGCCGGCCGGTCCTACGAGGAAGGACACGGCCGCCGCACGTGAGGGACACACGAGAGAGCCGGCTGCTACTGGTGCTGCTCGTCGCGATCGCGTTCGCGCTGATCACGGTGGATATCCGCGGCGGCGAGCAGTCCCCGCTCGATGGCGCCAGGCAGGCGGCGGCCTCCGCCTTCGGCCCGGTGGAGAGCGGTGTCGCCAGCGTCGTCAGCCCGGTCGGCAACGCCGTCGGCGCCGTACGGGACTCCGGTGAGCGGCACAACCGGATCAGCACGCTGGAGCACGAGAACGCCGCGCTGAAGGCCAAGCTCGGCTCCTCCGACCGCAACCGCAGCCGCGCCGCCGAACTCGACAAGATTCTGAAGTCGGCGGGTGCCGGTCAGTACGGCATCAAGGGCGCCGAGGTCATCGCCATCGGCGCCGCCCAGGGCTTCTCCTGGACCGTGACCATCGACGCCGGCAGCCGCGACGGCATCGCCCGCGACATGACCGTCCTCAACGGCGACGGGCTGGTCGGCCGGGTCACCACCGTCGGCGCCAACACCGCCACGGTCCTGCTCGCCAACGACCCGGACTTCACCGTCGGCACCCGCATGGAGAAGACCAACGAGATCGGCTTCGGCAACGGGCAGGGCGGCCGCGCGCTGCGCGTCCAGCTCCTCAACGGCCGGGCCGCGGTCAAGAAGGGCGACCGCCTGGTCACCTTCGGCTCCAGCGCCGACAAGCCGTTCGTGCCCGGTGTGCCGGTCGGACAGGTGATCAAGATCGAGCCGTCCAACGGCGATCTGACCCGCACCCTGCAGATCCGGCCCTACGTCGCCTTCTCCCAGCTGGACGTCGTCGGCGTCGTCGTGGCGCCGCCCCGCGAGGACCCCCGCGACACCGTCCTGCCGCCCAAGCCCGCGAAGCCCAAGCCGGCGCCGACGGTCACCGTCACGGCCACCCCCACCGCGAGCGCCCCTCCCAGGAGCTGACCGATGCGCATCAACCGGATCCTGCTCGCCACCCCGCTGGTGGTCCTCGCCCTGGTCATCCAGGTCAGCATCCTCGCCCGGCTGCAACTGCCCGGTGCCGTCCCGGACCTCATGCTGCTCGTCGTGCTCGGCCTCGCGCTGGTCTACGGCCACGTCGGCGGGGCCCTGGTCGGCTTCGGCGCCGGACTCCTCGCCGACCTCGCGCCGCCCTCCGACCACGCCATCGGCCGCTACGCGCTCGTGCTCTGCGTCATCGGCTACATCGCCGGACTGACCCGGCCGGACAACGGCCAGCACCGCTCGGCGACCATCCCGCTGGTGGTCGTCGTCGGCGCCGCCATCGGCTCGACCCTGCTCTACGCCGGCGTCGGCGCGCTCGTCGGCGACACCGCCGCCCGGCACGTCGGCCTCGTCGGCCTGCTCCTCAGCGCGACCCTCTACGACCTGCTGCTCGCCCCGTTCACCGTCCCGTTGGTGATGGCGCTCGCACGCAGAACGGACAGCGATCTGCTGGCCGGCGACGGCGGCTCCGGCAGCTCGGTCCTCGGCCGGGAGCCCGCGTACGGCTGGCTCAGCACCGGCACCGGTCTCAAGGGCAGCCGCGGCAGCATGACCGCGAGCGGCACGGGACTCGGGGCCAAGTCCGGCAAGAACGGCAGCCGGCGCGGCGGTCTGCTCAGCAGGACCGGCCGCGGCAAGGCGGCGCGCAAGGGGGACAAGCGGCTGTGAGCGGCGAACTGCCGCGGGCCGCAGGACGGACCTGCGTGGCACCGCGACCGAGCACCGGGCGGCGGGCGCAGCCGCCGGCCATCGCACCGACAGTGGGGGCGCTGTGAGCAACCTTCCCGAGACGGGCCGGACCTCGCGCGTCACGGTCCGCCTGATCGCGATCCAGATCCTGGTCTTCTCCCTTCTGCTCACCCTCGGCGGCCGGCTCTGGTATCTGCAGATCCGCAACGGCCAGGAGTACGCCAACGAGGCCAAGAGCAACCACGTCCAGCAGGTCATCGAACCCGCCACCCGCGGCTCGATCCTCGACGCGCGCGGTGTGCCGCTGGCCGACAACCAGACCCGTCTGGTCGTCTCCGCCAGCCGTACCGACCTGCTGAAGATGAAGGACGACGGCAAGGCCGTGCTCGGCCGGCTCTCCAAGGTCCTCGGCATGTCGGAGAAGGAGATCCGCAACAAGACCCGGCTCTGCGACTCCAAGACCCCGCAGCCCTGCTGGAACGGCTCCCCCTACCAGCCCATCCCGATCACGGACGAGGCCACCACCCAGCAGGCCCTCCAGATCCGCGAGCGCTCCGAGGATTTCCCCGGCATCAGCGCCGAGCCCACCGCCGTCCGCCGCTACGCCGCCCCCGGCAGCGCCAACACCGCCCAGGTCCTCGGCTATCTCTCCCCGGTCACCGACGAGGAGATCACCAAGGCCGAGCACAGCCACTCGCCGCTGCTGCGCTCCGACCAGATCGGCCGGTCCGGTCTTGAGCGGACGTACGACAGCGATCTGCGCGGCAAGGCCGGCGTCACCCGCTACGAGGTCGACAACCTCGGCCGGGTCATCGGCCAGACCAAGAGCGAGAAGGGCGAGGCCGGCGCCAGCGTCGTCACCAGCATCGATGCCCGTGTGCAGGCGCTGGCGGAGAAAGAGCTGGCGCAGGCCATGAAGGACGCCCGCAAGGAGATCGACCGCAACACCAACCGCCCGTACGAGGCGGACTCGGGCGCCGTCGTGGTGATGGAGGCGAAGACGGGACGCGTGGTGGCGATGGCCTCCAACCCCGACTACGACCCCAACGCCTGGGTCGGCGGGATCGACGCCAAGGACTACCAGCGGCTCACCAGCAAGGGTTCCAACTACCCGCTGCTGAACCGGGCCATCCAGGCACAGGCCGCCCCCGGCTCGATCTTCAAGGTGGTGCCGACCGCCGCCGCCGTCAACGCCGGCTACGCCTTCGACGGCAGCTACCCCTGCGGCTCCTCGTACAGCATCGGCGGCCAGGTCTTCAAGAACTTCGAGTCGCAGAGCCACGGCTCGATTAGCCTGGGCCGGGCGCTGGAGGTCTCCTGCGACACCGTCTTCTACAAGCTCTCGCACGACGAGTGGAAGAAGGACGGCGGGCTCAAGCCGAAGAAGGACGCCAAGAACTGGTTCTACAAGACCGCCCACCAGTTCGGCCTCGGCGCGGAAACCGGCATCGACCTCCCCAACGAGGTCACCGGCCGGGTGCCCGACCGGCAGTGGAAGAAGGACTTCTGGAAGGCCAACAAGGCCGGCTGGTGCAAGCAGGCCAAGAACTGGCCGAAGAAGAGGGACTTCGACACCCTGCTCGCCCGTGAGGGCTGCCTCGAAGGCATGAAGCTGCACGCCTACGACTCCGTCAACTACGCGATCGGTCAGGGTGACACGCTCGTCACCCCGATTCAGATGGCGACGATCTACGCCGCGATCAGCAACGGCGGCACGCTCTTCAACCCGTCCGTCGGCAAGGCCGTCATCAGCCCCGACGGCAAGCACGTCCGGCAGATCAAGCCGCAGTCGCACGGCAAGCTGCCGGTGAGCAAGGCGACGCTCAAGCAGATGGACGGCGCCCTCGCCGGTGTCGCCACCCGCGGTACGGCCGCCTGGCGGTTCGGCGGCTGGCCCCAGAGCAAGATCCCGATGCACGCCAAGACCGGTACGGCGGAGGTCTACGGCAAGCAGACCACCTCCTGGTTCGCCACGTACACCAAGGACTACTCGATCCTCATGACGATCTCCCAGGGTGGTACCGGTTCCGGCGCCTCGGGGCCGGCAGTGCGCAAGATCTACGACGCGCTCTACGGGGTCGACGCCAAGGGCGGCATCAACCCGAAGAACGCGCTGCTGCCGAAGCCGCAAGAGGCGCTTCCGAAGATCGAGAAGGACGGCACCATTCAGGCCCAGCCGATCAAGCCGGTGGCGGCCCCGCCGACGGCCCCGCCGGGGAGGCGAGAGCAGTGACGACCAGCCACACCTCCCGGACGTTCTCCATCCGGCGCTACACCCCGGAGCTGGGCACCTGGGCCAAGCTCACCGCGCGGGACTCCCTCGTCCGCAGGCTGGACTGGATACTGCTGCTGTCCTGCCTGGCGCTGTCCTGCATCGGGTCGGTGCTGGTCTTCTCCGCGACCCGCAACCGCACCGAACTCAACCGCGACGACGAGTACTACTTCTTCCTGCACCACCTGCTGAACACCGGCATCGGACTGGCGCTGGCCGCCGGCACGATCTGGCTCGGGCACCGCACCCTGCGGGGCGCGGTCCCGATCCTCTACGGGCTTTCGGTGGTGCTCGCGCTGCTGGTGCTGACGCCGCTGGGTGCCACCATCAACGGCTCGCGGTCCTGGCTGGCGATCCCCGGTGGTTTCTCCCTCCAGCCGGCGGAGTTCGCGAAGATCACCATCACACTCGGCATGGCGATGATCCTCGCGTCGAAGGTCGACGCGGGCGATCGCCCGCACCCCGATCACCGCACGGTCGTCCAGGGGCTCGCCGTGGCCGCCGTCCCGGTGGCCGTCATCCTGCTGATGCCCGACCTCGGGTCGGTGATGGTCCTCGGGGCCATCGTCCTCGGTGTGCTGCTCTCCTCCGGCGCGTCCAACCGCTGGATCCTGGGCCTGCTGAGCACCGGCGTCGCCGGCTGTGTCGCCGTCTGGCAGCTCGGCCTGCTCGACGACTACCAGATCGCCCGGTTCGCCGCCTTCGCCAACCCGAGCCTGGACCCGGCGGGTGTCGGCTACAACACCAATCAGGCACGTATCGCGATCGGCGGCGGCGGGCTGACCGGCTCAGGACTCTTCCAGGGCAGTCAGACCACCGGTCAGTTCGTGCCCGAGCAGCAGACGGACTTCATCTTCACCGTCGCCGGTGAGGAACTCGGCTTCCTCGGGGCGGGCCTGATCATCGTTCTGCTCGGCGTGGTCCTGTGGCGGGCCTGCCGTATCGCCCGCGAGACGACCGAGCTCTACGGCACGGTCGTGGCGGCCGGCATCATCGCCTGGTTCGCCTTCCAGTCCTTCGAGAACATCGGGATGACGCTGGGCATCATGCCGGTCACCGGTCTCCCGCTCCCGTTCGTCTCCTACGGAGGCACCTCGATGTTCGCCGTCTGGATCGCCATCGGGCTGCTCCAGTCGATCAGAGTGCAACGCCCGGTGTCCGCGTCCCGCTGAGGTTTCGGGTCGGCACAACCCCGGGGGCGTGGCGCACCTCTAGGAGTCGCGGTTCCGCGCGGTGCGCAGTTCGAACCACAGGGCGGGGGAGCGGCGCGGTCCGGCGGCGGGGGCGGTGCCCCAGTCGTCGGCGAGGTACCGGAACAGCAGCAGGCGGTGTCCGGGCTCCTGGCCGGGGGCGGCTGCCGTCTGCGCAGGGATGCGCCCGGCAGCCTCGTCGTGGACGCTGATGCGCAGGCCGTGATCGGCGGTCAGCAGCCGGAGCAGGACGTCCGTGGACGCCGGTGTGCGCAGGTGGGAGGTGGTGACCGCCTCCGAGGTGAGCAGGACCGCGTTGTCGAGCAGAGGGGCGAGCGGGGTGCCGCGCAGTGCCGTGCGGATGAAGTCGCGGGCGACCTTCGCTGCGGTGGGTTCGCTCGGGACGGCCAGGAGGTGCGGGCGGGCACCCGCCGTGACGCGGAAGGGTGTCCGGGTGGCGGCTGCGTGATGGGGCTGCACGGGTGTCTCCCTCCCCGTAGGGGTCGAGCAGGTGCCTGAGGCAACCCTTAGTGGGCGCCCGGTGACACACCGTAAGTCACCTCGCACCGCCCGTGCCACCACTGGCAAGCCCGGCCCTCGTCGGTTGGCCGGATTCCGCGGGCGGCTGGGTGGAACGGTCCGGCGGGTCACTGTCCGGCGGGTGGGTGGTCGCAGCCGGGGCGGTTGACTAGATTCGATGCATGGCTGACACGGTGCGGGAAGTCGAACGTAAATACGAGGCCACCGACGACACCGAGCTGCCCGACCTGACCGGCGTGAACCGGGTCGCGGCCGTGGTCGAACAGGGCACTGAGACCCTGGACGCCACCTACTACGACACAGCCGGCAACCGCCTCGCCGCGGACGGCATCACCCTGCGCCGCCGCACCGGCGGCAAGGACGCGGGCTGGCACCTGAAGCTGCCGGTCCCGGCCGGGGACTCCGCGTCGGCGGGCTCCGGGCAGGCACGGGACGAGGTGCGGGCCCCACTGTCCGACGCGCCTCCGAAGGAGCTCACGGGCCTGGTGCGGTCACGGGTGCGCGGCCGCGCCCTGCTGCCCGTCGTACGGCTGCGGACCCGGCGCACGACACGGTTGCTCCAGGACGCGGCGGGCACTCCGCTCGCCGAGGTGGCGACCGACGCCGTGTGGGCCCGGCGGGCCGGTCCTGCGGGCGAGGAGGACGCGGCCCAGGGCGAGGTCAGATGGCACGAGATCGAGGTGGAACTGACCGGCGCGGCGGGCGGTGACGAAGGGCTCCTGGACGATGTGGGTCAGGCGCTGGCCGCGGCGGGGGTGCGCCCCGCACGGGCGGCGTCGAAGCTGGCGCGGGCGCTCGCCGAGACCGCCCCGGCGGCGTACGGGGACCCCGGTAGGGCCGGCGCGCCGGTGAAGACGGGAGCCCCGAGCAAGGTGGGCAAGCCTCGCAAGGCGGCGCGGCGGACCGCCGGGGACGTGGTGCTGGCGTACGTGGCGGAGCAGGTGCGTGCCATCGTCGAGCGGGATCCCGCGGTGCGCCGCGACCTGCCCGACTCCGTGCACAGGATGCGGGTCGCCACCCGTCGGCTGCGCAGCGTCTTCCGGTCCTCCACCAAGGTGCTCGACCGTGCCGTCACCCAGCCCCTCGGCGTCGAGCTGAAGTGGCTGGCGGCGGAGTTGGGCGTGGACCGCGACCGGGAGGTGCTCACCGAGCGGCTGGACGGCGCTCTGGCGGAGGTGCCCGAGGAGCTGCGGTTCGGTCCGGTGGCCGCCCGGCTGCGCATCAGGGCCGAGCGCAGCCGCCTGGCGTCGCGGCAGCAGGTGCTCGCGGTGCTGGACGGGGAGCGGTATCTGGCCCTGTTGGAGTCGCTGGAGGCGTTCCTGGCGGAGCCGCCGTTGCGCGGCTCTGCGGGCAAGCCGGCGCCCAAGGTGCTGGCGAAGGGCGTACTGAAGGATCACGCGCGGCTGGCCGGCCGGATGCAGGCCGCGCGCGACCTCCCGGCCGGACCGGCCCGCGACCAGGCGCTGCACCGTGCGCGCAAGGCGGCCAAGCGGGCGCGGTATGCGGCGGAGGCGGCCCGGCCTGCCCTGGGGCGGCCGGCGAAGAAGTACGGCAAGCGGATCAAGCGGGTCCAGCAGTCGCTGGGTGATCACCAGGACAGCGTGGTGGCGCGTGGGGCGCTGCGCGAGCTGGCGGCCCAGGCGCAGACCGCGGGCGAGGCCGGGTTCCCCTTCGGGCTGATGTACGGGCGCGAGGAGGCCCGTGCGGCGGAGCGGGAACGGGAGCTGCCGGGGCTGTGGAAGGACGCCTCGCGCCGCAAGCACAGGGACGCGCTGCGATGAGGTGAGTGCGGGCGGCCGCGTGCGGTCATCGGGACCCTCCGCCCGCCGGCGCCTGGCCGGCCCCGGTCCGTCCGCACACCGCCGCACGGCCCGCTCGTGGCCGTCCCCCAGCAGCCCGAACCCGGCTCGTCAAGGCCGCCCCTCGGAGCACGTTAGGCTTGAGGGTCACCCCTGCCCGCTGATGAAAGATCACCACGATGCCTGTCGAGTCGGTCTTCCCACGCCTGGAGGCCCTCCTCCCGCATGTCCAGAAGCCGATTCAATACGTCGGCGGCGAGCTGAACTCCACCGTCAAGGAGTGGGACGACTGCGACGTCCGCTGGTCGCTCATGTACCCGGACGCGTACGAGGTCGGCCTGCCCAACCAGGGCGTCATGATCCTCTACGAGGTCCTCAACGAGCGCGAGGGCGTGCTCGCCGAGCGCACGTACAGCGTGTGGCCCGACCTCGAAGCACTGATGCGCGAGCACGACGTGCCGCAGTTCACCGTCGACGCACACCGCCCGGTCGGCGCCTTCGACGTCCTCGGCGTCTCCTTCTCGACCGAGCTGGGCTACACCAACCTGCTCACCGCCCTGGACCTCGCGGGCATCCCCATCGAGGCCAAGGACCGCACGGAGGACCACCCGCTGATCCTCGCGGGCGGCCACGCGGCCTTCAATCCGGAGCCGATCGCGGACTTCCTCGACTGCGCGGTCGTCGGCGACGGCGAGCAGGCGGTCCTGGAGATCACCGAGATCATCCGCGCCTGGAAGGCCGAGGGCCGGCCGGGCGGGCGCGACGAGCTGCTGTTCCGTCTCGCGAAGACCGGCAGCGTCTACGTCCCCAAGTTCTACGACGTCGAGTACCTGGCCGACGGGCGGATCTCCCGTGTCGTGCCGAACCGTTCCGGCGTCCCGTGGCGGGTCTCCAAGCACACCGTCATGGACCTCGACGAGTGGCCCTACCCCAAGCAGCCGCTCGTCCCCCTCGCCGAGACCGTCCATGAGCGGATGTCGGTCGAGATCTTCCGTGGCTGCACCCGCGGCTGCCGTTTCTGCCAGGCCGGCATGATCACGCGTCCCGTACGGGAGCGAAGCATCACCGGTATCGGCGACATGGTGGAGAAGGGGCTGAAGGCCACGGGATTCGAGGAGGTCGGCCTGTTGTCGCTGTCCTCCGCGGACCACACCGAGATCGGCGATGTCGCGAAGGGGCTCGCCGACCGGTACGAGGAAGACAAGATCGGTCTGTCGCTGCCGTCGACCCGCGTCGACGCCTTCAACATCGATCTTGCCAACGAGCTGACGCGCAACGGCCGTCGCTCGGGTCTGACCTTCGCCCCGGAGGGCGGCTCGGAGCGCATCCGCAAGGTCATCAACAAGATGGTCTCCGAAGAGGATCTGATCCGGACGGTCTCCACCGCGTACGGCAACGGCTGGCGGCAGGTGAAGCTCTACTTCATGTGCGGTCTGCCGACCGAGACCGACGAGGACGTCCTCCAGATCGGCGACATGGCCGTCAAGGTCATCGCCGAGGGCCGCAAGGTCTCCGGGCAGAACGACATCCGCTGCACGGTCTCCATCGGCGGTTTCGTCCCCAAGCCGCACACCCCGTTCCAGTGGGCTCCGCAGCTGTCGGCGGAGGAGACGGACGCGCGGCTCGAAAAGCTCCGGGACAAGATCCGCGGCGACAAGAAGTACGGCCGCTCCATCGGCTTCCGCTACCACGACGGCAAGCCCGGCATCGTCGAGGGCCTGCTCTCGCGCGGTGACCGCCGCATCGGCTCCGTCATCCGCGCCGTCTATGAGGGCGGCGGACGCTTCGACGGCTGGCGCGAGCACTTCTCCTACGACCGCTGGATGAAGGCGGCCGAGGAGACGCTGCCCGCGTTCGGCGTGGATGTCGCCTGGTACACCACCCGCGAGCGCACGTACGAGGAGGTCCTGCCCTGGGACCACCTGGACTCCGGTCTGGACAAGGACTGGCTCTGGGAGGACTGGCAGGACTCGCTCGACGAGACCGAGGTCGAGGACTGCCGCTGGACCCCGTGCTTCGACTGCGGCGTCTGCCCGCAGATGGACACCGAGATCCAGATCGGCCCGACCGGCAAGAAGCTGCTCCCGCTGACCGTGGTCAAGTAACCGCTGCCGGAAGCCCCGCTCGCAGGCCCGGCCCCCGCACCCCGCGGCGGCCGGGCCTGCGCGTGCCCGCACAATGAGGTGATGTCGCCTCAACTCATCGCACCGACCGTGCGTGTCCACGTCTCCTTCCTCGCCGCGATGGACGAGTTCCGGGAAGAGGGCGCGGCGGCCGCCCCTCACTCCAACCTGGGCCGCGAGCTGCGGACTTGGCGCGAACGCTGGCCGACCGCCGAGGGGTTCGCCGCGTACGTCGACATGATCGGCGGCACCTCCCGCGACGAACGCGTCGACGGCACGGTGCCCATGACCACCCTGTGGTGGGTGGAGGGCGACGCCTACCTCGGCCGGCTCACCATCCGCCACCGCCTCACCCCGAGCCTGCACGCCTACGGCGGCCACATCGGCTACGCCGTGCGCCCCGCGGCCCGCCGCCGCGGCCACGCCACCGCGATGCTGCGCGCCGCCCTCCCGTACGCCCGCCGCACGCTGGGCATCGACCCCGTGCTGATCACCTGCGACCACACCAACTCCGGTTCCCGTAGGGTCATCGAGGCCTGCGGCGGGGTCTTCGAGGACCAGCGCGAGGAGAAGCTGCGCTTCTGGATCGGCACGGGCGCAACCGGCGGGCCCGCCGGGGCGTGTGCCAGGTAGGGACGGAACCGGAACAGATCCGGGGACGGAACCGGAACTGGACGGCGGGTTCGGGGAATTGCACCGTGGACGCTGTCCGCCGGGGCCGAGCAGATCCGCCGCCGGGCACGCACGGCAGTACAGGGAAGTACAAGGGGGAGGGCGTTATGGAGCCCACGGACGGCGAGTGGCGGCAGGAGCGGGCGGTCGCGCCGCGCGCCGGTTCGCCCGACGCGTCGCTCGACAAGGACCGGCGCGAGCCGACCCGTTACGAGCCCGGTGAGGGCTGTCTGACCACGATGGTCCGCCTTCCGGTGCGGATCGTGGTGCTGGTGCTCGTGGTGCCCGTGCGATTGGTGTGGGACGCGTTGGTCGTCTGCGCCAAGGCCGTGGACAGGACGGTGCTGCGCCCGTTCGGCCGGGGCATGACCTGGCTGTGGCGCACCCTCGTCGTCGCCCCGCTGGCCTGGCTGTGGCGGTATCTCGTCGTGGTGCCCGCGGGGTGGCTCTGGCGCGGAGTGCTGGCTCCGGTGGGACGCGCGCTTGCGTGGCTGGCGCGTGGCCTGGGCTTGGTGCTGGTGTGGTGTGGCAAGGCGTTGTTCGTGTGGCCGTGGGTGGCGTTGTGGCGGTATGTGCTGGCGCCGGTCGGTCGTGGTGTTGCGGTCGCGGTGGCCTGGTTGGTGCGGTATCTGCTGGTGGTGCCTGCTCAGTGGTTGTACGCGCAGATCCTTTCGCCCGTCGGCCGCGGTATCGCCTGGCTGGCGCGGACCGTCGGCGCGGCGATGGCCGCCGGGGGGCGTGGCCTGGGCTTGGTGCTGGTGTGGTGTGGCAAGGCGTTGTTCGTGTGGCCGTGGGTGGCGTTGTGGCGGTATGTGCTGGCGCCGGTCGGTC
>NZ_JBICZL010000011.1:355877-364896 GCF_043201875.1 Streptomyces sp. NPDC048248
CGTGGTGTTGCGGTCGCGGTGGCCTGGTTGGTGCGGTATTTGCTGGTGGTGCCTGCTCAGTGGTTGTACGCGCAGATCCTCACGCCCGTCGGTCACGGCATCGCATGGCTGGCGCGCGGCGTCGCCATGGCGGTCGCCGCGCTCGTTCGGTGGATCCTGATCGTGCCGGTCGTCGCCCTGTGGCGGTACGTGCTGCAGCCGGTCGGCCGCGCCCTGGTCGCGGCGGTGACCGTGGTCGTCCGAGAGGTCGGGGACGCGCTCGGGCACTGCTGGCGGGCCGCCGGGTACGTGTCCCGCGCGGTCGGCCGCTTCCTCGGCCGGCTCCTGCGGTGGATCTTCGTCGAGCCGCTGCGCTGGGCCTACCGGACCGTGCTCACACCGCTGGGACACGGGCTGCGCGACGGCATCTGGCGCCCGGCACGCCAAGCCCTGCGCGCCGCGGGCCGCACCACACGGCAGGCACTGGCCGCCGCGCGCGAGACGGTGCGCCAGACCCGCAAGGACTTGCGGCGCGCGCTCTTCGGGGCCCCCGAGGAGCCGCGGCGGGAGACCGCCGTGGCGCCCCACCGGGAACCGGCCGCGCCCGGGACACGTACTCTAGGTAGCAGTACGACCGCACTCACGAAGGACTGAACGACACTGGGCAAGCGACAGCCCGAAGGCCCGCCGCCCGCACCGGCGGTGCAGCGCATCCGACTGCGCTACACCAAGCGCGGCCGCCTCCGGTTCACCAGCCACCGCGACTTCCAGCGCGCTTTCGAGCGGGCGCTGCGCCGCGCCGAGGTCCCCATGGCCTATTCGGCGGGCTTCACCCCGCACCCCAAGGTGTCGTACGCCAACGCCGCCCCGACGGGCACGGGCAGCGAGGCCGAGTATCTGGAGATCCAGCTCACCGCGCGCCGCGACCCGGACAAGCTCCGGGAGCTGCTGGACGAGTCGCTGCCGACCGGGCTCGATGTGATCGACGCCGTGGAGGCGCACACCAGCGGGCTCGCTGACCGGCTCCAGGCCTCGGTGTGGGAGATGCGCCTGGACGGAGTCGCGGCCGAGGAGGCCGGGCGCGCCGTCGAGGCATTCCTCGCCGCGGAAGAAGTGCAGGTCGAGCGCCGTACCAAGAACGGCATGCGGACGTTCGACGCACGCGCCGCGGTGGCCCGTCTGGAGGCTGCCGAGAGCGAGGGCGATAGGCCCGAAGGTAAAGCCTGTGCGATACTGCGGCTGGTTGTTCGGCATCTGACACCTGCCGTTCGACCCGACGACGTCCTGTCCGGCCTCCGAGCTGCGGCCGACCTGGCGCCGCCGGTCCCCGCTGCGGTGACCAGGCTGGCGCAGGGGCTGCTCGATGAGGAGACCGGCGCGGTGACTGACCCGCTCGCGCCCGACCGCGACGCTGCCACGGCCGCCCCACCCACGGCCGCCGGGCTGAGTGCCGCGAAGGCGCCGAGTGGGGTCTCCCCGGCAGTTTCCGGGGAAGGTACTGCGTAGGACCGCCGTCGTCGCGTCGCCGATCAGCCAGGGAGCCACCCCGGTCCGGCAGACGCACTGACCAGGAGACTTTCGCCGGTCCCCGAACTGGGGCCGGCGAGCGAGACGACAGCTCCCGTGCGGCGCCCACGCCCCGGACAGCGAAGCCGCGCACATCACGCGGCTCGCGGACCGGAACAAGGCCCGGCGCCCGGGAGCGTGACGGGAGAACCGCCCGCATGC
The DNA here is from genome assembly GCF_043201875.1 of Streptomyces sp. NPDC048248. NCBI lineage: Bacteria > Bacillati > Actinomycetota > Actinomycetes > Kitasatosporales > Streptomycetaceae > Streptomyces > Streptomyces sp. NPDC048248. The sequence continues at coordinate 357,585 of NZ_JBICZL010000011.1, forward strand.
TCGAACCAACCGATTCCACCGAATCCACGCCGTCCGCGGACCGTGGTGCCGACGACAACAACTCGCCCAGCGACACGCTGCCGCCCCGCCGCAGGCGCCGCGCGGCATCCCGGCCGGCAGGCCCGCCCGCAGGTGGCGCCGCCGCATCCGCGGTGGTGAGCACCGAAGCGGCCGCCACACAGCCGGCCGCCGAGGACAGCACCGCTTCCGCGGTCACCACCGGCGAAGACGCCGCGCCGGCCCGTACCCGCCGCCGCGCGACCCGCAAGGTCGCCGCTCCGGCCGGCTCCCCGCAGGACGCCCCCGCGAAGAAGGCCCCCGAGCCGGCCGAAGCCGCCGCCGAGACCCCTGCCGCCGCGCAGCCTGCGCAGGTCGAGGACGACGCCCCCGTGGCGCCGGCCCGTACCCGCCGCCGCGCGACCCGCAAGGTCACCGCGCCCGCCGGCTCCCCGCAGCCCGAATCCACCCCTGAGCCGGCCGCCGCCGAGGCACCCGCGCCCGCCGCACAGCCGGTCGCGGACGAGGCCCCGGCCGCCGCCCAGGAGGAGGACGCCCGGCCCGCCCGTGGCCGCCGACGCGCCACGCGCAAGGTGACCGCCCCCGCCGGCGCCCCCCAGAACGCCGCGGAGGAGACCGCCCCCGTGAAGGCGGAGACCGTCGAGCCCGCCGCCCCCGCCTCCGTCCCCGAGGACGCCGCGGAGCCTGCTGAAGAGGCCAAGCCGGCCCGCTCGCGCCGCCGCGCGACCCGTAAGGCGACCGCTCCGGCCGGTGCCCCGCAGAGCGCCGCCGAGGAAGCCCCCGCAGCCGAAGCCCCCGTGGCCGAAGCCGCCGCTGAGCAGCAGACCGAGGCCCCCAAGCGCCGGGCACGGCGCCGTGGTGAGCGCGCCGCGGAGCCGGTCGCCGAGGCGCCCCGCGCCGAGGAGGAGGCCGCGCCGGAGGCACCGGCCCGTGGCCGTCGCCGTGCGCAGCGCCCGCCGACCGCCGTCTTCCAGGCGCCGGTCTTCACCGAGCCGATGTTCCAGACCCCGGAGACCGCGGCCGCCGCCGCGGCCGCGGCCCGTCAGGACGAGGAGCCCGAGGCCGAGGAGCAGGTCCGCGAGGAGCGCGTCCGCGAGGAGCAGCCCACAGCCCCGCGCCGGCGCCGCCGTCGTGGCGCGCCCGCCGAGCCCGAGCCGGTCGCCGCCGCCCCGGTCGAGGAGCCGGAGCCGGAGCCCGAGGACGAGTCCGAGTCCGAGGACGACGCCGCGCGGAGCGAGAGCGCACAGGGCGAGGACGAGTCCGGCGACCGCCCCTCGCGCCGCCGCCGCCGTGGTGGCCGTCGCCGCCGTCGCGGTGAGTCCGCCGACGGCTCCGACGACCAGCCCGCCGAGGGCCGGCCGTCCGAGGCGCGGGAGAGCGCCGACGCGGACGCCGAGCCCGAGGAGGACGACGAGCAGGCCGCCGACGAGGACGAGCAGGGCGCGGGCGGCTCCAGCAGCAGCCGTCGCCGTCGCCGCCGTCGCCGTCGCAGCGGTGACTCCGGCGAGGAGGGGACCCACAACGGCGACGACCCGGAGCGCACGGTCGTCAAGGTCCGTGAGCCCCGCAAGAAGGACGAGGGCGGCACCAGCGCCGACGAGGTGCAGTCGATCAAGGGGTCGACCCGCCTGGAGGCCAAGAAGCAGCGCCGTCGTGAGGGCCGGGAGCAGGGCCGTCGCCGGGTGCCGATCATCACCGAGGCGGAGTTCCTCGCGCGCCGCGAGGCCGTCGAGCGGGTGATGGTCGTCCGCCAGAGCGGCGAGCGCACCCAGATCGGCGTCCTCGAGGACAACGTCCTGGTGGAGCACTTCGTCAACAAGGAGCAGTCGACCTCCTACGTCGGCAACGTCTACCTCGGCAAGGTGCAGAACGTCCTGCCGTCGATGGAGGCCGCCTTCGTCGACATCGGCAAGGGCCGCAACGCCGTGCTGTACGCCGGCGAGGTCAACTTCGAGGCGCTGGGCATGGCCAATGGCCCCCGCCGCATCGAGACCGCGCTGAAGTCCGGCCAGTCCGTGCTGGTCCAGGTCACCAAGGACCCGATCGGCCACAAGGGCGCCCGCCTGACCAGCCAGGTCTCGCTGCCCGGCCGCTACCTCGTCTACGTGCCCGAGGGCTCGATGACGGGTATCAGCCGCAAGCTGCCGGACACCGAGCGCGCCCGGCTGAAGCAGATCCTCAAGAAGATCGTCCCCGAGGACGCGGGCGTCATCGTCCGTACCGCCGCGGAGGGCGCGAGCGAGGACGAGCTGGCGCGCGACGTCCAGCGCCTCCAGGCGCAGTGGGAAGAGATCCAGCAGAAGGCCAAGAGCAGCAGCTCCAACGCGCCGACGCTGCTCTACGGCGAGCCGGACATGACCGTGCGGGTCGTCCGCGACATCTTCAACGAGGACTTCTCCAAGGTCATCGTCAGCGGTGACGAAGCCTGGGAGACCATCCACGGCTATGTCGCGCATGTCGCGCCGGACCTCACCGACCGTCTGCAGAAGTGGACTTCGGATGTCGACGTCTTCGCGACGTACCGCATCGACGAGCAGCTGATGAAGGCGCTGGACCGCAAGGTCTGGCTGCCCAGCGGTGGTTCGCTGGTGATCGACAAGACCGAAGCGATGATCGTGATCGACGTCAACACCGGCAAGTTCACCGGTCAGGGCGGCAACCTCGAGGAGACCGTCACCAGGAACAACCTGGAGGCGGCCGAGGAGATCGTGCGCCAGCTGCGGCTGCGCGACCTCGGCGGCATCGTCGTCATCGACTTCATCGACATGGTGCTGGAGTCCAACCGGGACCTCGTGCTGCGGCGGATGCTGGAGTGCCTGGGCCGGGACCGCACCAAGCACCAGGTTGCCGAGGTCACCTCGCTCGGCCTGGTCCAGATGACCCGCAAGCGGGTCGGCCAGGGCCTGCTGGAGTCCTTCTCCGAGTCGTGTGTGCACTGCAACGGCCGCGGCGTCATCGTCCACATGGACCAGCCGACGTCCGTCGGCGGTGGCGGCAAGCGCAAGAAGAAGGGCAAGTCCGGCAACGGCGAGCGGCACGAGGCGCACGTCGACCACCAGCACGAGGACGTCGCGGTGGCGGAGGAGGCTGCCCCGGAACTGGAGCCCGCTCCGGTGACCGAGGCCGAGCTGCAGCCCGCGGTCGCCGAGGCCGACGAGTGGTACGGCAGCCCGGCGGAGGCCGAGGCGGCCGCCGGACGCGGCCGTGGCCGCCGTCGCGCGAGCCGGAAGGTGTCCGCCCCGGCGGGCGCCCCCAAGGCCGCGGAGGAGGCCGCCGCGATCGTCGTGCCGGTCGAGACCGCACCGGAGCCGCAGCCGGAGCCCGAGCCGGCACCGGCCGCGGAGGCCGCGCCGGCCCGTCCGCGCCGTCGGGCCACCCGTAAGGCGACCGCTCCGGCGGGCTCGCCGCAGGTCTCCGACGACTCCTCGACCGTCGTGGTCACCGCGCCGCCGGCTGCCGAGCCCGTCGAGCCGGACGCCGAGGCGTCGGCCGAGGCCCCGGAGCCCGCCGAGGGCGCAGAGGCGGAGCCGGCGAAGAAGACGGCGAAGAAGGCGACGACCCGTAAGACCGCGGCGAAGAAGACCGCGGCCAAGACGGCGACCGCCAAGACGACGACGGCCAAGAAGACGGCGGCGAAGAAGACCACCGCCAAGAAGGCCACCGCCACCAAGAAGGCCACCACCACGAAGAAGACGGCCGCCAAGAAGACGACGAAGGCGGCGGCCAAGAAGACCGCTGCCGCCGAGCAGCAGTCGCTGCCCTCGGTGTCGGCTTCGACGGAGGACTGAGCACCACCCGGCAACGGGGCCGGCCCCGGACCGTCAGCGGTCCGGGGCCGGTTTGACCCCCTGGTCGAGGCCCCGTAACCTTGACCGTCGGTGTCTGTGTGGCACCAAACCCCTGAGCAAACACCTCTCGGTCCGCCGAGGGAGGCCGCTCGTCCACTCGGATTCCACGGGCATTTCCAAGCCTGTGTGAGCGGCTGGCATCAGAGGACCCGTTTCTAGCGAAAGAGAGTTCCGCGTGTACGCGATCGTGCGCACCGGCGGACGCCAGCAGAAGGTTGCTGTTGGCGACGTCATCGAGGTTGACCGCATTTCCACCAGCAAGGTCGGCGACACCGTCGAGCTCTCCACGCTGCTGGTCGTCGACGGCGACTCCGTCACCAGTGACCCGTGGGTCCTGGCCGGCGTGAAGGTCCAGACCGAGGTCGTGGACCACCACAAGGGCGACAAGATCCGGATCCAGAAGTACAAGAACAAGACCGGTTACAAGAAGCGCATCGGCCACCGCCAGCTCCACACGGCGCTGAAGATCACCGGCATCGACGCTCCGGCGAAGTAAGGGACTGACGAGACATGGCACACAAGAAGGGCGCATCGTCCACTCGGAACGGTCGCGACTCCAATGCTCAGCGGCTCGGCGTGAAGCGCTTCGGCGGTCAGGCCGTCAACGCCGGTGAGATCCTGGTCCGCCAGCGTGGCACCCACTTCCACCCGGGCACGGGCGTCGGCCGCGGCGGCGACGACACCCTGTTCGCCCTGGCTGCGGGCGCGGTGCAGTTCGGCACCCACCGTGGTCGCAAGGTCGTGAACATCGTTCCGGTCGCCGAGTAATCAGCCACCGAGCGATAGCTCAGCATTAGCACCACTCCGAGGGCGGACCGCCTTTTCCCGCGAGAGCGGGAAGGCCGGTCCGCCCTTGGCGTGTTAGTACAGAGACATTCCCGTAGTTATCTGGAGGCACCCCAACCATGACCACCTTCGTGGACCGCGTCGAGCTGCATGTCGCCGCGGGTAACGGAGGCCACGGCGTGGCCTCCGTGATGCGGGAGAAATTCAAGCCCCTGGGCGGCCCCGACGGCGGCAACGGCGGCCGTGGCGGCGATGTGACCCTGGTCGTCGACCAGGACGTCACCACCCTCCTCGACTATCACCATCACCCGCACCGCAAGGCCACCAACGGCCAGCCCGGCGCGGGCGACAACCGCTCCGGCAAGAACGGCCAGGACCTGGTCCTGCCCGTCCCGGACGGCACCGTCGTCCTGGACCGCCAGGGCAATGTGCTCGCCGACCTCGTCGGCCAGGGCACCACCTTCGTCGCGGGCCAGGGCGGCCGCGGCGGCCTCGGCAACGCCGCGCTGGCCTCCGCCCGCCGCAAGGCCCCCGGCTTCGCGCTGCTCGGCGAGCCCGGCGAGGCGCGGGACATCGTCCTGGAGCTGAAGACCGTCGCGGATATCGCGCTGGTGGGCTACCCGAGCGCCGGAAAGTCGTCGCTGATCTCCGTTCTGTCGGCCGCCAAGCCGAAGATCGCCGACTACCCCTTCACCACCCTGGTGCCCAACCTCGGTGTGGTGACCGCGGGTTCGACCGTCTACACCATCGCGGACGTGCCCGGCCTGATCCCCGGCGCCAGCCAGGGCAAGGGCCTGGGGCTGGAGTTCCTGCGGCACGTCGAGCGCTGTGAGCTGCTCGTGCACGTCCTGGACACCGCGACCCTGGAGTCGGACCGCGACCCGGTCTCCGACCTCGACATGATCGAGGCGGAGCTGTCGCAGTACGGCGGCCTTGACGACCGTCCGCGGGTGGTCGTCCTCAACAAGATCGACGTGCCGGACGGCAAGGACCTCGCCGACATGATCCGCCCCGACCTGGAGGAGCGCGGCTATCGCGTCTTCGAGGTCTCGGCCGTCGCCCACATCGGCCTGAAGGAGCTGTCCTTCGCGCTGGCGGACATCGTCGCCAAGGCCCGCGCCGCCAAGCCGGTGCAGGAGGCCACCCGCATCGTGATCCGCCCGAAGGCCGTGGACGACACGGGCTTCACGGTGACGGCCGAGGGCGAGAACTTCTTCCGGGTGCGCGGTGAGAAGCCCGAGCGCTGGGTCAACCAGACCGATTTCAACAACGACGAGGCCGTCGGCTACCTCGCGGACCGGCTCAACCGCCTCGGTGTGGAGGACGCGCTGCGCAAGGCCGGCGCGCACGCCGGTGACGGCATCGCGATCGGTCAGGAGGACAACGCCGTGGTCTTCGACTGGGAGCCGCTGATGGCCGCCGGCGCGGAGATGCTGGGCCGTCGTGGCGAGGACCACCGCCTGGAGGCGCCCCGACCGGCCGCTCAGCGCCGCAAGGACCGCGACCTGGAGCGGGACGAGGCCGACCAGGAGTACGACGGCTTCCAGCCCTTCTAGCCGCTCGCCGGCCGGGACACCGCCCGGTGTCCCGGCGGTCGGCGCGGGCACAGCGCAACGGGGAAGGCCCCCGGGAGGATTCCTCCCGGGGGCCTTCCCCGTTGCGCTGTGCCGGTTCCCGCCGCGTGGGCGCCCGGCTGCGGCCTAGACGGCGGCCGGTGCGTCCTCGATGTCGCTGGACTCGCGTTCGGCGCTCTCGTCGGCGTCCAGGTCCTGGGAGCGTTGTCCGGGGATGCCGGCGAGGCGGGTTTCCATGCGGGTGCGGCGTTCGTCGGCCTGGGCTGCGAGGTCGAGGGCGGCCTGGTTGAAGCGGACGGGGGAGGGCGGGTCGGAGGGGCCCAGCAGGTGGGTCTTGAGCGCGGCGCGCTCGGGGGCGAGGGTGTCGTGCTCGGGGTGGCGGACGGCGTCGAGGAGGGCGGGGACGCCGTCGGCCTTGGGGGTGAGGATGGTGGCCGCGCGGACGGTGGGGAAGTGCGCGCGGAAGTCGTCCTCGCTCATACCGGTGGTGTTCGCCACCGCGTAGGGCTTTTCGCTGCTGAGGTAGTCCGACACGACGCTGGAGACGTCACTGATCAGCACGTCGGCCTGGTTGAAGCAGGTGAAGATCGCAGGACGGGCGGTGGTGATGATGCGGTGCTCCCACTGCGGGAAGGACGCCCAGTAGGCACCCTCCCAGGCGGTGACGGCATCGGCCACCGCCGCCGCACGGCCCTCTTCCGGGGTGCCCTGCAGCCGCATCCGCTCCAGCTCATCGGCACTGCGACGGAACGCCGAAGTGGTCAGCGCATTGAGCTCCTCGGTCCGCAGCGCGAGCTCGGCCGCCGCCTCAGGCCCGGGCAGGGCACCGCTACGGCGGGCATTGGCCTCGGCGATCATCGCCTGGATACGGGCATTGGCCGCACCGGCCCGCGGATCGACCGAACCCGTCATCGGATGCGGCTTGTACAGCAGCCGCACATCGTCATCGGCCAGCAGCGCACGCACGATGTTCTCGCCGGCCAGGATCACGGAGGTGTTGCCGGGGTTGCCGTCCCAGCCCTCCCACGTCGGCGCGTAGAGCACGGTGGTGTGCCGCCCGCTCGGCGGACCCTGATAGGGCTCGAT